>JAVERM010000146.1:0-4178 GCA_034007105.1 Trichlorobacter sp.
TATTTTTTGCAAAGTACAAAACCAAAGATGATGCCAGAAAAGATATCACTGACTACATCGAGATGTTTTACAACAGCAAAAGGCGACATTCATATTTAGGAAATGTCAGCCCACGAGAATATGAGGACAAGTATCATCAGAAAAAAGTGGCTTAACAAACTGTCCATTATTACTTGACCAGGTCATCCTCAAGGTCATGTCTGCCCTGGGCATGAAGTTCAATGCCACAGCAGTGCATCATTAAGCCGGTTTTAAAAGCTTATAACAAAAACAGTTGGATGCAGGTAGGGGCGGTTTTTAACCGCCCTTTTTTGTTCGCTTTTCACGTGGGCGAATACATTCACCACTATGGCAAGGAGAAGGGGCAGATAAAATCACTGTCGCTGATGTGCCAAACGGTAAAAGTCTGTAACCTGCCAGATGCTGTTCAGCAGCAAAGATGCTTTGCAGCAGATTGTTGATCAATGGTGGTGGCATGGTTGCATCCGAGTCTGAGGTGCTGTTGGTGAGCTTTTTGCAGGTACGTGTCAAAGCGATCAACGGAAACAACAGGCTGTTGAAGTAACCGCTGCGGATAACATCAAGACCTGCTGCAGCTGCGAGCTGTTGCAATCTGTTGGCTGTGTAGCGACGCCGATGGTGGTGGGCTGTATCATGGGCTGACCAGAGCCAGTTGTAGGCCGGCACTGTAACCAGCAGTCTGCCCCCTGGTTTCAGAAGTTGTCCGGCTCTTAATAGTGCGGTCTTGTCATCTTCGATATGTTCAAGCACATCCAGCAGGCAAACCAGATCAAAACTGTGGGCTGCAAAGGGAATCGGTTCGGGCAAACCGCCGGCAGCCACCTTTATCCCTGTTTGTCTGATCGCTTCCTGCCGCGCGTAGTTATCGTACTCCATTGCCTGTATCTGCCCAAAGGTGGCAAGCATGGTCAGATTACCGCCGGTACCGCAGCCTATTTCCAGTATGTCGGCTTGCTGTGGCAGCTGCAAACTGCGGATAATGGCAGCCAGCACTTTGCGACGTGCCACAAACCACCAGTGATCAGCCTGCAGTTTTGCCATCTGCCGGTACAGCTCAGGGTTCATTGCTGTATTTTTCCCGCACAATATAAATTGGCCGCTGTTTGGTTTCGGTGTAGATACGCCCCAGATATTCCCCCAGCACCCCAAGTCCGATTAGCTGCACGCCACCCAGAAACAGCACCACTGTAATCAGTGAAGCATAACCAGGTATATCTCGCCCCTCCAGCAGTACCCAACCGATTATAAAAGCACCGTACAGAAAGGAAAGCAGGGCAATTATCAGCCCCAAATAGGTCCATACCCGCAGCGGCATGGTGGAAAAGGAAGTGATCCCTTCCAGGGCAAGGTTCCAAAGCCGCCAGCCGGAAAACTTGCTGCTGCCGGCATTGCGCACTTCACGGATATAGGGAATGACCGCCTGACGAAATCCCACCCAGGCAAAAAGCCCTTTCATAAAACGCCGTCGCTCAGGCAGTGTTTTCAATGCTTCTACCACCTTGCGATCCATCAAGCGAAAATCCCCCACATTGGGGGGGATTTCAGAATCAGCCAGCAGGTTATGCAGGCTGTAAAACCATTTGGCAGTTTTACGCTTTAATAATGAATCAGCCGAGCGATCAACACGCTGTGCCAAAACCAGCTCAAACCCTTGCTGCCACAGCTTGATCATCTCCAAAATCAGTTCTGGCGGGTCTTGCAGGTCTGCATCAATGGGGATAACAGCAGCACCAAGGGCATGATCAATGCCACAGGTAAGGGCAGCTTCTTTGCCAAAATTACGGGAAAGATTCAAAATTACAAGTTGAGGATATTGGCTACGGGCTGCATGTAACTGCTCCAGGGTATTATCACTGCTGCCATCGTTAACGCAGACAATCTCAAAGGGCTGCCCGGTCTGCTCCAGCACTGGCAAAAGCCGCATGAAAAATGATGCCAGGGCTTCTTCCTCGTTGTACATGGGGCAGACAACAGACAAAAGTGTATTTGCAGCGGCGTGGTGCATATCAACAGGCACTTTTATCCCTTCCGGTAACATATGATGGCTATGGACGCTCTTTCAGCAGTTGCAGCAGATACTGACCGTAACTGCTTTTTATCAGTGACTGCGCCAGCTCTGCAAGCTGTGCCGCATCAATCCAGCCGTAACGCCAGGCAATCTCTTCGGGACAGGCGATTTTGAGCCCCTGGCGGTGTTCAAGGGTTGCAATATATTGACCTGCCTCCAGCAGGCTTTCATGGGTTCCTGTATCCAGCCAGGCATAGCCCCGTCCCATTATCTCCACATTTAGCTGCCCTTGCTTCAGGTACAGACAGTTAAGATCAGTGATCTCCAGCTCGCCCCGTGGCGAAGGTTTCATCTGTCTGGCCAGCTCAACCACCTGATGATCGTAAAAATAAAGCCCGGTGACAGCATAGTTGCTTTTGGGATTTTGGGGTTTTTCCTCCAGGGAAAGTACCCGACCTGCTGCATCAAATTCTGCCACACCATAACGCTGCGGGTCCTGAACATGGTAGGCAAATACACTGGCACCAGCACTACGCTGCATAGCATTGGCAAGTAGCTTGTAAAAATCGTGCCCATAGAAAATATTATCACCAAGCACCAGGGCACTGGGGGCACCATCAAGAAAATCCTCTCCGATCAGAAAGGCCTGCGCCAACCCGTCAGGGCTGGGTTGTACCGCATATTGCAGATTTATCCCCCATTGGCTGCCGTTGCCCAGCAACTGCTCAAAGCGGGGCGTATCCTGCGGAGTGCTGATGATCAGTATATCCCGTATTCCTGCCAGCAGTAGTGTGCAAAGCGGGTAATAGATCATCGGCTTGTCATACACAGGCAATAACTGTTTACTGATGGCAAGGGTGGCTGGATGCAGCCGTGTACCTGAACCTCCGGCCAGGATGATCCCTTTCCTGGCTGGTGATGATTTTTCCCTCGGCAGTGCCGGATGATTGGTAAATATGGTCATATATCTGTATATCTCCTGTTTTTTTGTACGGTTTCCAGATGCAAACAATCTATAATATAGTCATGCAATATGTCCAAACTTTCAAGTTTAAGCTGATGTCTGATAATCAGCAGTATCACCAGATGCCTTGCCATACTGATTCATACCATAAAGGTCTGCCGGATTTGCAGGCAAAAGAGGCTGACATACCGTATAACTGCACTGCTTCACTGGTGGTTTATGATAATCCGCCTGCAATGCTGGAAAGTCTTTTGCAAAGCCTGCCGGATAATCTGCACCTTGTGGTGGTGGATAATTCCCCCAAAGCAACCCTTGCCCGCTTTTTCGCTGCCTACCCTCAGGTAACATACCGGTTTGTCGACCGTAATCTGGGTTACGGCAAAGGGCATAATCTGGCTGTACAGCTTGCCGGTTATGCAGATTTTCACCTTGTAATCAATCCTGACATTATCATGTCACCTGATAGCTTGCCCAAGATGGTTGCTTACCTGCAACAGCATCCTGATATTGGTCTGCTGGCTCCTAAAATCCTGAACAGTGATGGTTCAATTCAGTATCTGAACCGCCGCAAACCAACGGTGCTGGATATTTTATTGCGTCGCCTGCCCGACCGGTTACTGACAACAGGCCTGAAACAACGGATGGCGCACCATGAAATGCGGGATACCGATTATACGCAGTTATGTGAGGTGGAAAGCATGAGCGGAGCATTTATGCTGCTTAGAAGGGCAGCCTTTGAGCAGGCAGGCGGCTTTGATCCGCGTTATTTCATGTACTTTGAGGATTTTGATCTGTGCAACAGGTTACAGCAAGCAGGCTTTGCTACCGTATACTACCCTTTTGCATCTGTAACACATCTTTGGCAGCGGGCTTCTGCCAGACAGATCAGGATGACTTTGACACATATATGCAGCATGATTCATTATTTCAACAAATGGGGATGGCAGTGGTATTAGGAGCCTGTCGGACTTTTTTCCCCTCACATTGTCTGTGTATCAAAGCCCACAATATTGCGCTCATCTTTGCTAAACTCCACCCCCACCAGATGTACTGATCCGCTGCCAAGGTATTTCTGGGCATAGTTACGCTCACGCAACTGTTCTATGGCTTTGCCTTTGGGTACCAGCTCCACAACCTTAAATTCAAAAAGCCAGGTGTGTTCATTTAGTTTTACAGTCATGTCAA
>JAVERM010000015.1:0-27294 GCA_034007105.1 Trichlorobacter sp.
CAATAACATCTTTGATGCCAGTAATATGTCCGATAAAACATGCGTCTTCGTCACTATACTCGATTTTTGCAGCATACCCCTTGAATGTCATTGTGCTCATGGTTTTACTCCTGCATTCTCAAGAAACGTTCTTGCGTCTTTAACCTGATATGGCTTGGCTTCTTTTGCCGGATGTGGTCGGTGAAAGGTACCAATAATGCCGTTTAGCTCAAACCTGACCCTTGAACCTTTGCCTTCAATTTTTTGTGCACCAAGTGCAATGAACAATGATTCAATTTTTCTCCATTCCAAAGTTGCTGGAGCCGGTAGCGAAAAGATAGTAAGCAGTATGGTTCGGTGGGATTTATTCACGAATTAAGGTTACCAAAATGTTTGTAGTGGTGCAATCAAATATTGATATCATTATTTTAAGCCCCTAACGTTTGTTCTCAATTGCCACAGCCATCTGCTCCGGTCATAACCCATATATTTTACGTTAGCTTCTAAATGACCCTGCCTACCTACCCCCGACAATCCCATACAAATTTGTTCCTGCCTTCATACTTACATGTGGTAGCTAAAACATAAAGCGTCGCATACTTATACTTTGTAGTATCCCTATGCCCACCATTGAAGTGATCATGGAGGTTCCGCCATAGGAGTAAAATGGCAGCGGTACTCCAACCACTGGAAAAATACCGATGACCATGCCAATGTTTATCACCGTATGCCAGAAAAGCATGGCAGTAACCCCCACTGCCAGCAGGCTGCCAAAACGGTCGTTACAACGCCGTGCAATGTTCAGGCTCCACATAATCAGGCTGAAGTAAAAAACTATCAGCAGCAGTACCCCCATAAACCCCCATTCCTCGGCAAACACTGAAAATACAAAATCTGTATGTTGCTCCGGTAAAAAACGGAGCTGGGATTGGGTACCCTGCATGTAGCCTTTACCCCAAAATCCTCCCGAGCCCACCGCTATTTTACTTTGGATAATATGATAACCGCTGCCAAGTCGTGAGCGTTCCGGATTCAGAAAGTCCAGCACGCGGTTTTTCTGGTACGGTTTCAGCAGAAAAGACCAGCCAATCCAGGCAATCGGTATGGTAACCAGTACAAAAGTTACGATAGTGCCAAAGCGCAGACCAACAAAAAATGCCATTGTTAGTGCAATCAGAATCACCAGTATGGCAGTTCCCAAATCCGGCTGCTTCATAATCAGTAAAGATGGAATTGCCAGTAGGGCAAGGGGTAACAAGAGGTCACGTATGGTAAGTCCACCGTGTGGCTGGTGGTTGTTAAAAAAGCGGGCAAAAGTAATAATAATCACTATCTTCATCAGCTCGGAGGGCTGTATTGAAAAAAAACCAAGGTGCAGCCAGCGGGTGGCTCCCATTGATGTTTTGCCTGTTAAAAATACAGCTAGCAGTAAAAGCAAAGCAACGCAGTAAAACCCGTAAGAAAGGTCTTCAAGGATATGGTAATCAATGGAAGCAACAAGTGTTGATAAAACCAGTCCAAAGCCAAGCCAGTAAAGTTGCTTGATGTAAAAAGGCGTGCCAGACATCTGGTAAGAGGAGGCTGCACTGTAAATACTGACCACACCTGCCAGGCAGATGGTTACAACCAGACCAACAAGAATCCAGTCAAAATTGGTAATCAGGCGGCGGTCAATCATTGTTGTTCTTCTCCAGTGGGTGGTGGCTCAACATCTTGCGGTGTAAGCGGGGTTTCAGGGTCAGTGTCAGTGTCCTGTTCTGGTGCAGGTGTCTCTTCTTCATCCGGTTTACCGGTTTTTAAAGTCCCGTTTACAAAGTCCGGATTTTGCAGATCAAAATAATGGCGTAGGATTCTGCCGGCAATCGGTGCAGCCACAGCACCGCCACCGCCGCCATGCTCAACCACAACGGCAATGGCAACTTCCGGCTTGTCAAAGGGAGCATAGGCTACAAAAAGGGCATGATCCTGATATTGGTAGCCGGATTTGCGCTTTCTTTGGGCATCCAGTTTAACAACCTGTGATGTACCGGTTTTGCCAGCCACTTTCTGATCCCAAAGCCGTGCATTGCCGCCAGTACCGCCCGGGTCGTTGACAACTGCGTACAGGCTTTGCTGGACAAGTTTCAGATTGCGGGGATTTATGTTGGTTTTACCGATTGTTTCAGGTTCAAACTCATGCAGCAGCGCACCTTCAGGATCCACCAGCCGCTTCACCAGATGTGGTCGCATTACAGTGCCATCATTGGCAATGGTGGCTATCATAGAAGCCAGTTGCAATGGTGTCGTCAGCAGGTAGCCCTGACCAATGGCAACAGGCAGGGTTTCGCCGCTGAACCATTTTTTGCCAAATCTTTTCTGCTTCCAGGCAACCGTGGGGATAAGCCCGCCTTTTTCGCCAACAAGCCCGATTCCCAATGGTTTGCCAAGATGAAAACGTTCGGCAAGGGCTGCTATTTTGTCAACCCCCAACTGCTCGCCAAGCCTGTAATAATAAACATCACATGATTCTTTAAGCGAGCGTTTGAGATTAACATTGCCATGTCCGGCATGTAGCCAGCAGCGAAACCTGTTGCCACCCATGGTGTAGGCACCATCGCAAAAAACAGCACTGTTTTCATTGATCAGGCCAGCCTCCAGACCGGCAAGTGCAGTGAGGATTTTAAACGTGGAGCCCGGCGGGTACTGTCCGGCAATGGCCTTGTTTTCCAGTGGTCTGCGTTTGTCTTCAAGGTAACCTTTCCATACATTAACCGGTATCCGGCTGCTGAAAAGAGCAGGGTCAAAGTTGGGACTGCTCACAAATGCAAGTACTTCACCGCTTTTAACATCCATCACAATGGCTGCACCGGCCTGCTCGTTAAAGGCTGCCTCAGCTTCACGCTGTAGCCGGCTGTCAATTGTAAGTACAAGGCTGTTGCCAACCTGTGGATTTTTTTCAGAAATAACCCGTAAGATACGTCCCCTTGAATCAACTTCAAGCTGCTTGCCGCCATCTGCACCATGCAGCTCTTGCTCCCATGCTTTTTCTATGCCGTTTTTGCCAACATAATCACCAGGGTTAAACTGTTCGTAACCTGCCAGTGCCAGTTCTTTTTCTGATATCTCTCCAATATGTCCCAAAAGGTGGGAAGCGGTATTACCCAGTGCATATTCCCGTACCGGTTTCATGCTTACATCTATCCCTTGCAGTAAAAGTCGGTTTTCTTCAATGATTTCCACCTGTTCTCTGGATATGTTGGAGGCAATAACAACAGGATAGTAGCGGCTGCGTTCTCTGGATTTTGTCCAGCGTTCGGCAAGTTCCTTGCGATTTAAAGACAGCAGGCTGGCAAGCCTGTCCAGTAAAGCTTCAAGATCCTGTACTTCCTGGGGAATGATTGAAATGCTGAAAGACGGACGGTTGTTGACCAGTACCGTACCGTTTCTGTCCATCAGCACGCCACGGGAGGCAGCAACCGGCAAAAAGCGCAGACGGTTATTTTCTGACATCATCTGATAATCATCAACTTTGATAACCTGCAAATACCAAAGCCGCATCAAAAGCAGTATAAAAAAAGTAGTTATGACGATGGTAAGTGGTACAGTGCGGCGTTTTGATTGTGTGTTATCTCTTACATAGCGTTGTTTTTTGCTCATTTTGAATCCAAAGGTGCAAAGTAGCGGGGCATGGCAGTGACTATTGATGCAATAAACATGTTCATCAGCAGATGGGGTAAAAGCAAAGTAGCTGCTGCGGTAATCAGGTTTTCACCCTGTGAGAAAATAATCAGCAGCAGCAGGTTGATTATCGTGGTGATGGCTGTGGCTGCACCCACTGTAAGTACGTACAGTATTGAGCTTTGTACGTACAGGCGATCAGACACAGCTTTTAACAGCAGACAAAACAGCACAAAGGAAAATCCGTTCAGCCCTAGGTATATTCCACCAAGAACATCTTTTAACAATCCCAGCAAATAGGCTGAAAAAACAGTATGGTTTGCAGGTGTCCGTAGTGCCAGATAAACCATTATTACAAGCAGCAGATCTGGCTTGTAAGCCGCAATTATATAATGGGGTAAAATTGAGGTTTGCAATACAACCGCAAGTATAATTAGAGTTGTGAATTTAATATAGTTGTTCATTCGCTGGTATTTTGATGGGGTAATCCTGCAAAGCCTTGTTTTATTCTACAGATTTGTGTAGCACCACCAGTACTTCTTCAAGCCGTGATATGTTTACTGAAGGGCGTATGGTTACAGTCTGGAAAACACCAAATTCCCCTTTTTTAACCATGGTTACCTCGCCTATCAGATGTCCTTTTGCAAAAACACCACCCAGGCCTGAGCTTACTACCTGATCCCCCACCTGTACATCTTCACCGCGCATGGCAAATTCAAGGGAGCAAAGATCTTCACCTTTACCTTTTACAACACCACGTGCCCGCGAGCGTTGAATAATGGCAGAAATTCCGCTGGCATTATCTGTCAGCAACATTACTTTGCTTGAACCGGCAGAAACCTTGATTGTGCGCCCCACGATTCCACCGGCTGCCAGCACTGGCATCCCGTCCTGCACACCATCATCAAAACCGCAGTTAATGGTTATGGTCTTAAACCAGGGAGTGACATCTTCACCAATTACCCGTGCAGAAACAGTTTTTTCAACAGCTTTGTCCTTCAGGTTAAGTAATGCTGTCAGTCGCTGGTTTTCCTGCCTGGTCTCTTCCAGCAAAGCCAGCCGTTCGTTCATTGTGCGGATATCATCCTTTAGTAGCTGGTTTTCCCTGGCTACGCCCACCAGTGACAGATATTCGTTCCAGATGCGCAGAGGAAATGCGGCGGCGCGGCTGGCTTCTGCCTGAACAGGAGCCATAATATTGCCGGCAGCACGTTCCACAAGGTTGGCCTTTTCCACCCTAGGCAGGTTAAGGGTATAGACCAGTAAAGCGGCCAGCAGACCAATGCCAGCGATAAAAAACAGTCTGTTTTTACGGATAAATTCAAACATGGAAGCTATACCAACATGGGCTATTCTTTTGGCAGCATGGCTAGCGGTAACACCCATAATCCTTTCAGATTGGGTGAAAATACCGACAAATCAAGTTCAGGGTTTATTTCAGGGTCATGTAACCGTAACCGGACCCATTCTTTGCCACTGGTTACAAATTCGTATGTTGTGGCAACTGCCAGCCCTTTTAGCACTGCATAATCTGCGTAGGAAATACCATCACCCTGGCTGTTTTTTTTCTCGCTTGCCAGACCGTTATCATAAAACAAGGTCGTTGTACCAGCTGTGGTTTGTTGCGAGATTGTCAGACCAGGAAGCGATTGTTGTTCAAACATCCAGGGCAGCAGCTTCCAGGCTTCATGGCCAACACCAGGGGGCAAGGTGTTGACATCTCCGCTGAAAGCAACTTTTTTTGATGGATAGACAAGGGTGAGCTGATTGCCTGCCAGGGCAGCTTCCATCAGGGTGTTGCCAAATGGGCTTAAAAGCACAAAACGGTAAAGATCAGGTTGTTTGTAAACCATCATACCGCGGGCAGAGCCGCTTTTCTTTTTACTTTTAAAGCTGATATCCAGATCGGCAGTCAGGCTGTGCAGGGTTGCTTTATGGTCAAGTTGCGCCAGATCCAGTACTTCCGGCTTAATGGTGCTGCATCCACCGGAAAAAGCAATGGTTAGCAGGAGTAAAAGAATATACAGATTGTGCTTCATAACTCTCCTCAACTTTGTATTTAATTACAAAATACTGCTTGCGTAAAGCTTGCTGTACTCTCCACCCATTTCCAGAAGCTGCGCGTGTGTACCTTCTTCTACCGCATGCCCGTTATTGATTACTACTATTTTATCAGCATCACGCACAGTGGACAGGCGATGGGCAATTACCAGGGCAGTGCGACCTGTCAAAAGTTGTTTAAGACCTGTCTGGATAAGTTCTTCGGTTTTGCTGTCAACTGATGCGGTTGCTTCATCAAGCACCAGCAGCTGCGGATTAAAAGCTATGGCGCGGGCAAATGATAAAAGCTGTCGCTCACCCAGTGAGAGATTGGTACCCCGCTCAGTCAGGATGGTTTCGTATTTGTGGGGCAGCCTTTCAATGAAACGGTCGGCACCTGTAAGGGCAGCAGCTTTACGTACATTACGTGCGGCAGTTTCGTCTCCCAGTGATATGTTAAAGGTTATTGTACCTGCAAAAACAAACGGTTCCTGGGGTACAAAGGTCATCTGGCTGCGCAGCTCGGCCAGCGAAAGCATTTGTATTTCAGTACCGTGGAGCAGGATTTTACCGGATTGTACCTCATAAAAGCGTTCAAGTAATCTGGTGATTGTGGTTTTGCCGCTACCACTTTTGCCCACCAGTGCCACACGTTCGCCCTGTCTGACCGACAAGTTAAAATTTTGCAGTACAGGCTCACCCTGACGATAGGCAAAACATACATCCTTAAATTCAATAAAAGGTTTTGGCTGCACTGTTTGTACCGCCCGATTCGGCTCGATTGCAACAATATTCTGCTTTGCCGGATGGATGATGCTTTCTGCCTCTGTTTTTTCATCAAGCAGCGCAAATATTCGCTCCAGTGCTGCCATTGTGCCTTGCATTACGCCATATTTGGCAGACAGATCCCTGATGGGCGTGAAAAACTTTTCAATATACTGGATAAATGCAACCAAAGTACCAAAAGTTAATGCACCCTGCACCAACTGCCCGCCGCCATACCAGATAATCAGGGCTATGGCCAGTGCTGAAAACATTTCTACAACAGCGTAAAGCGAGGCATCCCAACCGATAACCGGCAGGTTGGCATCACGGTAGGCCTGATTAAGGGTATTAAACCGCTTCTTTTCCTCGGTTTCTCTGCCAAAACTCTGCACAACTGTAATGTTACTGGTAACTTCGGCAAGGTTGGCGTTAAGCCTGCCCAGGTGTGCCCTCACCTCACGGTATGCCCGCCGCATGTTGTGGCGGAAAAGCCAGACCGCCAGAATCAGCGGTGGTAAAATGGTAAAAGTAACCAGTGAAAGGGTCGGGGTCATCCAGAGCATGGCTATCACAATGCCGATGAGCAGAAAAAAATCTGCCACAACAGTAATTATGCCGGCTGCAAACATCTCACCCAATGCTTCAATATCACTGGTTAATCTCGTAACAGCACCACCTGCTGGTGTGTGATCAAACCAGCGTGCCGGCAGATGCAGCAGCCGCTCAAAAAGCCTGTTACGCAGGCAGGCCATCACTTTTTGCCCAATGGCTTGCAGCCCGTAAACTTCAAACCAGGTAAAAAGTGATTCGGCAAGCAAAAGCAGCAAAAAAAGTAATGCCGGAGCAAATAGCAGGTTAAGCTGACCAGGTACGATTGCGTTGTCAATGGCATGTTTGATAATCAGCGGTTGAGCCAGACGGCAGGCGGCAATCAGTGGCAAGGTTAATAAAATACCGCCAAGCTGCCAGCGGTAAGGCGTCAGCCATTTTGCAAGACGCAGCAGCAAACGGGTGTCATAGGCCTTACCTTTTATTGCATCTTCATGCAGACCGTACATTGGATTTTGAGGCACCTTTCAGATTTGAAAAGACACAGAATAGCATATGCCTGAAATCACTACTCAGGATAAATTATATTGCCTACCTGTTTTATGTGGTATACCAGCGAACCGGTTTCTGCTAAATATAACAAGTCGTTGAAGGAACAATACAAAAGAAGGGGAACAACATGAGCAGGATATTTGATGACAATCCACAATCCATTGGCAACACACCGCTTGTTCGTTTAAACAGGGTAACTGACAGAGCCAGCGCAACAGTGCTGGCTAAAATTGAGGCACGCAACCCTGCCTATTCAGTCAAATGCCGTATTGGTGCCAATATGCTTAACGATGCCGAAAAACGCGGCATACTGAAGCCTGGCGTTGAGATTGTGGAGCCTACTTCAGGCAATACCGGAATTGCGCTTGCCTATGTGGCTGCTGCCCGTGGCTATAAGCTTACTTTAACCATGCCGGAAACCATGAGTATTGAGCGGCGCAGGGTGCTGGCAGCACTTGGTGCCAATCTGATTCTTACACCTGGTGCAGAGGGGATGAAAGGGGCGATAGCCAGGGCTGAGGCAATGGCAGCAGCCGAGCCAGAGCGGTATTTTATCCCGCAGCAGTTTAAAAATCCGGCTAACCCTGAAATTCATGAAAAGACCACCGGACCTGAAATCTGGCAGGATACCGATGGGGCGATTGATGTTTTTGTGTCCGGTGTAGGTACAGGTGGCACCATTAGCGGTGTTTCCCGCCATATCAAGCAAAAGTGTGGCAAGCAGATACTGTCTGTGGCAGTGGAACCAAAGGAAAGTCCGGTAATTAGCCAACATCTTGCTGGTCAGCCATTGCAGCCGGCACCGCACAAAATACAGGGGCTTGGTGCAGGCTTTATACCTGAAACCCTTGATTTGACCATGATTGACAGGGTGGAGCAGGTAACCAGTGAGGATGCCATGCAGTTTGCCCGCAGGCTTGCCCGTGAAGAGGGGTTGCTGGTGGGAATCTCCAGCGGTGCGGCAGCAGCAGCAGCTGTAAGGCTTGCCAAACTGCCGGAGTTTGCAGGTAAAACCATTGTGGTGATTTTGCCGGATGGTGCCGAGCGGTATCTTTCTACACCGCTATTTGAATAGGTCAGCTCAGTTTATATATAAAAGGCAGCCGTTTTGGCTGCCTTTTTACATCCTTCACAAATCGCCGGTTAGTTGTTGCAGCTCATACAGTTTGGGGTTAACCGCTCTTATTGCTTCAGCAAGTTCACGCAGCGTCTCTTCATCAAGCCCGATCTCTTCGTCTGTATCCTGAAACCATTTGTAACCTTTGGGCAGTTCACTTAACTGACCATCCCGCAAAAGGGTTACATCCACCAGATCATTTACCCGACCGCTGGCTTCCCATGGGTCACGATAATTAAACTGTCTGGCAATGGTATGCAGGCAAAGACCGTTTGGGAAAAACGCCTTTACTTCAAACGAAAATTCACGCGGTGCGCTGTAATGCTCTGATCTTCCTGAGCGTGCCATAACCTGCTTCGCACCGGCTTCTTCCAGCAACAGCTTTACAGATTCGGCGGTCATTGGTTGTAATGCGCTGTCCAATCATTGCCTCCGTTTACAAACTTGCTTCGTTTTTAATATTACCCTGAATACCGATGGTAATTTCCTTGTACGGAATCTTTTTGCCAGAAGCAGCCAAGGCACTGCGGGCTGCCATGCTGATACCACCGCAACAGGGTACTTCCATTTTCAGTACAGTAATACTTTTAATATCTGATTTTGAAAAAATTTCGGTCATTTTTTGCAGATAAAACTGATTGTCATCCAGCTTGGGACAACCCATGATTACTGCTTTGCCATCCAGAAAATCATCATGATAACCGGCATATGCTATGGGTACACAGTCAGCGGTAATCAGCAGATCAGCACCCTGGAAATAAGGTGCGGTGGTGGATACCAGGTGCAGTTGCACCGGCCACTGCGTCAGCTTGCTTTGGCTGCTGCCTTTGGGCTTATCTGCCTGTGCTGGCGTGCAACAGGATGCAGCAGGCTTGGCAAAGCTCATCATCCGTGAGCCAGGACAACCACCGCCAATACCAAGACTTTTGGCAAGATCGTGTAAAGCATTGCCGCTGCTGGCAGGCTTTTCCTGTTGCTCAAGATGTTTGGCAACTGCCTCTTCATCAAAGGCATCTGCTTCACGCTCCTCAATCAGGATGGCATCTTGCGGGCAATCCCCCAGGCAGGCACCAAGCCCGTCACAAAGATTATCAGCAACCAGCTTTGCCTTGCCATCAATAATCTGGATAGCCCCTTCGGCGCAGGATGGTACACACTCGCCGCAGCCATCACACTTTTCTTCATCAATTTTTATGATTTTTCTGAGCATTTGTTTTGTTCTCCTTTATGTTTTGTTGTTTTACTGCATTGGTTCAACAGGTTTTATATTTAATTGCATGGAAAAAATTTAAGTCATTTTGCACGCAGTATTAACGTGGATGCCTTCCGAAAACTAAAAAAAATAATGCCAAAGATAATCCAGCCTCCCCCGCATTACCATTTTTCTGCCTGACCATGCCATTATTTTGCGTACCAGCTCCCGCTCACGTGGTGCATAGCAATGGATGCGGCAATGCTTGCAACTTGGCTTTTCTGCCTCAAGCGGACATTTAAACCGGCGGGTAACAGCATAGCCCACAAAATCGGCACACTCTTTACAAAGCTTAACCGGCTTTAAACTGCCAGGCAGTTGATATTCGCCTCGCTCTGGATGACTGTGCCCTTTGCACCAGACCTGGGTAAAATTGGCGATGATTTTAATATCTTTTAGCTGCTGCCTGTTTGGTGCGGTCATGTTTTGAAGGTACAGTAAAACTGTGGGAAATGTTATGACAGGGGTCAAAATTCTCTGTCTTTTATTGACAGAGCTTTTAAAAACTACTGCGGAGGCTGTCTACTTTGTTGCAAGGTCACAAGCTTCCTCGGCTAACTTTAAATGTTATGCCTCGTCGCTGCGTGACCTGCGCCTTGTATCCAGCCTTCCTCATAACGTTTTTCAAAAGCCTGTTAACCCTGAAAAAACTGTAAATGCCCCTGTAAATGTCCCTGTAAACAGTACCGAAAACTGGTTTTAAATAGTCAGCTTCTCCAGTCTTTTCAGCAAATCCTTACGCCCATCTTTTAAAAGCATATGCCGCAATTTCTGCCTTTGTTCTGGCAGGTGCCAGAGCAGCACCGCTTTTTGCATTATTTTTTCGCGGTCGGTTTTTGCAACATATACTGGTTTGCCGGTTTCCGGGTCAATGCCGGTATGGTACATGCAGGTTGAGGCAGTTGCCGGAGTGGGGGTAAACTCCTGTACTTGTTCCACTTTTAAGCCTAGCCGTTTCAGTTCTTCCGTAAGATAAAACATATCTTCCAGCCTGCAACCCGGGTGCCCCGAAATCAGATAAGGCACAACTGCCTGACGTTTGCCAAGTCGGCGGCTTTCTTCACGGAACTGTTTGAGGAAACGTTCAAAGCAATCGGCTTTGGGTTTGCGCATCAGCTGTACCACCTGCTGGGCAAGGTGCTCGGGTGCCACTTTCAGCAAACCGCCGGTATGTTGTGCCGCAAGTTGTCTGAAGTAGTTTTTTTGCCTTTCCAGCAGGTCGTAACGGATGCCCGATGAGATGGTAATATGCCTGATTGCCTGCTGTTTTGTTACAGCTTGCAGCATGTTTAGTGCCTGGTTGTCATTGGTATGCAGGTTTTTGCAGACTTCCGGATACAGGCAACTGGTTCGGCGACAGCTTTTGCCATTATCTTTGGCATTGCAAAAAAGGCCGTACATATTGGCAGTGGGACCGCCCAGGTCGCTTAAACTGCCGCTAAACCAGCTTTTTTGTGATAACTGACCGGTTTCTTTTACAACAGATCGAGCAGAGCGGGATTGAATAAATTTACCCTGATGGCTGGCAATGGCACAAAAAGCGCAGCCGCCGAAACAGCCACGGTGGGTGGTTATGGATAAGCGGATTTGTTCAAAGGCGGGAATCGGCTCTTTGTATGATGGGTGTGGTTCGCGGGTAAAAGGCAGGTTGTAGATTCTGTCCAGGGTTTTGGTGTCCAGTGGCAAGGCAGGGGGCTGGCAGATGATCAGGCGGTTACCGTGGGGCTGCACCAGCGGTCGTCCGCACCAGGGATTTTGTTCTGCCTCCATCATTTTGAAAGCAGCAGCATAATCAGCTTTGTTATTACTTGCAGCTTCAAATGAAGGCAGCAAGATTGCGTTTTCCGGTGATGTCTGCCCTGCATAGGCTGTGCCTGGCAGGTCTTTAATAGTGGCAAGCTGTTCGCCTTTTTGCATTCTTTGGGCAATGGTCAACAAGGTCTGTTCTGCCATACCGAAGCAGAGCAGGTCAGCCTTACTGTCCAGCAGGATGGAGCGGCGCACCTTGTCATCCCAGTAATCATAATGGGCAAGGCGGCGCAAGGATGCTTCTATGCCACCGATAATCACATTTACATCACGGTAAGCCTCTTTTAACCGGCTGGTATAGACTATGGTGGCACGGTTGGGGCGGGCACCGTGGCGGTTGCCAGGTGTGTAGGCATCATCGTGGCGAAGTTTTTTGCGCGGGGTGTAATGGGCAACCAGTGAATCCATTGCACCGGCTGCAACGGCAAAAAAAAGACGTGGTCGCCCCAGCACCGTAAACGCTTCCTTACTCTGCCAATCCGGTTGGGGGATAATACCCACTCTGAAACCGGCAGCCTCCAGCCAGCGTGCCAGAAGCGGTACGCCAAATGCAGGATGGTCAATGTAGGCATCGCCATAGACAAAGATGATATCCAGCTCTGACCAGCCACGTTTGCGGGCTTCCTGTAAACTTGTCGGCAGGTGTTTCACGGCAAGCCAGGTTCTGCCAGCAGGCTTAAAGCAGCGCGCTGGGCAACTGTTACAGCAAGAGGGATGTTCCAGCGTGTCAAGTCCCTATCCTCCACCAGATTACTGATGCCCCGCAGCTCAATGCAGGGGATATTGTAGCGCAAACAGACCGCTGCCACTGCTGCCCCTTCCATATTTTCACAGATCGGCTGGTACCGTTGCAGTAGTTCCTCACCCCGCAGGGCAGTGCCGCTGCAACTGGCTACTGTGGCAAAAATGCCTGCCTTTGCCCGTATACCTGCTTTTTGGGCATGGTACAATGCCTTGTTGGCAAGGGCTTCATCCAGCGGGATACAGTTGTAATATTTGTCACCTGCTGTGGCTAGCATGGCAAAGCCCAGGTCTGACAAATCCAGCCAGCCTTCAGGTGCTATTACCCCGAGATCAGCAAAAACCTCATGGTAGGCAACAGCCAGATCCCCCACTTGTAGCTCACTACCTGCAAAAGCTCCGCCACAGCCGATATTAAGCACTATTTGCGGTCGGATTCTTTCAATCAGTACGGCTGTGGCAGCGGCAGCATTGGTGGTGCCGATTCCGGCAACAGCACAAAACAGTTGCTGTCTGTCGATTTGCCCGCTTGTGACTTGCCAGACCGGATCGGTGTTTTTTTGCGGATTACACAAAGAGGAGATCAGCAGTTCAAGCTCTGTTGGTACTGCTGATATTACTAAAACAGGTGTGCTGCTGGCAGTTGTGGCAAGGTTTTGGTCAGTCAAGGTGGTGGTTTCTTTCAGCAGCGCGCCTGACAGTTTGTGCATACTCCGTACATTACGGCATTTTTAGAGCTGATGGCTCCCCAGTCATGGATTGATGCTGGTAGCTCTATCTGATCAAATTCAGGCCATACAATATCCATCACATCCTTGCAGGCTGAGCAGATAAGGTGATGGTGTGGGAAAATTGCTGCCTCAAAACGTGCCTGGCTTTCGGCGGTCTGGATACGTTTTACCAGCCCATGTTGTTCAAGTGTGGCAAGGGTGCGGTATACCGTGTCCAGTGAAATTGAAGGCACTTCTTTGGTAATCCGTTTATGGATTGTTTCAGCAGCAGGGTGATCCGGACGTTGCAGCAGTTCACGATAAATAATGGTGCGCTGATGGGTAACTTTCAGACCTGCTTGTTTGCAGTGAATAATGAATTTTTCCATTTCCTGACTGATGCTGCTCTGTTCTGGACTTAGCATAATGTCCCTCCAAGTAAAATTCTTATTTAATAATCAAATAATCGGGTGATCTTGTCAAGAATTGTTTGGCTGATCTATTAAAAATTCATTTCTTATTCTTGACCACCACTGTTGCAGGCTGCTATTTTAACACTCTTCTGTTTTCTTCCGTAAAATTCACCTAAACCAATTAGCAATTTATCTGGCAGGAGGTTATAGCTGTGACGTTTCAGGATCTGATTCTTTCCTTACAAGGCTACTGGGCAAAGCAGGGATGTGTCATTCAACAGCCCTATGATACTGAAAAAGGGGCGGGTACATTTAACCCTGCCACCTTTTTGCGGGTTTTGGGACCTGAACCCTGGAACGTGGCTTATGTTGAGCCTTCCCGCCGCCCCACTGACGGACGCTATGGTGAAAACCCCAACCGGCTGCAACATTATTACCAGTTTCAGGTGATTATGAAGCCATCTCCCACCAACATAGTTGAGCTTTACCTGGACAGCCTGCGTGCTTTTGGCATTAATCCCAATCAACATGATATCCGTTTTGTGGAAGATGACTGGGAATCTCCCACCCTGGGAGCATGGGGGCTGGGCTGGGAAGTCTGGCTGGACGGGATGGAAATTACCCAGTTCACCTATTTCCAGCAGGCAGGTGGCATTGATCTGAAGCCGGTTTCCGGTGAAATCACCTACGGTTGTGAGCGGATCGCCATGTACCTGCAAGGTGTTGATAATGTTTACGATCTTGAGTGGGTAAAAGGCGTGAAATACGGCGATATTCACCATCAGACCGAAGTGGAGTTTTCCACCTATAATTTTGAAGAAGCCAATGTGCCGCTGCTTTTGGAATCTTTCACCAGTTTTGAAAAGGAGTGCATCCGGCTGGCAGAAAAAGACCTGGTGTTTCCTGCCTATGATTTTGTCATGAAATGTTCACACGCCTTTAACCTGCTGGATGCCCGTGGTGCCATTTCGGTAACCGAGCGTGCCTCCTACATCGGTCGGGTGCGTAATGTTGCCAAGCTTTGCGCTGAAGCATATGTCCGGCAGCGGGAACGGCTGGGCTACCCGATGCTGAAAGGGGGTAAATAGTCATGGCCAAGGAGTTACTGCTTGAGATAGGGGCAGAGGAAATCCCTGCCGGATTTGTACCCAGGGCGTTGAAGTCAATGGAAGATATGATCCGCAAGGAGCTGACCGCAGCCCGCCTTTGTTTTGATGAAATCGTGACAATGGGTACACCCCGCCGTCTGGTTCTGCTGGTGCGTGGATTGCCTGAGCTGCAACCGGATGCAGAAGTGACTGCCATGGGACCATCCAAAAAAGCTGCCTTTGATGCAGAGGGCAAGCCAACCAAAGCAGCAGAAGGCTTTGCCCGCGGGCAGGGTGTTGATGTTGCGGACTTGCAGGTTATCAATACTGATAAAGGCGAGTATCTGTCAGTTACAAAAACTGAAAGTGGTCGTCCTGTGTCAGCACTGCTGCAAGAACTTTTGCCCGAGCTTGTTGCCTCAATACCATTTAAAAAATCAATGCGCTGGTCAGATCTTGAGATCCGTTTTGCCCGTCCGGTGCACTGGATAGTGGCACTTTTTGATGGACAGGTGATTCCCTTTGCCTTTGGACCTGTTAAAAGCGGCAATATCTCTTGCGGTCACCGCTTTATGGCAAACCAGAACTTCACAGTAAACAGCTTTGAACAATATCTGGCAGAGTGTGAGCGGCATTTTGTAATTGTTGATCAAAACCAGCGCAAGCAGATTATCCGGCAAGAGGTTGAAAAGGCTGCCAAGGCTACAGGCGGTTGTTTGCTGGCTGATGAAGCTTTGCTGGATGAAGTTACTTACCTGGTGGAGTACCCCAGTGCAATTACCGGCACTATTCCGGCAGAGTTTCTGGTGGTACCCAAAGAGGTGCTGATTACCTCCATGCGCTCGCACCAGCGGTATTTTTCAACAGTGGATGAGCATGGCAAGCTGCTGCCATACTTTATTACAGTGCCAAACACAGTTGCCGAGGATCCGGCTGTGGTTGTCAGGGGTAACGAGCGGGTACTGCGTGCCCGTCTTTCCGATGCCAGATTCTTCTACGAAGAGGATCAGAAGGTAAGGCTGGCTGACCGTACCGAATCACTTAAAGCTGTGGTTTATCAGCAAAAGCTTGGTACATCCTATGAAAAGATGGAGCGTTTTCGCACCCTGGCCATTGAGCTGGCAGAAAAACTTTGCCCAACAGTTGCCGATAAGGCGGGTGAAGCAGCTTACCTGTGCAAGGCAGATCTTGTTTCTGGCATGGTGGGTGAGTTTCCCGAAGTGCAGGGGATTATGGGGCGCGAATACGCTATTTTGGAAGGGATTGACAGTGAAGTTGCCAATGCCATTGCCGAGCATTACCTGCCCACTCAGGCTGGTGGCGAACTGCCGGCATCGGATGTTGGTGCCCTGGTTTCCATTGCCGACAAGCTGGACAGCATTTGCGGCTGTTTCAGTGTTGGTCTGATTCCCACCGGTTCTGCTGACCCCTATGCCCTGCGCCGTGCAGCCATTGGTATCATCCATATTGTTCTGGAGCGTAATTACCACTTTTCCCTGTCTGCCCTGATTAACCGTTCCCTGCAACTGCTGGCAGAAAAAGCAACGAGGAAAACTGAAGATGTGCAGTCAGATGTTACCGAGTTTTTCCGCAATCGTTTAACCAACCTGCTGTCCGAGAAGTTCCCCCATGATGTTGTGGAGGCTGTAACAGCAGCAGGTTTTGATGATCTGGCAGATGCGGCAAGCCGTTGTCATGCCTTGGCAGAACTTAGAAAACGTGATGATTTCCAGTCCCTTACAGCAACTTTCAAACGGGTTGCCAATATTGTTAAAGACGGGACAGATAAAGAAATATCTGCAACACTTTTTCAGGATGAAGTTGAACATACTTTGTACAGTGCCTTTAACGATGCTTCAGTAAAGGTGGCTGCCAGGGTAAATAAAGCTGATTATCAGGCTGCACTGGTTGAAATTTCTGGTATCAAATGGGCAGTGGATCAGTTTTTTGATGCAGTTATGGTTATGGCAGAAGACGTTGAGGTGCGTGAGAACCGGCTGGCACTGCTTACTGCCATCAGCCGGATGTTCAGTAAAATAGCTGATTTTGGGAAGTTGTCCTAGTTTCTGCATAGTACAGGCTACGAAGCAGCAACTGTGGAGGTCTTAAAAAATGAGTTTCACAGCGCGTATAATACTGGGTAACCTGGTGATTGTTGCACTGACAGTTGCCTTGATGATTTTTCTGACCCCAAAAGGAATTATTATTGCCGCCGCAACCGGTGTTGCAATTGTGCTTGGTTCTTCTGCAATACTGTGGATGTTTTGCCAATCTGCCTTCAAGCCGCTGGAAAAGCTGGTTACAGCCATGGAAAAAGCGGCTGGAGGTGATCTTTCAGTAAAAACCTCTGCCGAAGGTGTTGGCGAAATAGCCCGCATAGGTGCAGCTTTTAATGCCATGATGGGGGATATTAACAAGGCGATGCGCCAGTTTTTTGCCGTGGCTGACCTTGTGCGTGATTCTGTTGCATTGGTGCAAAACACCACCCACTCCATGACTGTGGCAGCAGATGATGTTGCCATGCAGGCAGGCACCATTGCCACAGCCAGCGAAGAAATGTCTGCCACTTCCAGCGATATTGCCCGTAACTGTCTTTATGCTGCTGAAAACGCCAATACAGCTTCTGAACAGACCACAAAGGGGGCGCAGATAGTTAGCGACAGTGTCAAAGTGATGGAAAGTATTGCCCAACTGGTACTTTCATCGTCTTCCACAGTGGCAGCACTTGGTTCCCGTTCTGATCAGATAGGTGCAATTGTTGGCACCATTGAGGATATTGCTGATCAGACCAATCTTTTAGCTCTTAATGCAGCCATAGAAGCAGCCCGCGCCGGTGAAATGGGGCGTGGTTTTGCCGTTGTTGCCGATGAAGTGCGTGCCTTGGCTGAAAGAACTACCAGAGCAACCAAAGAAATCAGCGACATGATTAAAACCATTCAGGTGGAAACAGGCACAGCGGTCAGCTCCATGGGGGCAGGAGTTGAGCAGGTAAAGCGTGGTACAGAATCAACCACCAGCTCCGGTGAGGCACTGGAAGATATCCTCAACAGAATCAGTGAGCTTTCGCTACAGATAAGCCAGGTGGCAACCGCTGCAGAAGAACAGACTGCCACCACCAGCGAGATTACCCAGAATATCCAGATGATTACCAATGTTGTGCAAAGCAACGCCGATAATGCCCGTAGCACCACCGAAGCCACCGGCAAGCTGGCTGAACAGGTGGATCAGCTGCATCAGCTGGTGGGGCGTTTTCGCCTTGCCAGTGTTTTAGAATGGAACAGCAGTTACGAAACCGGCATAGCCAGCATTGATGGTCAGCACAGAAAACTGTTTGATATGGTGAACGACCTGCATAACGCCATGCAGCAAAAACGCAGCAAAGAAGCCATTGGTCAAATACTTGCCAAGCTTGCAGATTACACTGTTACCCACTTTGCCCATGAAGAAGATGCTTTCCGTAAAACAAAATTCCCTCAGGAAGAAGCACATAAAAATCTGCACAAAAAACTGGTGGAACAGGTTGTTGAGCTTAAAGGGCAGTTTGAGTCCGGTCAGGCAGTACTGACCCAAAATGTAATTGAGTTTTTGCAGGACTGGCTGACTAACCATATCAAAGGGGAGGATATGCACTATGTACCCCATCTGACCAGGCACGGAATCAAGTAATTATTTTTTCCGGCTACAATTGAAAGGCATTTGTAAAGATGATCATCATACCGGCAATAGATTTGAAAGAAGGCAAGTGTGTCCGTCTTGAGCAAGGCGAGATGCACCGTGATACGGTTTTTTCTGATAACCCTGCCAGTCAGGCTCTTAAATGGCAAGAAGCCGGTGCTGAGCTGTTGCATCTGGTTGATCTTGATGGTGCATTTGCTGGCAAGCCGAAGAACAAGGGAGCCATTGAAGCAATACTTAAAGCCATCAACATCCCTGCCCAGCTTGGTGGTGGAATCAGGGATATTGCCACCATTGAATCCTACCTTGAGCTTGGGCTTTCACGGGTAATCATCGGCACGGCTGCCCAGCGTAACCCAGAGCTTGTTGTGGAGGCCTGCAAAAAATTTCCTGGCAAAATTGTGGTGGGGATTGATGCCAAAAATGGCATGGTTGCCGTGCAGGGGTGGGCAGAACTAACCGATATTGCAGCCATTGATCTTGCCAGAAAGTTTGCAGATTGTGGTGTGTCTGCCATCATCTACACTGACATCAGCCGTGATGGCATGATGACAGGACCAAACCTTGAAGCCACCAGACAGCTGGCAGAGGCGATCAGTATCCCTGTGATTGCGTCTGGCGGTGTGTCGTCATTAAAAGATATTGAAAACCTGATGGCCATTGAAAACAGCGGCATCAGCGGAGCAATTACCGGTAAAGCGATTTATACCGGTGCCATTAATCTGGCTGAAGCCATTACTTTAACAAAAAAGGTCAGATAAGCTGACCTGATTCCAGACTGTAAATCCGGAGACTAACAAATGCAAACAAAGAGAATTATTCCTTGCCTGGATGTGGCAGGTGGTCGGGTTGTTAAAGGTGTGCAGTTTGTTGATTTGCGTGATGCAGGTGATCCGGTGGAGATTGCCCGAGCATACGATGCTGAAGGGGCAGATGAACTGGCGTTTCTTGATATCACAGCCACCACAGACGGTCGTGACACCATGGTTGATCTGGTTAAACGTACTGCCGAGAATATAAACATACCACTGACAGTGGGTGGTGGTATCAAGTCAGTTGACGAAATCAAGCGTTTGCTTGATGCCGGAGCCAGCAAGGTATCAATTAACACTGCGGCTGTAAACAGACCAGAGTTTGTAAAAGAAGCGGTTGAGACCTTTGGTTCCAGCCGCATTTTAGTTGCTGTGGATGGCTGCAAAAATCAAAATGGCAATGGTTGGGAAGTGGTTACCCGCGGTGGGCAGACAAAAACCGGTCTTGATGCAATTGAATGGTCAAAACAGATGGAACAGTATGGCGTTGGTGAAATTCTTTTAACCAGTATGGATCGCGATGGTACCAAGGATGGCTATGATCTGGAGCTGACAAAAGCTGTGGTGGATGCAGTGGGTATTCCGGTGATCGCTTCTGGCGGTGTGGGCAACCTGGAACATCTTTACGAAGGCTTTGCAGTTGCCGGTGCATCGGCTTGCCTTGCTGCTTCAATTTTTCATTTCCGTGAATATACCATCAGCGAAGCAAAAGCCTATCTCAAAGAGCGCGGCGTGGCAGTAAGGACAACATAGCGTGTCAGACAATCAGCATATACTGGATGAGCTGTATCAGGTAATCCTTTCCCGCAGAGAGGCTGCACCGGACAGCTCATACACTGCCTCACTTTTGCAGGGTAATCTTGATAAAGTCCTTAAAAAGGTTGGGGAAGAGGCAACAGAAGTGGTGATTGCCGGTAAAGGTGGTGACAAAGAGCAGCTGGTTTACGAATCAGCAGATCTTTGTTACCACCTGTTGGTGCTGCTGGCAGCAAGTGATTTGCCGCCAGAGATGGTCTGGAGTGAGCTACGCCGACGTTTTGGGGTTTCCGGTCTGGCTGAGAAAGCTTCCCGTACTACTGCAACTTGATTCCTGACAGCTCTCCGGAGCGTTTTACCGCAGTATCCACAGCATCCATAATCAGACCATGAAAACAGCCCTTTTCCAGGGTATGCAGTGCCGCAATAGTTGTGCCACCAGGTGAAGTTACCTGGTCGCGCAGCTGTGCCGGGTGCAATCCGCTTTCCTGTACCAGTTTTGCAGCACCAAGTAATGTCTGCACTGCCAGTTTGCTGGCAGTGTCGCGGGAAAGTCCGTTTTTTACACCGGCATCTGTCAGTGCTTCCATAAAGGAAAAAGCATAGGCAGGACCGCTGCCGGAAAGGCCGGTCACTGCATCCATCTGCTGCTCAGTGACTGTTACCACGCTGCCAACGGTTGCAAAAAGTTCCTGTGCCATTTGCAGGTCAGCTTTTTCAGCACGGCGACCAGCGCAGATGGCAGTTGCTCCGCTTTGCACCAATGCCGGAGTATTGGGCATGGCGCGGATGATCCGCACCACATTGCGCATTGATTCTTCAATTGTGATTGTGGATACACCAGCCATGATGGAGATGACCAGTTTGTCCGCGTTAACGCTGCCATCAAGGCTGCTCATGGCACTGGCTGCCATTTGTGGCTTGACAGCCAGTACCAGTAGTTGTGAAGTTGCAACTGCGGAATTTTCTTCAACTGTTTTTACCTGATAGGTTTGAGAAAGGTATTCTCTGCGCTCTGCCAGCGGTTCTGCCACAGATATGTTGTCAGCAGCAATACCACCGTTTAGCATCCCTTTAATCAGTGCTTCTGCCATGTTGCCGCCACCAATAAAGCCGATTGTACTGTTTTTTAACATCAGGCACCCCTCCTTTAAAGCATAATTACAGAAAACGGTTTTTGCTGCGAATCCACACAAATAAGCATGAAAAGACTATAAAAGTTCGTGTAAATTCCTGTTAACTCCTGACCAAGTTACCTGTTCAGGATTTTTCTATACCAAGTGTAGCAACCTTTGTCTCTGCATTTGTTGACACAGCCATACCACCATCGTCTTTACCGGCAGTGCTGCTTTTAGTAATCATAATTACACCTATGCAAACCAGGGTAATACCAGCCCAGCGCAAAGGTGAAATCTGCTCATGCAGCAGATATTTTGCCAAAACTGCCACCAGCACATAGTTAAGTGCCTGCATTGGCAATGCCACCGAAAGGTCTTCCCAGGAAAGTACTGCCAGCCAGAGAAAGAAGAAAAGAGCCAGCATGGCAGTACCCACCACGATTTTCCACTCTGTAAGCGCGTGGTAGGCAGTAACCATGATACCACGCAGGTTCATGGCAGAAAGGTCTCCCAGCTGTTTCATCCCTTTGGCAAGTAGAAGATCGCCTACAGTTCCTGCCGATACAGCCAGCAGCATTATTATAACAGTTTTAAGCATTTATCTTTTCCTCATTACGGTAATTACAAAGCATAACACCAGCTTTTTGCAATGCTTTACGTACCAGCGGGCTGGTCAGGGCTTGCAGTTCATCTTCATGGTGGTAATCCGGCATCCGGCGGCTTATCTCTGCATCCGGCAGGCAGCCCGGGTGCATATAAAGTTCGGTCAAACCTGGTGGCAGATTATGGATAACGTCCAGCAGATAAGCTTCATCCATCTGACCTGAATTATACAGCCCTCTGATTCCATTGGCACTTTTAATACCAAGTTTTTGCAGGTAGGGCAGGGCATGGTTTGACAGTTGTCCGAAAATGAGCCGTTCAGCTGCTTTGCCCAGTATCCGTTTTTTGCTGTATTGCAGGTTTTGCTTCAATCCCTCGCTGGTGATACGAAAACTGGTGATACCATGCCTGGGCATCAGCTCGCAAAGCAGTTCAAAAACCGTGGGGTGCATCTGGATATTCAAGTGACCATCAATGTGAGATAAGGGCAGACCCGTTGCCTTTAGTTTCAAAATCTGGGCTTCAATCTCATTACGTAGCTGGTTGCGCAGGCCACGGTCGAAAAAAAGCCGCATACCAACAGTAACCGGATTGTCAGGAAAATTGCCGTCATCTGCCACCAATCCTGGTATCTGTGATGGTGGCAGTACCGGTGTCCCCTGCACCAAAGTCAGATGTAAGCCCACTTGCAGACCAGGGTTACGGTGTGCAATTTCCACCGCTTCATCAAAGGCAGCTGCCCCTGCCATTATTGATGCCTGGGTAAGGACACCTTCACGCCAGGCAATTTCCACCGCGCGGTTAACTCCTGGAGAAAGACCGAAATCATCGGCATTGATAATCAGC
This sequence comes from Trichlorobacter sp., assembly GCA_034007105.1. GTDB lineage: Bacteria > Desulfobacterota > Desulfuromonadia > Geobacterales > Pseudopelobacteraceae > Trichlorobacter. Next base: position 22,483 of record JAVERM010000015.1, read on the forward strand.
TGTTTCAGCATCCGCTCTGGTTGCGTCTTTTACGCATGTAATCAAGGTATTGGCGACCTTCTTTAAGCAGTTTACGACGTTCTTCACTGTTCACAATCATTTTGCCGATACTGCGCATGATATATTTGGGGCGGAAGTAAAATTTGTCGTAAAACTCCTCCACCGAGTTGAAAATTTCGGCATTGGAAAGGTGGGGATAGTTGATGACGCATTTTTGATGTCCGGTGTCATCAATAAAATCATCGGAAGCTATCCAGCCTTGCTCCTTTGCCAGGGTGTAGAATTCAGTCCCAGGATAAGGTGAGGCAAGCGATGCCTGGATTGAGTTCAGATCAAGCTGCTTGGCGTATTCAATGGTTTCACGGATGGTGTCTTTGGTTTCACCAGGCAGTCCCATGATAAAGGCACCGTGGATGGAAAGCCCCAGCTTGCGGCAGTCTTTGGTAAACTGTATTGCCTGCTCTTTGGTAACCCCTTTTTTAATGTTTTTCAGAATCTGTTCATTGCCTGATTCATAGCCCACCACAACATGGCGCAGACCAGCTTCACGCATTATCCTCAAAGTTTCATAATCGCAGTTGGCACGGGCGTTAATCGTCCAGGAGATGCCCAGCGGCTTAATCAGGTTTGCCACCTGCCGTGCATGATCACGGTTGGCAGTAAAGGTATCGTCATCAAAGGAGAGTTCTTTCATTTCCGGAATATTCTGCACAATCCACTTTACTTCTTCGTACACATTTTGCGGAGAGCGGGTACGCATCCGTTGTCCGGAAAAAGTCTGTGGCCAGAGACAGTAAATACATTTGGAAGGACAGCCACGGCTTGAATATATGGATACATACGGACTTTTGAAATGGGGGATGATGTACTCGCTGATCAACAGATCGCGGCGGTAAACCGGAGCAACAAACGGTAGCGCGTCAAGGTCTTCAATTGGTGGGCGGTCTGCCGTATGTACAGCTTTGCCCTCTCGCATAAAGCTGATTCCATCCACCTTTTCCCAATCCTTACCTTCGCACAGCTCTTTTGTAGAGTAGTCAAACTCGCCGCGGCAGACAATATCAATGGCACCTTTTCCGGTCTTTAATGATTCTTCTGGCAAGATGGTGACATGGGGACCGGTCAGCACAGTAACAATATCCGGCTTTACTTCCTTAATCCGGCGGGCAGTTTCAATATCAATTGCCAGCGTGGGGGTAGATGTGTACATAACCACCATGTCAAAATTTCTAGCAATTTCCAGGCAGTCGCTCAGATCCAGTTTTTGTACCGGTGCATCCACCACCTTTGAACCCTCAATCATGCCAGCCGGAAAACATAGCCAGGTGGGGTACCAAAAAGAGGTCACTTCGCGGGAAGCCTGATAGCGGGCACCTGCACCGCCGTCAAAATCGTCAAAGGTGGGTGGGTTTAAAAAAAGTGGTTTCATTACAGCTCCTTGATTTGTTTCCGTCCGGAAGATGCTTTTAAATTGCGCCAGATTTTCATAACTCCCCCTGTCCCTCTCTTATCTTAAGAGGGGGAATCTACTGTGCCATAGCTCCTCCCCTTAAACTAAGGAGGTTGGGTGGGGTTATGTTAAGGCGCACTTCTGCTTAAATCCAAAGTTTCCGGATGGGAACCATAAACTTAATGCTTTGGTTTTCTTACACAATGTTTTGAGTGGCGCGGTGGTTTTTTGCGGTCTGTTGCGCTTCTGTCCTTGTCATCTGCTGTGAGCAGCTTGTGCATTTTATTCAGTTTTTGTTCCACCTTATGATAAATACTGCCCCGTGGAAACTTGCCGCTTTTTCCACGCTTGCCAGCAGCAATGCCGGTAAGCAGTTCAATTCCCTGTTCTGCGGTTTCAATGCTCCAGATATGGAATTTACCTGCCTGCACTGCCTCCACCACTTCTTCTTGCAGCATCAGGTGTCGCTCATTGGTTTTCGGAATCATAACGCCTTGCTCTCCGGTCAGACCATTGGCTTTGCAGACAGCAAAAAAACCTTCAATCTTCTGATTTACACCACCAATAGGTTGAATCATGCCATGCTGATTGATACTGCCGGTAACAGCAATATCCTGTCGGATTGGCACTTCAGCCAATGCAGACAGCAGTGCGTACAGTTCTGTTGATGATGCACTGTCGCCTTCCACGCCGCTGTAACTCTGTTCAAAACAGATGGATGCTGAAAGGCTTAAAGGGAACTCTCTGGCAAACATGCCGCCCAGATAACCACCAAGGATCATCACTCCCTTATCATGGATAGGGCCGGACAGCTTTACTTCTCTTTCGATATTTACCATACCTGCCTGACCAAGCCAGGTGCGGGCAGTGATTCTTGATGGTCGTCCAAAAGTATGATCGCCCGATGAAATAACCGATAGCCCGTTAATCTGCCCAACAACCGCACCTTCTGTATCCACCATGATGGTGCCGTCATCAAACATTTCCTGAATCTGTTCTTCAATCCGGTTGACACGGTAAAGCTTTTCATCAGCAGCACGGCGCACATCGGTGCAGGATACAATCTGCCGGTTATCCCGCGTAGCCCAAAAGCTGGCTTCCTGGGCAAAATCGGCAATCTCCATAAAGCGGGAGGACAGCTTGTACTGGTCATCCACCATACGTGAAGTGTATTCAAGCAGGCAGGCAACTGCACTGCGGTCAAAGGGCAAAAGCTTTCTTTCGCGGCACAAAGTGGCTATGAAAAGAGCATATTCATGCATTACTTCCGGAGTGCGGGTAATCTGGCTGTCAAATTCTGCCTTTACCTTGAAAAACTTGCGGTAGTCAGGATCAAGGTAATAAAGCAGGTAATAGATCCAGGGTGTTCCCACCAGAATAATTTTTGCAGATAAAGGCACTGGTTCTGGTTTTAAGGATACCATGGTCATAAAGCGGTATTGCTCAAGCACATCTTCAATCCTGATTTCAGATGTGCGGATACAGCGTTTGAGTGAATCCCAGACAAAGGGGTTCATCAACACCTCGCGGGCATCAATTACCAGATAGCCGCCATTGGCACGGTGCAAAGCACCTGCCTTAATCATGGTGAAATCGGTTACTGCCACACCACCATACTGCATGACATGTTCTATTCTGCCAAACAGGTTATTATAGGTGGGGTTGGATTCAAAGACCACCGGCGCACCTTCAGTTTCCTTATGATCCACCAGCAGGTTTACCGCATAACGCTCAAAGGTAGGTTCCTGGCGAGGTATCTTTAGTCCGGGGATTTGAGGCTGTACTGGTTGCGGTTTAAAGTCCTCCAGGTTTTTCAGAATATCTTCCTGAACAGAATCAAGATAGGTGAGTACCTTTTCCAGACCAGCGTACTTTTCCCGCAGTGGATCAAGGCGATGCCCCAGGCAGGACATACCCAGATCTCGGTCAGCTTTGGCAAGGGCATCCTTGGTGGATTTTTCACTATCCCGCACCTGACGCAGTACATCATTTAACCGCTCGGTAAGTTTTTTTCCGGTTTCGTCAAGCTGGACACGCTCTTCGTCTGAAAGGGCTTCGTAGTCTTCCTGGGTAAAGTTGTTGCCCTCTTTCTGGGGAACAATCACCAGCCCGGATACAGTACGCTGCAAGGTAAAGTCATGTTCTTCGGCTTCTTTTTCCAGTTCCTGAAACAGGACGTTATTATGATTTTGATAATCTTCCAGGATTTCACTGCGCCTTGATTCGTATTCCTTGCTTTCCAGGGCTTTGGGGATATCAATTTTAAAAGCCTCCACCAGCTCCTGCATATCTGCGGTTAGCTCGCTACCTTTGCCAGCTGGCAAAGAGATGGCAAGGGGATCATCGGCATCTTTAAAGTTATAAACATAAACCCAGTCGTTGGGAGTGGGTTCTTCTTTGGCACGCTGACCCAGCAGGTTGCGGATGGTGGATGTACGACCGGTACCGGTCTGCCCGGAGATATAAAGGTTAAAACCGGTTTCCTGCATACCAAGACCAAATTCTATTGAGCGCAACGCCCGTTCTTGCCCCACTGCATCAATCAGATCCGGTAGATCGGATGTGGTTTCAAAATCAAATTGGGCAGGATCGCAAACCCAGCGCAATGCACTGACCGGCAGTTTGCAGGTACTGGAAACTGATGACATGTAACCTCCACTTTAAACTAGATGGTACTTTACCAGAGCTTTGAAAAACTACTGCGGAGGCTGTCTACTTCGTTGCAAGGTCACAAGCTTCCTCGGCTAACTATTTGTTATGCCTCGTCGCTGCGTGACCTGCGACCTTGTATCAAGCCTTCCTCATAACGTTTTTCAATAGCCTGTTATACAGCCTCGGAAGACCATGGCAAATCGGCAAGTTTGATAAATCAGTCTTTACTGCCAACGTAAATAGAGGCGATGCCAAAGGTGAGTGGCTGACAGCGAACCTGGCGAAAGCCGATATCAGTCATGGTGGCGCAAAACTCTTCACTACTGGGAAATTCCAGAACAGAATCCGGCAGGTAGCGGTAGGCATTGTATCTGGAAAACAGCCCGCCAATAAAAGGCAGGATGTTGCGGAAGTAAAAGTGATAAAGCCAGCGAAACAAAGTTGAACCAGGAGTTGAAAATTCCAGAATAATCAGGCGACCACCTGGTTTGGTGACCCGCCACAGCTCTGCCAGCCCAAGGCGACGGTCAACCACATTGCGGATACCAAAGGCAATGGTGACAGAATCAAAGCTGTTGGATGGAAAAGGGAGGTCTTCACAAGGCGCAACCTTAAAGTCAATCCGGTTGGCATATGGGGTGGAGGCAACCTTTTCCTTGCCCAGCCTGATCATCTCCGAGCTGAAGTCTGCACCAAAAATCTTTACCGAA
>JAVERM010000018.1:0-25352 GCA_034007105.1 Trichlorobacter sp.
GTAATCGTGCCTTCAAGTATTGAGCCTTCTCCGCCGGCTTCATAAATCTTGTCCCAGGCTGCCATCTGTTCAGCGCGCCTGCGAGAAAAGCGGTTGGCACCATCGCGGGTGGACATCAGTTTTATTTTATCGCCAACAGCAACGTTAAGTTCACCGTTTTCATCCTTGCACTCGGCTATCGGTACAAAACCTTCAGATTTGCGGCCTACATCCACCAGCACCACATCCTGATCAATCCGAACGACTGTCCCTTCTACTATTTTATTCTGTTCTGCCTTATCCTGTTGCTCCTGAATACTGGCCTTGAACAGTTCTGCAAATTCATTGCTTTGGTGCTCAATGTCCATTTCATCATCCACATTGAGCCGTTTTACCTCTGTCATAACACCCATACCCCCTGAAGAAATTACACTGCTTTGGCCACCAAAGCAGCAAGTTGACAAGTGTAACACACAATCCTGTTTTTTCAATCTGAATTGTCAATATTCTGTAGTTTATCCATAACATCGTCAATTATCCACTTGGGAGTTGACGCACCAGCAGTAACCCCTACCCTGCTGATACCAGAAAACCATTTGGGATCAAGTTCCTGTGCGGTTTCAATATGGTAGGTATTGTTCTGGATTTCCTTGCAGATTTCTGCCAGCCTTTTTGTATTGGCACTATTAAAGCCGCCAATTACAACCATGCAATCAACCTGTTTTGCCAGCTCGGTAGCCTCCTGCTGACGTACTGCTGTGGCATCGCAAATTGTGTTAAACACCCGCACTTCACCTCCACGGCAAAGGCATTCATCAACAACATTTTTCAGATTTTCAAAGGATTGTGTGGTTTGTGCCACCACGCCCACTTTATTCATCTTCGGCAACAGACGCACCTCTTCGCCGGAAGCAACAACGTATACCTTATCCCGACCATAGGAGACCAGCCCAAGCACTTCCGGGTGGTCTGCATCCCCCACAACCAGCACATAATAGTTTTTATCAGACAGATATTTGACATGCTCCTGTGCTTTTTTAACAAAGGGACAGGTTGCATCCACTATCTCCAGTTTTTTCTGCTTGGCCTCTTCCATCTCACTTGCCAGTACGCCGTGCGAGCGGATGATTACAGTACCATCAAGGATTTTATTCAGGTTATCAACAACGCCCACTCCCATATCTTCCAGCTTTTGTACAACCTGGGGTGAGTGGATAATCGGCCCCAGGGTAAAGGTTTTGCAACAGTTATCAGCAGCCTTGAAAGCCATCTGGGTGGCACGTTTTACGCCAAAGCAAAAGCCGGCATTTTTAGCCAGGATAATTTCCATAAGCTCTTAATTCCCTTCACTAATCCGTTTTAAAAATATTTCTTCCATCAGGTTAACCATTTCATCAATGGATAAATCAGTGGAATCAATGGATATGGCATCTTCAGCCTGCTTAAGCGGCGACAACTCTCTTTCTGTATCCTGCTGATCCCGCTCGATTATGTTTTTAACGGTTTCCTCAAGGCTTACCTGTTCGCCCTTTGCCTGCAATTCAAGAAAGCGACGTCTGCCACGCTCGGCAGCAGAGGCAGAAAGGAAAAACTTGAGTTCGGCATCAGGAAACACCACTGTACCAATATCGCGACCATCAAGAATAACACCGCCCCTTGCGCCCATTCTTCTTTGCAGATCAATCATTGCCCTGCGCACAGGCGCAAGGGCAGAGATTTTTGAGGTCAGCATGGATATTTCCGGTGTTCTGATTTCACCGGTCACATCCTGTCCATTGGCAAAAACCAGGGTGTTGCCATTGCGAAGCTGCAATTCAACCAAAGCATTATTGCAAAAATCAGCCAGTGCGCCCTGATTTAAAAGGTCAAGACAACGGTTACGCGCCAGCCATGCCATTGCGCGGTACATGGCACCTGTATCAATCTCCAGGTAGCCAAGCCGTTTGGATAAAAGTTTGCTGAGTGTGCTTTTTCCGGCTCCGGACGGGCCATCAACTGCAATGATGATCCCGTTCTCGCGACTCATTTTGACACCTCAGACAACAGATTGAAAAAGCCCGGGAAGGAAACATCTGTGCAGGAAACATCATCAATGGTAATCGGCTGGCAACAGGCAGCAGCAGCAACAGCCATGGACATGGCGATACGGTGGTCACCAAAGCTGCGCACATGCCCCCCTTGCAGTTTCTCAACTCCTGATATAATCATCCCGTCCTCCGTTTCTTCAATTTCACCTGCGCCAACGGCTTTCAGATTGGCTGCCATGGCAGCTATGCGGTCAGTTTCCTTTACCCGCAGCTCTTTTGCATCCCTGATTGTGGTAATCCCTTCTGCCAAAGCAGCCGCAACACTAACTACAGGAAGCTCATCAATCGCCCTGGGGACAAGATCACCGCTGATTTCAATCCCTTTAAGCCGTGAAGAGCGCACCAGCAGATCAGCAATGGGCTCACCCGATACTTCACGTTGGTTTTGCAGCAAAATATCACCGCCCATCAGTTGCAAAATATCCAGCACACCGGTTCTGGTGGGGTTTACACCAACATTGCGGATTAAAAGTTCGGCATCTGCTGCAATCAGGGCTGCCACGATGAAAAAAGCGGCAGAGGAGATATCACCAGGGATTACCACCTCCTGCCCCTGCAGGTTACGTCCGGAACCAACTGTTACTGTTGTGGCTGAAGTGGCAATATCAGCCCCGAAAAAGCGAAACATCCGCTCTGAGTGATCACGGGACAGGGTTGGCTCGCAGATGGAGGTTTCACCATCAGCGTAAAGTCCGGCAAGCATCAGCGCGGATTTCACCTGGGCACTGGCAATGGGTGATTGGTAAGCTATACCCTGCAAGCTTCCACCACTTATGGCAAGCGGTGCCAGGCTGCCATTATCGCGACCTGCAATCTGTGCTCCCATTTTGCGCAGCGGCTCCACAACCCGTTTCATGGGGCGTTTACGCAGATATTGATCTCCGGTAAGCACCGAGAAAAAACTTTGTCCGGACAAAAGTCCGCTCATCAGCCTGATGGTTGTTCCGGAGTTGCCACAATCAAGCAGATCTAATGGTTCTTTAAGACCATGCAGCCCAACACCATTTACTGTTACATCACTGCCTTTGTCTTCAATACAAACCCCCATCTGGCGAAACAGATTCATGGTTGCATAGCTGTCCTCACCACACAAAAAGTTGCTTATTCTGGTGGTTCCGGCAGCAAGGGAGCCAAGCATGATGGAGCGGTGGGAAATGGATTTGTCACCAGGCACACAGATTGCTCCTTTAATTGAGCAAACCGGTGAAACAATGCGGGGTATCTGTTTCTCGTGCATATAAAATATCCTGTCAGCAAGTTATGCAATAATTAAAAAACATTTCCGAACAAACTACACAATCCCGTCACGCAGCCTTTTGGATGTTCTGAAAAACTGCTCCAGCCAGTCAGCATCACCAGTTTCCACACTCTGGCGCAACTGCGACAGTTCTTTGCTGTAAATATCCAGAAGTTCCAGCAATGGCGCACGATTGGCAATTGCTATATCACGCCACATAACCGGATCAGAAGAGGCAATGCGGGTAAAATCACGGAACCCGCCGGCAGAAAAGTTAAGGATGTTTTCCTCTCCCTCGGCAGACCCGGCAACGGCATGTACCAATGCAAAGGCAACCATATGGGGCAGGTGCGAAACAGCGGCAAAAACCCGATCATGGGTTTGAGGATCCATGGTTTCAACCTTGCTGCCAGCAGCCTCCCAGAGTGAACGGACAATATCCAGAGCCTGCTGATCAGTGGTTTTTGTGGGTGTTAAAATGCAGCGTCTGTTGTTAAAGAGTTCGGCAAAAGCAGCATTGGCACCGGAATGCTCGGTACCGGCAATAGGATGTCCGCCAACAAACCTTGCCCTGCCGGACAAGATAGCCTCACACTGCTGCACAAGACCGGATTTCACACTGCCGCCATCAGTAACAATGGTTTTATTATCAAGATGTGGGGCAAGCATTGCAACAGTCTGCACCATACTACCCACTGGCACTGCCATAAAAACCAGCTCGGTTGCGGCAAAAGCAGCTGCTGGCGTAGCAGCTGCTTCATCAATAACACCAAGTGCAACCGCTGTTTGCAGGTTTTTACTATCAGTGTCAAAACCGATAATCCGCTCCACTGCCCCACTTTTTTTCAAGGCGAGTGCAAAGGAGCCACCAATAAGTCCAACACCAACCACTGTTAAGGTTTTGATAATCGGCTTGTTCATTTTGCTTTGGGGTAAGAACCAAGGATTTTCAGGAATTGGCAATAGCCACGCAGCTCTTCAATCGCGTCGTTGATTGCCGGCTCCATAACATGTCCGGACATATCAAGGAAAAAGATATACTCCCATGCCTTTGTTTTAACAGGACGGGATTCAATTTTGGACAGGTTTACCCCTCGCCTTGCAAAGGGCTCCAGCATTTTGTGCAAAATGCCTGGTTCATCACGCACAGAAAAAAGTATGGAGGTTTTATCATTGCCGGAAGGTTCAACCATTTTGCGGGAAACCACAATGAAACGGGTGAAGTTGTTTACTTTATCTTCAATGCGGGAGCGGATTACCTTTAATCCATAGTGATCTGCTGCGGCAAAACCGGCAATTGCGGCAGCGTTTAAATCTTCAGAAACTATCTGGGCTGCAAGTGCAGTTGATGCCACATCCACAAGCGGTATATTGGGCAGATTTTCTTCCAGCCAATGGCGGCATTGCGCTAAAGCCTGGGGATGGGAATATACTTTACGTACATCTTCAACCCTACCGGTACGGGAAAGCAGATCGTGGGAAACCTCAAGCAACACTTCGGAAGTTATCTTCAGGTCAGATTCAACAAACATATCAAGGGTGTGGGAAACCATCCCCTCGGTGGAGTTTTCCACCGGAATCACGCCGTAAAGGGCTCTGCCTTTTTCCACTTCTTCAAAAACAGCAGGGATGGATTTTTTGGGATTTAACTGGGCAGACATGCCAAACTGCTGCTGGGCAGCAACATGGGTAAAGGTGGCTTGTGGACCTAAAAATGCCACCTGCATCGGTGATTCCAGTGCCAGACATGCGGACATGATTTCACGAAAAATCCCTCGCAACGCTTCAGAAGAAAGCGGTCCGGGATTAAGGCGGCTAACCCGCTCATGCACCTCACGCTCCCGCCCTGGCACATGAAAATCAGCGGCAAGATCAGTTTTAATCCTGCCCACTTCACCAGCCAGCTCGGCACGTTTACTGATTAACTCCACCAAATCGGCATCAATGGCATCTATTTCTATCCGAATCTGTTCCAATGTTCTGTTTTCAGGGGACATATGCATGACACTTCCGATATTTTTATCTATTGCCTCTTGAAAATTTTTAATTTTATTGGATGGGGTCAGCAAATGCAACAGTTTTACCTTTAACAGCACTTTTGAAAACGTTTTGAGGAAGCCTGTTAACAGTCTGCTGGCACGCTCTTTCTGACTGCTTCCATTTATAACCATTTAGGTGCATAATGTATCTTTTTTGCACAAATTGTTTTATCAGCTTCAAAAAAACAAATAAACTTACAGGTGTACACAGCCCATGCCCAAACAGATTTATGATGTAATCATCATTGGTGGTGGTCCTGCCGGTCTGGCAACAGCCTACCTTTGCCACAAAAACAACCTTTCATACCTGGTACTTGAATCAGGTAAATCAGTATTTCAGGGAATAGCAAACACCTATCCCCAGGGAAAACTGGTTTACCCTTCAAAACCAAAAGATGCACCGGAGCCGTTTCTCATTGAAGAGCTGCGCCCACCTGACAAGCCGGTAACTGTGGAAAGTTACCTGCAATATGTGCAGCATTTTGTGCAGCATGAAAAACTTGATGTGCGCACAGAAGTGGCTTTTGAAGACATAAGGGATGAAAGAAGCTGCCTGACCATTGTTACCAGTAAAGGCGATTTTCATGCCCGCAAGGTTGTCCTTGCCTTTGGCAGCAGCATTCCCAAAGAATTAAAAGTATATGGCGATGCAAAAATGGTGGCAACCAACCTTGATGACCCGGGTAAATATGTGGGGCTTAAAACCCTGATTATCGGTGGTGGCAACACCGCTGCTGATGTGGTGATTGCAATTTTAAAGGCAAAACGTGAAAGCCATGATCTGCAACCGGTTTACTGGGCACATAAATCCGAGAAGTTTGATGTTAACAAGGAAACTGCCCAGCGGCTGGGAGAAGAGATTCTACTTGGCGGCAATATCAGGCTGTTGCCAGGAGCCTTTCCCCGTATTGGTGAGGTGGATGATGAAGGGGTGGACCGGCTGGTAATCAGGATTAACGAATTTAAGCAGACCGATGATATTGACCTGTACCATGCTTTAAGTTTTCCCATGAAAAACGTTATTGCCTGTATCGGTTCACAGGGACCTGGCTCCATCTTTGACAAACTTGGCATCCAGACCATTTCCTGCACAGCCGGCATCAGCAAGGTTGCCAAGGAAGGTGATCGCCTGGTGCTTCTAACCGCTGATTTTGAAAGCACCCGCAAAGGAGTTTATATTATGGGCGGTGCAATATCACCATCTTACATGAAAATATGCGAAGGCTCGATACAGGAGGAAAGGCATCCCAACCTGATTTACACTGCCATCAATGATGCCCACCATGTTGTGGAAGCTATCCGTAAAAAACTGGAGAAATAATTATGATCCGCAGCATGACCGGATATGGCAAAGGTGAAACCAGCTCTGATAAAGGACGCTTTGTGGTGGAAGTGCGCACTGTTAACAACCGCTATGGCGAGATAAGCGTAAAGCTGCCCCGCGCCTTTCTTTCCTGCGAACATGAATTGCGCAAATCGGCTGCCAAAAGAATAAAGCGGGGCAAAGCTGATATTTTTATTCAATGGGAACCAGCGGCTGATGCAGCCATGGTTACTCCGCTGAATATGGCAGTTGCCAGAGGATACCACGATGCCTTCCAACAACTTGCCGATGAACTGCACCTTGCGGCAGACATACCCCTTTCCCTGCTTATTTCCCAACGTAATGTTTTGCAGGAATCAGTTGGCAGCGAAGACACCGACAACCTGCTGCCACAGCTTGTTACCACAGTTAATGAAGCCCTGGACAATCTGGACAGAATGCGCTTGCAGGAAGGGTCTGCCCTGACTGCTGATCTGCGCACACGTTGTAACCAGTTGGTGCAATTAAAAGAAGAGGTGCAAAAACGGGTTCCGCAGGCAGTTGCAGAACATCAGGTAAAGCTGGCACAAAGGCTTGAAAAACTTTTGGGAGACACACAGCTTGACCCTCAGCGTCTGGCGCAGGAAGTGGCTGTTCTGGCTGATCGCAGTGATATAACCGAAGAGCTGGTACGCCTTGCCAGCCATTTCAAGCAGTTTGCCAATACGTTGGAGATGAAGGAATCTGTTGGACGTAAACTGGACTTTATGATGCAGGAGCTAAACCGCGAGGTAAACACCATCGGCTCCAAATCTGCTGATCTGGAAATCACTAACCTGGTAATTGAAATGAAGGCTGAAATGGAAAAAATGCGGGAGCAGATACAAAATATTGAATGAACGTGATTAACTACAAAACATCCATAAAAGGAAAAGGACACCCAGACAGTGCAACCAGAAGGTCTTTTAATCGTCATCTCTGCTCCATCCGGTGCAGGTAAAACCACCCTATGCCGCGAACTTACCAGGCGTTTTCCGGCTTTAACCGAATCAATCAGCTATACAACACGCACCCCACGCAAAGGCGAAACCAATGGTGAAGATTATCATTTTGTCACCAACAAGCAATTTGAAGAAATGATCAGAAATAACGCTTTTGCAGAATGGGCAAAAGTGCACGGCAACCACTATGGAACTGCCATCAAAACCCTGGAAGATGCCCGCAAACAGGGGATAGATATCTTGCTGGATATTGATTGCCAGGGTGCGAAAACCCTGAAGAACAGCGGGGTAAGCGGTGTGTTTATCTTTGTACTGCCACCCAGTATGCAGGAGCTGCGCCGACGGCTGGAAGCCCGCTCATCGGACAGCAAAGATGTAATTGAACACCGGATTGCTGCTGCTGCCGCAGAGATGAAGGAATCACGCTGGTATGATTATATAATTGTCAATGACAGGCTTGAAGACGCGCAGGAAGCAATAGCTGCTGTGGTAACTGCGGCACGTTGCGCAACAACCAGAATGCTTCCTGCTGTATCTAAAATGTTTGATATTTAGGGTAGTGCAGGTATAATTTCCAATTTCATGTTTTATGTTCTTTGTTCTGAAAATCAGAAGTGACCTTCAAAATATGAATATCCATAAAGAGTCTAATTTCATATAACTGTTTCCGGTATATAAACACTAAAAGGAGAATCAAATGGCACGCGTAACCGTCGAAGACTGCCTGCAACAGATTAACAACCGCTTCACATTGGTGGTAATGACCTCCAAACGGGTAAAGCAGCTGTACAAAGGTGCTTCACCACTGATTGATCCCCGCAACAATCGCCATGTTGTAACTGCCCTGCGTGAAATTGCTGCTGCTAAAATCACAGCCGAAATCAGCCCAAAGCGCAATAACGCCTGATTAACCACACACAACAGATGCAAAATTGCACTGCAAACATCACTGAAAGCGAAAACCGATCTGACCTGATATGATACGCCTTAATGACATCCTCTATATGGTTGCCGACTACAATCCGACGGCAGACCTTGACCAGATCCGCAAGGCGTATGTTTATTGTGCCAAGGTACACCAGGGACAAACCCGTCTTTCCGGTGAGCCATATATCATACACCCCCTGGAGGTTGCCGGCCTTTTGGCTGAAATGCGCCTGGATGTGCCCAGCGTAATCACCGGGCTGCTCCATGACACCATTGAGGACACCCTTACCACCGCTGAAGAGATTACAGAAATATTTGGCAAAGAGGTTGCCGAACTGGTGGAAGGTGTAACCAAAATCAGCAAAATCCACTTTAAAACCAAAGAGGAAAACCAGGCGGAAAATTTCCGTAAAATGCTGCTGGCCATGGCCAATGATATCCGCGTGATTCTGGTGAAGCTGGCTGACCGGCTGCACAACATGCGCACCATGCAGTTTCAGCCTGCCACCAAACAGCGTTCCATCAGCCGTGAAACAATGGACATTTACGCTCCCATTGCCCATCGTCTGGGTATTTCCAGTATTAAAACCGAGCTTGAAGACCTTTCTTTCCGTTATCTGCACCCTGATATTTATGAGGATTTGCAGACAAAAACCCAACAAAGACGGCAGGAACGCCAGGATTACGTTGAAGAAGTATGTGAAGAAATCCGCCGCAAGCTTGCTGATCATAATATAAATGGTGAGGTTTCAGGTCGGGCAAAAAACCTCTACTCCATCTGGCGCAAGATGGAAAAAAGAAACGTTGATCTGGATGAGATTTACGATCTGACCGCTTTCAGGATACTGGTGGATGATCTGAAGGATTGCTACGGTGTGCTGGGTGTAATCCACTCCTCCTGGAAACCGCTGCCAGGTCGCTTTAAAGACTACATCGCCATGCCCAAGGGCAACATGTACCAGTCACTACATACAACCGTAATCGGTCCCCATGGCGACCGGATTGAAGTGCAAATCCGTACCAAGGAGATGCACAGCGTGGCTGAAGCAGGTATTGCTGCCCACTGGAAATATAAAGATGGTAAAGGTTATGACGAAAAAGAAGTAAAACGATTTGCCTGGCTGCGCCAGCTGCTGGAATGGCAACGGGAACTGGAAGATTCCCGCGAGTTTATGGACTCTGTGAAGGTGGAGCTTTTTCCGGAAGAGGTTTACGTTTTTACCCCCAAGGGGGATGTAAAAGGTTTTCCCAAAGGTTCAACCCCCATTGATTTTGCCTACAGCGTTCATACAGATGTCGGTCACCGCTGTGTAGGTGCCAAAATAAACGGCAAGCTGGTTCCGTTAAAATACCAACTGAACACCGGTGATATTGTTGAAGTAATCACCTCACCCCACCACTCACCCAGTAAGGATTGGCTGAAAATTGTCCATTCTTCCCGCGCACGCAATAAAATAAGGGCATGGATAAGGACAGAAGAACGCAAACACAGCATGGCACTGGGCAGGGAAATCTGCGAAAAAGAATTCCGTAAATACTCACTTAACCTGCAAAAACTGCTCAAAAGTGGTGAGCTTAAACAGTTTGCCCATGATTTTGGCTTTAACACTGAAGAAGATCTGCTGGCAGCAGTTGGTTATGGCAAGATTGCCGCAAGCCAGGTAATTGCCAAACTTATCCCTGAAGAGCGGATCAAGGCACACCAGGATCAAAAAGAATCAGCCATCAGCAGTATGCTGAACAAGCTGAAAGGGCGTGCCTCCAGTGCAGTTGAGGTGGGTGGGCTTGATGATATCATGATCCGCTATGCCAAATGCTGCAACCCGCTGCCAGGCGATGAGATTATCGGCTTCATCACCCGCGGGCAAGGGGTAACAATCCATACTGCTGATTGCCCTTTTGTGTCAGAAAGCGACCCTGAACGGCGTATAGATGTAACCTGGGCAAAGGGTAAAAAAGCTGTTCTGCCGGCAAAGCTGCGGGTTATTTGCCATGATGAAAAAGGGATCCTGGCCAATATTACCCAGGCAATAACCAATGCAGAGGCAAATATCGTCAGTGCCCAGATTAAAAGCACAGTTGACAAGCGTGGTGAAAATATCTTTGAGGTAAACGTAACCGACCTTAATCACCTGCAAAAAGTTACCAACGCTTTGATGAAGCTAAAAGGTGTTATCAAGGTGGAAAGGATGAAAAACTGATATGCAGACCATAACAACCCCAAATGCACCAGCAGCCATTGGTCCCTACTCCCAGGCAGTAAAAAGCAACAACCTTTTGTTCTGCTCAGGTCAGATACCACTTATTCCAGAAACAGGCGAAATGCTTGCAGGTGATATAAAAAAGGAGACTGAACAGGTGATGAAAAACCTGTCCGCAGTGCTGGTTGCCGCTGGCAGTAGCTTTGACAAAGTAGTTAAAACCACCATTTATCTGACGGATATGAATGATTTTCCGGCAGTTAATGAAATATATGGAAGTTTTTTTGAAGGGCAAAAACCGGCAAGATCAACTATTGCCGTGGCAGCACTGCCTAAGGGAGCGCGGGTGGAGATTGACGCTGTAGCAACTGTTTAAATTATAAAAATGTTACAGCAGACATAGAAAAGAAACCTTTCCGGTTTATGAATAAACAAAAAGAGCCACGTCCTTTGGCAGGACACGGCTCTTTTTGCAATCTGCATGGATGCTGCACACAGCCTAAGCCGGCTTGGTAACAGCTCCGGAACGGATACAACGGGTGCATGCTTTAATTCTGCGCACAGTACCATTTTTAACAGACCTTACACTTTGCAGGTTAGGATACCAGGTAGTGCGTGTTTTGTTGTTGGCATGGCTGACATTGTTACCGGTGCCGGGACCTTTTCCGCAAACTTCACATTTTCTTGACATTTATCTATACCTCCCGTACTGACTGAACAAACTTTGATACCAGAATCACAAAATTGAAGCAAGGAAAAACAGCACAGTATGAAGCTTTTCAAGGTATTTATTTCTTTTCTGATTATGGCAATACTGCTTATAATTACCCTTTTTGTGGATTTTACCTACAAAACCTTTTCAGCAACTCCCAGGCTGGTGCAAACTGATGCCATCGTTGTGCTGGCAGGCGGGACAGGTAGAATTGACGAAGGGATACGCCTTTTCAGGGAAGGCAACGCCAGGCTTTTGTTTCTGGTGGGAGTGGATCCGCTGGTGCGCAAAAGTGATCTTTACAACTTTGGGGCTGATGATCCGCTGTCAGGGCAGGTGATTCTGGAAAAAGCATCCCGTAACACCATGGAAAACGCGCTTTTCACCCGCAGTATCCTGCAACAGCATAATGTACGCTCCATACTGCTGATTACCTCTCGCTACCATCTGAAACGCTCTGCAATACTGTTTCGCAATACACTGCCCCGTGATCTGGCGATTTACCCCTACCCTGTGGACAGCGTAAATGTAAAGGAACAATGGTGGCAATATGTTGGCAGTTTCAAGCTGCTTTTCTCTGAGTTCTACAAATATTGCCTTTTCAGAACCTTCTTTTTGCTGGCTCCTGGTGAGATGCGTTAACAGCCAGGAATCTGGTTTTTAGCAATCAAATCTGATAAAAAAATATAATTTAATTCCAAGACTTGAACTTAACAGACCTTTGAAAAGCGTTATGAGGAATGCTGGATACAAGGCGCATGGAGCGCAGCGACGAGACATAACATTTTAGTTAGTCAAGGAAGCGAGCACCACGCAACGCCGTAGACAGCCTCCGCAGTAGTTTTTCAGAGGTCTGCAAATGAAAGGATACAAACAACAATGCGCTACATAAGCACCCGCGGTGGTATCAATCCGATACCTTTTAAAAATGCAGTAATGATGGGGTTGGCTGATGACGGCGGTCTTTTGCTGCCCGAATCCATTCCGCAGATTTCAGCGGAAAAGCTGGAATCATGGCGGAACCTGACCTATCCGGAATTGGCATTTAGCATCATCTCCCTTTTTGTGGATGACATACCAGCGGCAGATTTACGCCAACTTATCAACAGCTCCTACGCCACCTTTAACCATCCTGAAGTTACTCCTGTGGTAAAAAAGGACGGCGTACATATACTGGAGCTTTTTCACGGAGTTACACTGGCATTTAAAGATGTTGCCCTGCAATTTCTGGGCAACCTGTTTGAATACATCCTTGCTGAACGCAAAGAAACCATGACCATTTTGGGGGCTACTTCCGGAGATACCGGCAGTGCTGCCATCCATGGTGTGCGTGGCAAGCAGGGGATAGATATTTTTATCCTGCATCCGGAAGGCAAAACCTCAGCCGTGCAAGCATTGCAGATGACCAGTGTGCTGGATGAAAACGTACATAACATCGCTGTTACCGGTACTTTTGATGATTGCCAGGATCTGGTTAAAGCCTTGATGGCTGATCTTGAGTTTAAAAAGCAATATTGCCTTGGCGCAGTAAACTCCATTAACTGGGCGCGGATTCTGGCACAGATCGTCTACTATTTTTACGCCTGGCTGCGTACAGCAAAACCTGGGCAAAAGGTTGTTTTTTCAGTACCCACCGGCAATTTTGGTGATATTTTTGCAGGCTATATCGCCTGGCAAATGGGTCTGCCCATGGAAAAACTGCTGCTTGCCACCAATGAAAACAACATCTTAACCCGCTGCATCAACAATGGTGACTACTCTGTTGGTCAGGTGATGCAAACCATTTCACCTTCAATGGATATACAGGTGGCATCCAACTTTGAGCGTTACCTCTTCTACCTTTTTAACAACAATCCGGCACAGGTCAAACAGGCTTTCAGCCAGCTTAAATCCACAGGACAGATAGATTTCAGTAAAACCGAGATTGAGACCATGCAGCAACAGTTCTGCTCGGTATCTGTGGATAAGGATGAAACCCTGCAAACCATCCGTAGTTTTTTTGAAGAAACCGGTTACCTGCTTGATCCCCACACTGCTGTGGGGGTAAAGGCTGCCAAAACCGTGATGGCTGATGACAGCCTGGTAATCTGCCTTGCCACTGCCCATCCGGCAAAATTTAATGAAGCAGTTTTTGAGGCAATCGGCAAACAGCCGCCAGTACCTGAATCAATCGCCAGCTTGCAGGGGCTGCCCACCCGCTGTCATCAACTGGCGGTTGACCAGCAAAAACTGCGCGATTACATCGCCAAAACAATGGAAAGGACTGCGTAAACCATGAAAGTAATCGGATTTAACGGCTCTGCCCGTAAAGATGGCAACACTGCCCAGCTCATCAACTACGCATTTGAAGAGCTGAACAAGGCAGGAATTGAAACTGAACTGGTGCAACTGGCTGGACGACCGCTGCATGGCTGCACAGCCTGCTACAAATGCTTTGCCAATAAAGATAGGCGTTGCGCTGTGGTTGATGATATTGCCAACGAATGCATTGAAAAAATGGATGCTGCCGATGGCATTATCATCGGCTCCCCCACCTACTTTGCCGCCATTAGTCCGGAAGCCAAGGCTTTGATTGATCGCAGCGGTATGGTGGCAAGGGCTAATGGTGATATGTTTAAGCGCAAAGTTGGTGCTGCTGTGGTGGCTGTACGCCGTGGCGGTGCTATCCATGTATTTGATACCATTAATCATTTTTACACCATTGGTCAGATGATTATTGTTGGTTCAAGTTATTGGAATATCGGCATCGGGCGCAACAGCGGTGATGTGGCTGATGATGATGAAGGCATTAAAACCATGCAGGATCTGGGTATTAACATGGCATGGCTGCTTGAAAAAATTACAGTTTGATGCTGATAGCTCTCTACCAGATTCTGTCAATTTTGCTTTTGCCGTTGCTGCTGCTCTGGCATCTTTACCGCTCTTTAAGCAGAGGCAGATCACCTGCCTTTGCCCAGCGGCTGGGCTTTTTGCCCCAAAATGTGAAAAAGCAGCTTGCCGGCAGACCGGTCATCTGGCTGCACGCTGTATCTGTTGGCGAAGTTATGGCTGCCCGTCCTTTGCTTAAAGCCTTGAAAGAGCAGTACCCCAACCATGCCCTTTTGCTATCTGTCACCACAGAAACCGGCCGCACTGTGGCTGCAAAACTACCTGAACCGGATTGCTGCATCTACTTCCCCTTTGATCTGCTGCCTGCGGTAAAAATGCTGCTTGGCAAAATCAGACCATCCCTGATTATCATCATGGAGACTGAAATCTGGCCGACATTTTGTACAGAAGCAGCACGGCGCAAGATTCCCCAAATGCTTGTAAATGGTCGCATATCCGACCGTTCAATCGGACGCTATCAGAAAATGGTCTGGTTTTTCCGCCACCCACTGGCTCTTTTTAACCACCTGTGTATGCAAAGCGAGCTTGATAAGCAACGGATTATCTCCATCGGTGCGCCAGCCGAGCGCACAACCATCAGCGGTAACCTCAAGTACGACATCCCCTGGCAACAGGTACCAACAGAACTGCGTAACCAGTTGCGGCAACATTATGGTATTGCCACAGATAAACTGGTGGTGGTTGCAGCCAGCACCCACCCGGGCGAAGAAGAGCTTTGGCTGCAAGCCTGGCAGAAAGTGACAGATGAACAAAACAGGCTGCAACTGGTGCTGGTGCCAAGGCATCCTGAAAGGGCAGCAGAGCTGGCAGTATTACTGGAGAAGCAGGGTATTGACCATAAACTCCGTACCAGTCTTGCGGAAGATGATGTTTTAATGCCTGGACAGGTATTGCTGGTGGATACGGTCGGAGAGCTGATGAAGATGTACAGCCTGTCTGACCTGACCTTTGTGGGGGGCAGTCTGGTGCCCACAGGTGGTCACAACCTGCTGGAACCAGCCTCACTGGGCATACCATTTATCTTTGGTCCGTATATGCAGAACTTCAGGGAGATAAGCGAGCTGTCTTTACAGGCTGGTGCTGGCGTGCAGGTGGCTGATGTTGCAGAACTTGAGCAGGCATTGCAAGATTTTCTGCACAGTCCGGAATTGCGGCAGGTAATCGGTGCCAATGGTCTGAAAATGCTGCGGGATAACGGCGGTGCCACCAAACGGATTATGGAACTTGTGACGCAGTATTTATAAACGTGGAAATGGTTTCATAATGAACTGTAACCTGCAAAATTACTGGCGCAGCATGGCAAGTGGCAAAAACCGCAGCCTGACTGCCCACCTGCTGCAACTTGTATTACTGCCAGCTGCCATCATCTATGGAGCTGTCCTTTGGCTGCGCCCTTTTTTATATCGCCTGCACATACTCAAAACAAGGCATCTGCCCAGACCGGTTATTGCCATTGGCAATATCACTGTCGGCGGCACCGGCAAAACTCCCTTTACGATTTTACTGGCAAGAATGCTGATGGAACAAGGGCTGAAAGTGGCAGTGCTTTCACGGGGTTACGGCGGTAATCTTAAAGCAGAATGTGCCGTGGTATCTGATGGCAACTCCATACTGCTGTCAGCAAAACAGTGCGGCGATGAACCTTACCTGCTGGCGCGCAGCCTGCCCGGGCTGGCTGTACTGATTGGTGCTGACCGCTATCAGGCAGGGTTACTGGCAATGGAAAAACTACAGCCTGATGTTTTTCTGCTGGATGACGGTTTCCAGCATATCCGGCTGCACCGTAACCTGAATATCCTTTTGCTGGATTGTCAGCAGCCCTTTGGCAATGGGTTCACCCTGCCGGCAGGGTTACTGCGTGAGCCGGTCGGAGCAACAAAGCGTGCTGACCTGCTGGTTTTAACCCGCTGCACCAACAACCAGACAACGCATAAATTATTACCTGCACTACCCTGTTGTTACTCCAGCCATCAACTAACCTCTTTCCACAGGCTGGATGATGACACCAATGTTGATTTAGCTGTGCTGATGCAAGCCAAAACCGCTGCCTTTGCCGGTATTGCAGAACCTGCCGGTTTTTTTAACGCCTTGAAGTCAAAGGGAATTAACCTTGTTGATACACTTGCACTGCCAGACCATGAGCCTTACAACACCAAAACAGTTGCACTGCTGCAACAGCTGCAAAAAAGCAGTGCTGCAAATTGGTTGCTGACCACAGATAAAGATGCGGTAAAGCTGTATAATCTTGATAAAGAATTGCGGGACAGGATTGTTACGGCACGTTTGACCATTGTTCTGGAAGATGAAACAGAGTTGAAAAAGGCGTTGAGGCGAGTATTAGCCCCAAAGGACAAGTGAAAATATGAACTACACAACCGAACAGTTACGCGCATGGGATAAACAATATGTCTGGCACCCTTTTACCCAAATGCAGGATTGGCAGAATGAAAATCCGATAGTTATCGTGCAGGGAGATGGTGTATGGCTGATTGACTCAGAAGGCAATCGCTATCTTGATGGAGTGGCTTCCATGTGGACAAACGTACATGGTCATTGCCATCCTGAGCTGAACAAGGCGTTGTGCCAACAGGCGGAAAAATTGGAGCATTCCACTTTGTTGGGGTTGGCAAGTGAGCAATCCATCCTGCTGGCAAAACAGTTGGTGGAAATAACTCCCCAGGGTCTTAACCATGTCTTTTATTCAGACAACGGCTCCACAGCCGTGGAAGTGGCACTTAAAATGGCATACCAGTACCATTGCCATAACCAACAGCCACAGCGCACCCGATTCTTGCGACTACAATACGCCTATCACGGCGACACCATCGGCTCCATGAGCGTAGGCGGCATCCCCATTTACCATACAACTTTCAGCCCGCTTTTGTTCAGCACCATTGAAGCCCCTGCCCCTTATTGCTACCGTTGTCCGCTGAGCAAGGATGATCCGCAAACCTGCAACCTGGCATGTCTTGACAAGCTGGAACAGCTGATGCAGCAACATCAAAACCAGCTTGCCGGCATGATGCTGGAGCCGCTTTTGCAAGGTGCTGGCGGCATGATTGTGCATCCCCAGGGATATTTGCAAGGTGTACGTAAGCTGTGCGACCGCTACGGTCTGTTGATGATTACCGATGAAGTTGCCACCGGATTCGGACGTACCGGCAAAATGTTTGCCTGTGAACATGAAGGGGTTGTGCCGGATATTATGGCTATATCAAAAGGGCTGTGTGCCGGTTACCTGCCAATAGCTGCCACCATGGCAACCAGCAAAATTTACGATGCTTTTTCAGGAAACTATGCAGAACTGAAAACTTTTTTCCATGGTCATACCTTTACAGGCAATCCACTTGCCTGTGCTGTTGCCTTAAAAAGTCTGGAACTTTTTGAAAAAAACAGTCTGCTGCATAATGTGCAACAAAGAGCAGAACAACTGGCAGAACAATTACGGCAGATATCCGCACTACCCCATGTTGGCAATGTCCGCCAGATCGGGCTGGCAGCAGGCATTGAGCTGGTGCAGGATAAAAACAGCAGGCAAGAATATCCCTGGGAACAGAAACAGGGAATCAGGGTTTGTGTAGCTGCTCGCAAACACGGGGTTTTTTCCCGTCCGCTGGGTAACACGGTGGTGGTTTTTCCGCCCCTTTCCATTACCGCTGATGAATTAACCCTGCTGATGAATGGGTTGCAGAAAGCAATCGTTGAGGTGTGCGATTAAACTGTGGAAGTTTTACCCATTTACAAGCCGTACTGTTGCCCTGCTACCACCTGGCAGATAATCAATAATATTCAGGCAGCCAAAATCCTGCTCCAGGTTAAACATGCAGGACAACGGCGCACCAATGGCAGAAAGCAGAATCAGGCGATTAACACCGCCATGAGCCACCAGCAGCAGCTCTTCCCCCTGGTGCTGCTGCACAATTGACCGCACCAGTGGCATTACCCTTTTTTCCAGATCAAGCAGATTTTCACCATCTTTTACACGATAATTCACCAGATCCTGCAAACGAGCCTGCCATTGGGCAGGCCAGCGTTCCTGAATCTCTTTCCAGCCAAGCCCCTCCCAGATACCCACTGATAGCTCACGCAGCTCACTATGCAGCTTTGGCACAATACCAAACTGCTGGCAGACAAGCTCGGCACCAATGCGACAACGGCTTAAATCACTGCTGTAGCAGGCAGAAATCTGCTTATCCTGCAATCGCTCCTTTAAAGCATGATATTGCTTAATGCCCTGTTCGGTTAACGGAACATCGGTCTGACCATTGTAACGACGCTCTTCAAACCCTGCCACCTGACCATGCCTTACAAGATATATCCGTGTTGGTTTTGACATACATATTTCCCTTTCAAAGCCAGGAACCTGTCAGACTTGCCACTGTTTTATTGTGCAAAGTCTGCTTTGGTCATTTTGACAAATTGTGATAATGTCATATTCATCTTTTACAAGAAATACAATCAGGACTCCACAAAAAGGTGAAATCATGCTTATTACCGTAGACCAGCGAGGCAGTGTCAGCCTGCCTGCCTTTATCCGCAAAGAACTGGGACTTGCCGCAGGAACCTGCCTTGATCTGACTGTAGAAGATGGCGGTGCCCTGCTTTTAAGACCTGTGGCAATATACCCCGCATTGCACTTGTCTGCCAATGGACTTGACAAGCTTGCCGAAGCCCGCAACGGTGACACCGGACAGCTTCCTGACTGGCTGCAAAAGGAGATGGATGATGCCGGCACTGATCCCCAGTAGCAAGTTTCTGGATGATGTTGCAAAATTCCGCTCAAATACCATCATGCGTAAAAAAATAGCCAAGGCTCTTGCCCTGCTGGAAGCAAATCCATTGCACCCTGGTTTGCACCTTGAGAGGATCATCAATGATGCCACTGCCTGGTCAGCCAGGGTTGACGGACGCTATCGCCTGTCTTTTGACCCCGGCAAATGGTTGCCAGCAGGGAATCCGGACTGGAACAGCCCAATCCTGCTGTTAAGATTACTGGATCATGACGACCTGTATCGCATTAAAAGATAGTTTCCTGTATTGACATCAACAACATCTTTAAAGTTTAATTGCAGTTTTTATTTCCAGGGAGGAATTAATTAATGAGCAAAATGATACAGGAAAAACCACTGGTGGGCATTGTAACCGGCAGCCCCAATGATCTGCCCACTGTCTCCAAAATCCGCGACACCTTAACAGAGCTGGGCATACCAAGCGAAATAGTTGTTGCTTCGGCTCACCGCACTCCGGACAAGGTTATCAGCTATCTTGAAAAAGCACATAAAGAAGATGTCCAGGTGCTGATCGGCTGCGCTGGCGTGGCAGCTCACCTGGCAGGTGTAATTGCCGGTCACACCATGCTTCCGGTCATCGGTGTACCCCTTGGCAATGGTCCGCTTTCCGGCATGGACAGCCTGCTTTCCACAGTACAAATGCCCCCTGGCGTACCTGTAGCCACTGTTTCCATTGATGGCAGCAAAAACGCAGCCATGCTGGCAGCACGTATCCTTGCCCTTAAATACCCTGCCATAAATCAATCGCTTAAAGAGGCTGCTAAAAAAGAGCGGGCACGCTATGAACAGGCGGCAGGTGAAGCGATTAACGCCATTCAATAGCTTTAAATCCATAAATTACAGATGGAAATACAAAAGACTATTTAGCTTTCATGCATTGACAATCAGGATTTTGGTTTATTTTCCAGTCATTATGGTTTATAAATCATAGGATTTTGCAAAAATTACCGTGGAAGAAAGGAAGTTATCAAAATGAGTTTGCAGATGATTGCACCGGTTCTGGGGGTAATTGGTTTTGTAATTGCCATCCTGATTTACAACAACATCAAGTCGCAGCCTGTGGACAACGAAAGGATGAAAGAAATTGCCGAAGCAATTCATAAAGGTGCAATGGCTTTCCTTAATCGTGAGTATCGCGTACTGGCCATCTTTATTGTTGCAGTATTTATTCTGATTACTGCCACCATGGGTATCCAGACAGCAGCGGCATTTCTGGGGGGTGCCCTTTGCTCCATGCTGTGCGGCTATATCGGTATGCAGGCAGCCACCCGTGCCAACGTGCGTACAGCCGAAGCTGCCCGTACCAGTGGTCAGGGCTCTGCACTGATGGTTGCCTTTAACGGCGGCGCAGTTATGGGGCTTGCCGTGGCCTCGGTGGGGCTTATCGGTGTTGGCATTGCCTACATCTTTTTTGGTAATAACCCTGAATCTGCCACCTACATTAACGGATTTGCCATGGGTGCCTCTTCAATCGCCCTGTTTGCCCGTGTTGGCGGCGGTATCTACACCAAGGCTGCCGATGTAGGCTCTGACCTTGTGGGTAAAGTAGAGGCTGGCATCCCTGAAGATGACCCCCGTAACCCGGGTGTTATTGCAGATAACGTTGGTGACTGCGTTGGCGATACAGCAGGTATGGGTGCCGATATTTTTGAATCCTACGTTGGCTCCATCATCGCCACCATTGCCATTGCCGCAACAGCAACTGTAGCCCAGATGGATATTCTGGGTGGTGAAGCTGTACGTGCCAACGCCATGCTGCTGCCACTGGTGCTTGCCATGGCTGGTCTTATCTTCTCGCTTATCGGTGTTGGCTCCATGAAATTTCTTAAAAACATCGACCCTGCCGCTGCGCTGCGCTACACCACTTTTGTGGCTGCCGGCGGTTTTTTGGTGGCAACTTTTTTCATTACCCAGGCAATGCATATCCATAACGGCGTGTTCTGGGCTGTTCTGGCTGGCACCCTGGCTGGTATAGCAATCGGACTGATTACTGAATACTACACAGCAGCAGGTCCGGTTACCCGCATTGCCGAAGCCAGCAAAACCGGTCCGGCAACCAACATTATCCACGGTCTTGCCGTAGGTCTTGAAAGCTGCACAGTGCCGGTCATCATCATCTGTGCCGGTATTTATGTGGCAAACGAAGTGGCAGGTCTGTACGGAATAGGCATTGCCGCTGTTGGTATGCTGGCAACTGTTGGCGTAACCATGACTGTAGATGCCTACGGTCCCATTGCTGATAACGCCGGTGGTATCTCCGAAATGGCAGGACTTGGTCCTGATGTACGTAAAATTACCGATGGTCTTGATGCAATCGGTAACACCACTGCTGCTGTTGGCAAAGGCTTTGCCATTGGTTCGGCAGCTCTCACTGCCCTGGCACTTTTTTCTGCCTATTCCAGTGCTGTCGGGCTTGAAACCATCAACCTGACCAACCCGATGGTGGTTATCGGTCTGTTCATTGGCGGTGCCCTGCCCTTCTTCATCGGTGCCCTCACCATGACCAGTGTTGGTCGTGCTGCCGGCAAGATGGTTGATGAAATCCGCCGCCAGTTCCGCGAAATCCCGGGGCTTCTGGAGGGCAGACCTGATGCAAAACCAGAGCCTGAAAAATGTGTTGATATTTCTGCAAAAGCAGCACTTAAAGAGATGATTCTGCCTGGCATAGTGGCAGTTGTGGCACCGGTACTGGTTGGTTTTGTCCTGCAAAAAGAGGCACTTGGCGGGATGCTGGCTGGTTCAACCCTGGCTGGCGTACTGTTGGCTTTGATGATGTCCAACGGTGGTGGTGCATGGGATAACGCCAAAAAATATATTGAAAAAGGTGAGCTGGCTGGCGAAGAAAAAGGTGGTGAAGCCCACAAAGCCGCTGTTGTCGGTGATACCGTAGGCGACCCGTTTAAAGACACCTCCGGTCCATCCATGAACATTCTGATCAAACTGATGTCTGTTGTGGCACTGGTTATTGCACCATTGCTCAAATAACAAATAACAGATATTAACAAACAGTAGCAAAATAAAAGCGGTGATTGACAATAGTCAGTCACCGCTTTTTTGTTGAGATTTAAAATCTGTGTCTGTGTTCATTGAACAGTATGTTTAACACAGAGGTTCAGTTTGTTTTATTATTCGTGAAACTTCCAGGGATTGATAACATGTAATCCAGCTGCGCAAAACGGATTTTCATCTCTGGTGGCAACAGAAAATCCATTAGCAAATGCAACAGCAGCAATAAGCGCGTCAGCAGTTTGAATACCACTTCCAGCATTTCGTACTTTTACCATCAACTTTGCATAAGCATTAGTACAAACAAGGTCAAATGGCAAAATGCGTCCCGCAAACATTGGTAAAATACTATTTTCCAGATGTATACCAAGAACATCCTTGCGCTTTCCAGCGGGCATCATAGCAACACCAGCACGTAACTCTGCAACAGTTATTACTGACAGAAACAATGTTTCCAGTGGTTGCGCATCAAGCCAATGGCTTACAGGTGCAGCAGGTACAGGGCGTAATGGTTCAGAAATAACGTTAGTATCAAGTAAAATCATTACTAAAGACTCGCGGCACGTGCTGCACACTGATCATGCATACTATGCAGAAGCTCAACCTCTTCATCGGTAAGTCTGGTTTGTTTACCGATTTTGGTCAGCAAAGAACCCAATTTTACCTGCTCCTGAGGTTTTACAGCACACTCCAACATGTTACAAATTTCTGCTTCTATAGTGCGTCCATAATTAGAAGCTCTGATACGAATAGCTCTGTGAACCTCATCAGGTACATTACGGATAGTTACTGAATGCATAGTATAAACCTCCATTTCATCAAAATACGGATAATTATACATAATGCAATTATGTAAAACAATTATGACATTCTCTTATTTTACTAACACTACCCGATGATTGTAAAATACTTTGCATTAATAACCAGGTGTGCAGCTACAGATGCTGCATAGCCAAGGGCAATGGCCCATGCCCATTTAAGGTGGGCACCAAAGGTGTAAATACCACGGGCTGAACCCATAAGCGCAACTCCGGCAGCAGAGCCGATGGAAAGCATACTGCCGCCAACTCCGGCAGTAAGGGTGACCAGTAACCATTGACCGTGGGACATCTGGGGATCCATGGTTAGTACAGCAAACATGACCGGTATGTTGTCAACTACGGCAGAAAGAAAACCAACCATGATGTTGGCGTTGGTGTGACCAAGTCCATCGTACATAAATGCAGATACTGCAGCAAGGTAACCAAATTGACCAAGTCCGCCAACGCAAAGGATTACACCGTAAAAGAAAAGCAGGGTGTCCCATTCAGCTTTGGCTACTTTGCGGAATAGGTCAAAGGTGGCATGGTCATGTCCTGTAACATCAAGGGGGTTGTTGCCGGAGTGGATACGGTTTTCCTGACGCTTTAGCCAGTGGGAGAAGAAGGAAAGGTAGCCAAGTCCGGTCATCATGCCGATGGCAGGGGGCAGACCAAGGAAGTTGTGGAAGGATACGGCAGTGACTATGGTGGCAAGAAATAAGCACATTATCCGTTTGGCTCCAAGTTTCATGGTGACGGTTTCATCGCTTACTTCAGGTTTTTCTTTGGATACGGCAAGGCTCATGATGGTTGCAGGGACAAGCCAGTTAATGGCAGAGGGGATGAAGATGGCAAAAAATTCAAAAAATTCTACACGCCCTTTTTGCCAGACCATGAGGGTTGTTATGTCGCCAAAGGGGGAGAAGGCTCCGCCGGCGTTGGCAGCTACTACGATGTTGATGCAGGCTACTACTACAAATTTAAGGTTTTTACCTCCAACGGCAAGGGCTACTGCACCCATTAAAAGGGCAGTGGTCAGGTTGTCGGCTACAGGGGAGATGAAAAAGGCTAAAAGTCCGGTCATCCAGAAGACTGCACGCAGGGTAAAGCCTTTGTTGATCAGCCAGGAACGCAGGGCACGAAAGGCGTTTCTTTCTTCCATGGCGTTTATGTAGGTCATGGCGACAAGTAAAAATAAAAACAGTTCAGCGTATTCGGTGAGGTTGTGGATGATGGCTGCATGGGCATGGTCTGGCATACCCAAAGCTTTGTAGGAAAGTGCTACAAGTATCCAGATGATGCCGGCAGCAAGCAGTACAGGTTTACTTTTACGAAGATGAAGCTGCTCTTCAAGGATAACAAGGGCATAGGCTGCAATAAATAATATTACACCGATAATGCCCATGCCGCTGCGGGTAAGGTCTTGTATCTGCACTGCTTCTTCTGAGGCAAATCCCAAAACAGGTGAAAAAAATATGAATACAGATAAAAGCAATGCAGCCATCTAAACCTCCTTTAAAATTCTGAAAACGACTTTTGCCACAATCACTCTGCACAAAACATCCTGTACATCGGATCTTCCTTGCCGATTTTTACAAAATGAAAAGCCAATTGATCTTTGGCTTCCCCCCTGCTGCCCCGCTCAAGGTTTTCACAATCAAGCAGATTATGGTGTTTAATCAGGGTTTCAATGGGGGATTTCTGAAATTCGTAGGTGAAATACTCAACCACTGCCTTGCCGTCCAGCTCTATTTGCCTGTGCTGACCATCATAAACAACAAAAGAGTTTACCGGTGTTGAGACATAGCTCCAGGGGCGGAAAAAACTTTTTTTGCGCTGCTCATATACAACTTCTGTACCTGCTGGCAGTTGGCTGCATTTAAAGCTGAACCAGGCATAATCATAATATGCCAGATAGCCAAGCATACCAATGGACGCAAATACAGGAACTAGCCACTTGGGCAACCTGTTGCGTGACAACTTGCGCACAAGGTGTGCAAAAGCACCCATGCACAACCCCATTATAACCACCACAACAAGATGCCACATCATAGCTTGTATCTCCTTTTCAGTTCCTGTCACTTAAAAAGTGGGCTTTCAAAAGAAAGCCCACAAGTATGATGTCATTATAGCTGATAAGTCAAATGATTATGGATAACGTACCCGACGTACCATCTCCTGAATTTCTTCAGACGGAACCTCGGTCATGTTGGAAACAGCTATGGCAGCAATAAAGTTGATTGCCGCACCCACGCAGCCGATGGACAGTGGAGAGATACCCAGTACCCAGTGCTCGGCAGTGTTCGGGAAAAAGGCGGTGCCAGGGATAAAGAACCAGCCCAGGTATGAGAACACATAACACAAGGTAAACGTTCCGCCGG
>JAVERM010000016.1:0-26603 GCA_034007105.1 Trichlorobacter sp.
TAGCCCAGATAGTTTTTGACCCTGAGCTTAATACCGAAGCGCACCAGATCGCCGAAGGGGTACGCAGTGAGTATGTACTTGCCATAAAAGGCAAAGTGATTCCCCGTCCTTCCGGCACCGTAAACCCCAACATGAAAACCGGAGAGGTGGAAATACAGGTGCAGGAATGCAAACTGCTTAACCGCTCAAAACCGCTTCCTTTTATGCTGGATGACCACGGTGATGTAAATGAAAACATCCGCCTTAAATACCGCTATCTGGATATGCGCCGCCCCCAGTTGCAGCAGAAACTGATTCTGCGCCACCAGGTCAGCCAGATTACCCGCCAGTATTTAAGCGATAACGGTTTTATGGAGCTGGAAACACCGTTTTTGACCAAATCCACCCCTGAAGGGGCGCGGGATTTTCTGGTGCCTTCCCGCATCAGTCAGGGGCAGTTTTACGCCTTGCCTCAATCACCCCAGATATTTAAACAGATTCTGATGATTTCCGGTTTTGACCGTTATTTCCAGATTGTGCGCTGCTTCCGTGATGAAGACCTGCGTGCTGACCGGCAGCCTGAGTTTACCCAGATTGATTGCGAGATGTCCTTTATTGACCGCGAAGATATAATCACTGTTATGGAAGGGCTGATTGCCCGTATCTTCAAGGAAACCAAAGGTGTTGAGCTGCAACTGCCGGTACAGCGGATGACCTATCAGGAGGCTATCCGCCGTTTTGGTGTGGACAACCCTGACCTGCGTTTTGGCATGGAGCTGGTTGACCTGACCGAACTGGTTAAAAACTCCGGTTTCAAGGTGTTTGCCGATGTGGCAGCAGGTGGCGGTATTATCAAAGGGATTAACGCCAAAGGTTGTGCAGGTTTCTCCCGCAAGGAGATTGATGAACTGACCCAGTTTGTGGCTATTTATGGTGCCAAAGGTCTGGCTTACGTCAAGGTAACTGCCGAGGGTTGGCAATCCCCTATCACCAAGTTTTTCAACGATAGCGAAATAGCTGCCATGAAAACAGCCTTTGATGCAGAAGAAGGTGATTTATTGCTGTTTGTTGCGGACAAGCCAAAGGTGGTTAATGATTCTTTGGGGAAGCTGCGTAACCAGCTGGCAGCAATGCTCAAGCTGGCAAATCCTGAAGAATACCGCTTTGTCTGGATTACTGACTTCCCGCTTTTGGAGTGGGATGAAGATGAAAAGCGGTGGGCAGCTGTACACCATCCGTTTACCGCGCCGATGGATGAAGACCTGGCTTTTGTTGAAACCGACCCTGGTCGCTGCCGCGCCAAGGCCTATGATCTGGTGCTTAATGGCAATGAAATCGGTGGTGGCTCCATCAGAATCCATCAGGAGCAGGTGCAGTCCCTTATGTTCAAAATGCTGGGGCTAAGTGAAGAATCAGCACGCAGCAAATTCGGGTTTTTGCTGGATGCCCTTGAATTTGGTACACCGCCCCACGGTGGCATAGCTTTTGGCATGGATCGCCTGGTGATGCTGCTTACGGGCTCAGACTCCATCCGTGATGTAATCGCTTTCCCCAAAACCCAGAAAGGGGTTTGCCTGATGTCTGAAGCACCGTCAGCAGTGGATAGCAAGCAGTTGCGTGAACTTGGCATCAGGCTTGCTGCCTCGGCAAGTACCCAGACCGCTTCCTGAGCATACTGGCTGATGTCTGGCAGCTGCCGTTTCATACTGTTTGCCCTGCTGCTGATGTTTTTTTGCAGTTGTGCATCGCAAACACCAACCTGGCGATCAAGTGCCCAGCAAACATTGATTCAGCTGGAAAGGGAAGGAGCCAGGGGCAGTTTTCCCGATGATTATGCCAGCATTGTCAGCACTTTTGATAATGCTGAAAAACTTCTGGCAGGCGAGCAGGGTATAAAAGCAGCAGAAAACCAGTATCAGCTGGCGTATCAAAAAGGGTTACTGTTGCAGCTGGAGCTTGAAAAAGCCCAGGCGCGGCTGCTTGAGGAAAAGCGGCAGCAAGAACAAAAACGCCAGGCTGAGCTGGCAGAACAAAAACGCCGCAGGCAGGAAGAAGAGAAAATTCAGGCAAGGCTTGCGATTAAAGAAGGCAAGCAGCCTGCAAGTAATGACAAGCGTCAGGCAGGGCAGGAAGAACGTAGCAACCTGCCGGTAAAATATACTGTGCGCAGGGGAGAAACCCTGCCGCAGATTGCAGCACGTGCAGAGATTTACAGTAATGCCGAGCTTTGGCCGCTGATTTACCGTGCCAACCGTGATCAGATACGCGATCCTTATCAGCTTTGGCCTGGTCAGGTACTTAAAATACCACGGGGATTCAGCAAGGAAGATGCTGCCGATGCACGCAGGCAGGCAGCAAAACTCGGCTTGTAACAGTTTTTACGGTAACTCAATTGACATAAATATTTGAATATATTATTTTCGCCCCTTGTTGCGGGTGATTTTACCGGTTTTTCCGGATATTTACAGGGAGGAATTAACGGATATGAAGGTTTATTATGACAAAGATTGTGATCATGGAATTCTGAAAAAAATGAAAGTTGCGGTTATTGGTTATGGTTCCCAAGGCCATGCCCATTCCCTTAACCTTAAAGATTCCGGAATTGATGTTGTTGTTGGCTTGCACCAGGGCTCTGCTTCAATCCAGAAAGCAGAAGCAGCCGGTCTGACAGTAAAAACCACTGCTGAAGCGGTTAAAGATGCAGATGTGGTAATGATTTTGCTGCCAGATGAGATTCAGGGTGATGTGTACAGTGCTGACATTGCCCCTAACCTGAAAAAAGGTGCTTCACTTGCCTTTGGTCACGGTTTTAACATCCATTTCGGACAGATTGTTGCCCGTGAAGATATCAACGTCTTTATGGTGGCTCCCAAAGGTCCGGGTCATATGGTGCGTCACGAGTACACCAAAGGCGGCGGGGTACCATGTCTTATAGCTATCCATCAGGACCCTTCATCAAAAACCAAGGAAATTGCGCTTGCCTATGCCTCTGCTGTTGGCGGCGGTCGTTCCGGTATCATTGAAACCACCTTTAAGGAAGAGACTGAGACCGATCTGTTTGGTGAGCAGGCTGTGCTTTGCGGCGGTATCTCTGCCCTTATCCAGGCAGGTTTTGAAACCCTGGTTGAGGCTGGCTATGCACCGGAGATGGCATACTTTGAGTGCCTGCATGAAACCAAGCTGATTGTTGACCTTATTTATGAGGGCGGCATTGCTAACATGCGTTATTCTGTATCCAACACTGCCGAATACGGTGATCTTACCCGTGGTCCAAGGGTCGTGACCGCTGAAACCAAAAAAGAAATGAAAAAAATTCTGGATGAGATTCAGACCGGTCAGTTCTGCAAAGAGTGGATGCTTGAAAACAAAGCCAACAAGCCCACTTTTAACGCCTTGCGCCGTCGCGGTGCCGAGCATCAGATTGAGGAAGTGGGCGGCAAATTGCGTGCAATGATGCCCTGGATCGGCAAAAACAAAATAGTTGATAAAGCCAAAAACTGATGTAATTAGTGTGTTTAGATGAAAACCCCGCGTCTTGTTGCTGGATGCGGGGTTTTTCTGCTTATTAAAAAAAAACGGTAGGTTTCATGCGCCCATCTAAAAAAATCATTACCCCGGAAGGGTATCCATTTATTGCTTACACCATCGCGCTTTTTTTGCTGCTTGCCCCTGGTGCCTGCCTGTTCAAGTCCTATTCGCTGGCTATTCCGGCACTACTTGCCTTTTGCCTTTGCATTTTTACCATCTCTTTTTTCCGCAACCCCGAGCGCACCCCTCCTGCCGACCAGATGCTGGTGATTGCGCCTGCCGATGGTACGGTGGTTTATGCAGGACCTGGTCAGCATGAGCTAATGGGTGAGTGCTGCAAGATAAGCATTTTTATGTCGGTATTTAATGTGCATGTTAACCGTGTTCCTTTTGATGGTCGGCTTGTGGACAAGTTTTACAAACGCGGTCGTTTTCTGGATGCTCGCGATCCCCGTGCTTCATCAGAAAATGAGCAGTTGGGCATATTGCTTGAAACCAATGGCGGCATGAAAATGTTGGTGGTGCAGATTGCAGGGCTGATTGCGCGGCGGATTATCTGTTATGCAGAGAAAGGCGACCAGTTAAAACGGGGTGAGCGTTACGGGCTGATCCGTTTTGGCTCACGGGTTGATCTTTATCTGCCGGCGGAAGTAGCACCACTTGTAAAAGTGGGGGGGCAAACCGTGGCAGGCGAAACAGTACTGGCATCACTGCATAAAGATGACAGGGAATAAAAGATGAGTCACAAACCGTTGGAAAAAACTGAAAACATCAGAAAAGGGATTTATATTCTGCCCAATCTGTTTACCACCGGCTCTCTTTTTTCAGGTTTTTACAGTATCATTGCCACCCTTAACAATGATTATAAAACCGCTGCTCTGTGGGTGTTTTTTGCCTTAATTTTTGATGGTCTGGATGGCAAAGTGGCAAGGCTTACCGGCACCACCAGCCGTTTTGGTATGGAGTATGATTCACTGGCAGACCTGGTGGCTTTTGGTGTTGCACCGGCACTGTTAATGTATACCTGGGCTTTAAAATCATTTGGCAGGCTTGGCTGGCTGGCAGCATTTTTGTTTGTTGCTTGCGGTGCCTTGCGCCTGGCACGCTTTAATGTGCAGGCTAATACAGTTGAAATGACCCGCTTTCTTGGTCTGCCGATTCCGGCAGCAGCCAGTATGGTGTCTGCAACTGTGCTGCTTTTTTGTCATTTTGGCTGGCCAAGTTCATACAAGCGGATTGCTGTAATATGCCTTATTTACCTGTTGGCATTTTTAATGGTTTCCAGCATCAGATATTATTCATTTAAAGATCCGGAGCTGATTAAACGGCAGCCCTTTGGCTTTTTGGTGCTGGCAGTGGTGTTGCTGATTATTATTGCCTCTGAACCGGCAATTACCCTTTTTATAGTAATGCTTTGCTACACATTGTCTGGACCGCTTACCGAGCTGCTTGGCTGGCCGCAAAGGCGCAAGCTGGCAAGGCTAGCCAAGCAACAGCAGGATGAATAAACTTACGCTACCGGCAAGGTTATCAGGCTTGCGTCCACACTGTGTTCATTTATTTCCAATAACGCAAAGGTTTTGCATAAAACATACTGATGTAAAGTGCCGGGATTAAGTAAAAGCAGCCCGCTATCATCTAAGGTCAGGGTCTGGTGGGTGTGACCGAAAAGGACAATATCAGCAGCCAGTTCCCGCCCACGGGCAGCAAGCCTGTCAAGTCCGCCCTTAACACCGTAACGGTCACCGTGGCAGACAAGTATTTTTCTGCCATGCAGCTCATATTGCAATTCCTTGGGTGCCCTGGACTCAAGATCGCAATTTCCGGCTACCCGCAGTATAGGGGTTGATACAATACTTTCCAGCAACCAGGTGTCAGCCTCACCATCACCGCAGTGTATAACCAGATCAACCGGCTGTACCATTTGATAAGCTGTACAGATTCCATCTTCATTGCCATGTGTGTCAGAAACAACCATAATGCGCATAAAATCTTTCCTTAATAATTCTTTTTGCAGGAGCACCAGGCAACCATGACTCTCAAAAAGCTGCTTTTAACCATTGCCCTTATCTTTGCAATCCTGTTGTTAATGTTTATCGGCTGTATCCAGGTGGCGCGGATTGTTATGCAGCTTGACACGGAAACCAGAACATCAGCAGCAGATAATGTGGGATTGGTTGAGATACAGGGGATGATTATTGACTCCCGCGAGCCGATCCGTCAACTACGCTATTTTCTTAAAAAAGATACCATAAAGGCAGTGGTGGTGCGGATAGACTCTCCTGGCGGTGTTGTTGGTCCTTCCCAGGAAATATATCATGAACTTAAACGTCTGGCAGAAAAGAAAAAGGTGGTGGTATCCATGGGCAGCGTTGCGGCTTCAGGGGGATATTACATCGCAGCACCGGCAACGGTTATTTATGCCAACCCTGGTACAATTACTGCCAGCATCGGTGTACTTATCAAGTTTTCCAACATAGAAGCACTGATGGATAAAATCGGCATTAAATCCAGCACCATCAAGACCGGCAAGTTTAAAGATTCCGGTTCACCCAACAAGCCACTTACAGCTGAAGAACAGGCAATGTTTCAGGCTGTAATTGACAGTACCCATGAGCAGTTTGTGCGTGCAGTGGCAGATGGACGCAACATGCCGCTTGAAGAGATACGTAAACTGGCTGATGGCAGGATTTTGTCCGGTGAGCAGGCAATGGCTGTCGGACTGGTGGATAAACTGGGCAATCAGCAGGAAGCCATAGCAGAAGCAGGCAGGTTGGCAGGTATAGAGGGTGAACCAGGGATAGTGCAGCCGCCAAAGAAGAAAACAGATTATCTGGAATTACTGCTTGGGGGCGCAGAACAAAGCATAAACAATGTCCTGGGTAGCCGAGTTGGTGGGATGCAGCTTATGTACAACGTTAATCCGTAGAATATCTGAAAACTACTGCAATTTTAACTCCTCCCCTTAATTTAAGGGGAGGTAGGGTGGGGTTTTAAAAAGCTGTTAAGGGAATGGGAACTACCCGGCTATTTCCACCAGCCGTATATCAAAGTTAAGGTTTTTTCCAGCCATGGGATGGTTGGCATCCAGGGTCACCGTATCGTCGGTTACGGCTGTTATCAGCACCGGCATGGATGAGCCGTCTTGCAGCAATACTTCCAGATGCTGCCCCTCAATCGGTACAATTTCGTTACTCATTTCGGCACGGTTAACCACTGCCACCATATGATCGTAATACGGACCATAGGCATCCTCTGCCTTGATATGTACTGTAACCTGCTCGCCAACTGCCAGACCTATAACCGCACTTTCAAAGCCAGGGATAACCTGTCCTTCTCCCACCACAAATTCAAGCGGTTCTGCACTGCTGCCACCGCATCCGGATGAGCCGCAGCCACTGGAGCAACAGCCACCGCTTTCCTCCACCATTTCCGAGGAATCAAAGACAGTTCCATCATCAAGCCTGCCTGTATAATGAACCTTTACTGTGTTGCCATTTTGAGCTTTTGCCATTTTGTACGTTTCCTTTCGTAAATGTACCCTTTGTTACCTAATTTAGGGTATTCAAAGATTATTGACTGTCATTTAATGCTTTGTTGACAGATTCCAGACACCCCCCCAAAATCTGCAAACGTTTGTGGCGTGATGTTTCTCCGCTGACAATACTTACTGCCGAGCGGGGTACCTTGCAAAGCCGCGCAAAAAAGGAACGGCATTCATCATTGGCAGCACCATCAACAGGAGGAGCAGCAAGCTGTAGTTTCAGCTCGCCGTTATGCAAGCCACAGATGCGACTGCGTGAGGCTCTTGGTTGTACATAAGCATGTATAAACAGACAGTCCTGCTGCTGTTTGTACCAGTTTTTTTCTTCAGAGCTGTTCATTTTTACCGGTTTCAAGCAGCCGTTTATAACTGTCCAGCAATGCTTTCAGTTCGGTTTCAAACTGAAGTTTGCCTCTGCGCACATCATTTGCCTTTACCTGCAATTCTGCCACCTGCCGTTCTGCGTCATCCACCAGTTTGCGTGCTTCTATTCTGGCTTCAGAAACCAGCAGGTCAGCTTCTTTCTGGGCATTGGTCTTCATATCTTCGGTAATGCGCTGGGCTGCCAGCATGGTTTCACGCAGGTCTTTTTCCTTACTGGTCAACTCGTCCAGATTGCGATTTTGCCTGGATAACTGCTCCTTCAAGTCATTGTTTTCACGGACAAGCTCTTCCATTTCATGGGCAACTGCCTGCAAAAAAGAGTCAACATCTTCAGGATCAAGACCGCCAAGCATTTTGCCCTTAAACTGTTGCTGCTGAATGTCCAGAGGTGTAATTTTCATCTGTATTTCTCCGGTTGCTCCGATTGGGAAGCTGGTTTGTTCTGCATAATTTTTACCACAAACCAGGGTTAATGTATATTGATTGTACAGTTGCTCTATATGATAAATCGTATATAATTAACAGATTTACTGATGCTTATTTACAGGAGGTAACGCCAGGTGGGTTTTGAACTGTTTTTTACCGGTACTGGTCTTGTGGTCAAGGCTGTTTTGCTGTTGCTGATTCTTTTTTCAGTGCTTTCCTGGGGCATTATCATGTTTAAAATGTTTCAGATTCATAAGGCTTTCAGCGAATCAGGTCGCTTTATGGACTTTTTCTGGAAAACCAAGCGTTTTGATGCCATTGCTTCCCAGGTTGATCGTTTTGCTAATTCTCCCCTGGTGGCTCTTTTTAACGAAGGTTACAACGAACTGAAGCAGGTGATGGATGCAGGTGACAGCCGCCAGGATCATGGTGGAGGCATCAGCACAGACCTGGGTGGTGTGGATAACGTTGCCCGTGCCTTGCGCCGTGCCACCAACCTTGAAGTGACCAAACTGGAAAAATACACCACTTTTCTGGCAACCACCGGCTCCACCTCTCCTTTTATCGGTCTTTTTGGCACAGTTTGGGGGATTATGGTTGCTTTTATAGGTATTGGTCAGACCGGCTCTGCCTCCCTTGCTGTTGTTGCCCCTGGTATTGCCGAGGCACTTATTGCCACTGCCATTGGTCTGGTGGCAGCAATTCCGGCAGTTATGGCCTACAACCACTTTCAGCATAAAATCAGGGTGTTGCAAAAAGAGATGGACAGTTTTTCCACCGAGTTCCTCAATATTGTTCAGCGTAATATAGCTGGCAAATAGGAGGAAAATGATGAACAGAAACAGCAGTAATGATGATGAACGCAATGTAATGGCGCAGATAAACGTTACCCCACTGGTGGATGTAATGCTGGTGCTTCTGATTATCTTCATGGTAACGGCACCGATGATGCAGCAAGGGGTGCAGGTTAATCTGCCCAAAGCTGATGCCAAAGGTATAGATGCCCAGGAAGAAACAGTGATTGTCACGGTAGACCAGCAGGGGCGTACCTTTGTCAACAAAGATGAGATTCCGGCTGGTGACCTGCGCAGTCGTCTTGCCGAGATGTTTGCCGAGCGCAGCAAAAAAGAAGTATTCCTTAAAGCCGATGCAGGTGTGCCCTATGGTGATGTTGTGCGGGCAATGGCAGATATCAAGGGTGCCGGAATAGAACGTCTTGGTATGGTAACCGAGCCTCCTCAAAAATAGAAATGTCGTATCAAGAGAAAAAAAATCCGGGTTTTACTGCCAGCCTGTTAGCATCATTTTTGCTGCACCTTGTGCTGTTTCTGCTGCTTTTCTGGTGGCAGCAGTTTATGCCTGAACCTGCTCCAGTGCAGACAACCTATTATGTTGATGTTGTCAACATGCCGGTGGCAGCCCCCCGTGCCGGCAGTCCGCAGCAAGCCGCTGATACTGAAGATCTGGCACCACCTCCTCCACCAGAACCTGCACAGCCTGAAATGTCTGCACCAACTGTGCCAGTTACTTCATCCCCTGCTGTCTCGCCTAAAAAACAGACTCAAAAACAGGCTGATTCTGCAAGCTTTGATCAGCAGATGGCAAAGCTGCAAACTGCCGCTGATGCACGCCGTCAGGCACAACGTCTGGATGAGTTGCGTACCAAAGTTGATGCACAAGGGCGCAGCGGTATGCCCAAAGGTATGGGCAGTCAGGCCGGCAGTGACTACACAGCTTATATTCATTCGCGCCTTAAAGATGCTTTTCAGGAAACCATCAGCTACCAGAGTAAAGCTCCGTTTGTGCAGGTACGGCTGGTGATAGCTGCAAATGGCAGATTGCTTTCTGCCCGCTTTGAAAAAAGCAGCAAAGATCAGCTGTTTGAGCTTGCAGTACGCAGAGCGATTAACATGGCAGAGCCGCAATTTGTGCCGCCGCCGGATGACCAACAGTATGAAGGTCTGTTTGTGTTCAGACCCGAAGGAGTAGCGCAACAATGATAAATCGGTTGTACCCTGTATTTGCTGCCTTGCTGCTTTGCTGTCTGCTGCCCGTAATGGCTGCGGCTGCACCGGCTGTTGAGGTTACTGCCTCTGGTAATCGCCAGCTTAAAATGGCTGTAGTACCGCCCCAACCTGCCGGAACAGTAATCCGCCCTGAGCTTGCCAATGAAGCGGCTGAGGTAATCGGTTTTGATATGGCCATGTCCGGTCTGATGCTGACTGAACAGCGCACAGCATTACCGTTGCCGGGCGGGCTTGCACTTGCACGCCCCAGCTACGCTGCCTGGCAAACAGCTGGTTTTGATCTGCTGGTGCTGGGAGAATACGAACTGCGCGGGGATGAACTTACCCTGGAGTTTCGCCTGTTTGACATCACCGGACAAAAGCAGCTTGCTGTAAAGCGTTATCTGGGTAAGGCAAAGGATTTGCGCCGTTTTTCCCACAATTTCAGTGATCATATCCTTTTAACCCTCACCGGCACTGCCGGATCTTTTTCTCTGCCCATATTTTATGTATCCAGCCAAAGTGGCAACAAAGAGGTCTGGCAGATGGACTGGGACGGCAGAAATGCCAGGCAGATTACCCATAACCGTTCCATAACCCTTTCGCCTGATCTCTCTCCTGACGGGCGTGAACTTATCTACACATCCTACAAACGGGGTAATCCTGATCTGTATAAACGTAACCTCGCATCTGGTCTGGAAACTGTCATCTCCAACAGATCAGGGCTTAACATCACCGGCAGCTGGTCGCCAGATGGCAGTAAAATAGCCTTGGGCTTATCCAAAGACGGCAATACCGAGATTTATACCATTGCCAGCAGTGGCAAAAATCCAAACCGTCTTACGATTTCCCAAAGTGCCAATGTTTCTCCTGCCTGGTCACCAGATGGCAGTAAAATAGCCTTTGTGTCAGACAAACTGGGTAATCCGCAGGTATTTGTGATGGATAACAACGGTGGTAACCAGCAGCGACTGTCATCTGGCACTGCCTACAGTTCCAACCCTGCCTGGTCTCCAGATGGCAGTAAAATAGCCTATACCCGTTCTGCCGGCGGATTTCAGATATTTGTGATGAAAGCCGATGGCAGTGAGCAGTATCAACTAACTGATATTGGCAGAAATGAGCGTCCGCGCTGGTCGCCTGATGGACGACTGATTGTTTTCAGCTCCAACCGCGATGGCAGAGAAGCGATTTACGTTATGCGGGCTGATGGCAGTGGTCAGACCAGGATAAGTACCACTGCTGGCAGTAACAACCATCCGTTGTGGGCAGGGCAACAATAGCGTGCGGCTGGTCATCCAGAGAGTAAAAAACGGATCAGTAGCTGTGTCAGGTAAAACTGTCAGTAGCATTGGCAGCGGTATGTTGGTGTTGCAAGCCGTTGAAAAAGGCGATACCGAAGCCTGTGCTGACTGGCTGGCAGATAAAATTGCAGGGCTAAGGATTTTTGAGGATGAAGCAGGCAAGATGAACCTTGCCCTGAATGATATAAATGGAGAACTGCTGGTGGTATCGCAGTTTACCCTTGCCGGAAACTGCGATAAAGGCAGACGACCATCCTTTGATGG
The DNA here is from genome assembly GCA_034007105.1 of Trichlorobacter sp. GTDB lineage: Bacteria > Desulfobacterota > Desulfuromonadia > Geobacterales > Pseudopelobacteraceae > Trichlorobacter. The sequence continues at coordinate 11,436 of JAVERM010000016.1, forward strand.
TGCGGCACCGGCAGCAGAAGGCAAACGACTTTATGAGTATTTTGTCAACAAGTTACAGCAAAAAGGGATAAAAGTTGCCACCGGTATTTTTCAGGCAGATATGCAGGTAAGCCTGATTAACGATGGACCGGTGACCTTTGTGCTGGATAGACGAGGGTGACACCTTTTTTCATAACTCCCCCTGCCCCCCTTGCCGTAGGGGTGTTTTTTAAATGCCCGTTCATACTGCCTGCCTGAAACGTGTCACAATATCCTGAATCTGTCTTTCCTTGATATTGCCAAGGGCAAGCCTTAGATACTCCCCAAGTCCAGGACCAAACGCCTCGCCAGGCAAGGTCATGATGCCGACTACCCTTGCCAGGTGTTGTGCTGCAGCTCGGCTGCTTTTACCATTAAACGGATGTTTCACCCAGGCAAAAAACCCTCCGCTGCTGACCATTCTGAAACGGTTACCAGGTTTTACAAACTCGGCAGCAAAAAGGCTGTTGCGCAGTGACATCATCAGCCTCTTTTCCTCAATCCAGTAATCAAGATTTTCCATGCCATACTTTAATGCCATCTGGGTAATGTGCGGCTGGCAGACAGTCATTGAATCCTGTATTTTCAGTGCCTGGCGGATAAACTCCGGTGCTGCTGCCAAAAGCCCTGCACGATAGCCGGTAAGGGCATAGCTTTTACCAAAAGACATGATATGTATCAGGTTGTTGTACCAATCCGGCAAAGTGAAAAGATCGTGGGGAAGACCATCCACAAAATCTGCGTAGCTTTCATCCAGCACAAGGGCTATGCGGTGACGCTGGGCAAGAAAATAAAGCTCGGTCAGGCGGGCTTGCGGGATGGTAACACCGGTGGGGTTACTGGGGGTTACCAGCAAGATGGCGCGGGTGCGGGGGGTAATCAGCCGCTCGATTACTGTTGGATTGGGAATACCATGTTCATTTTCATTATATGCTGCATAGACAGGTCTTACGCCCATGGCTGCAAGTCCCATAGGGTGATCAAAATAGCATGGGGACTGAAGGATAACTTCATCACCGGCGCGGCAAAGTACCAGCATTGCCAGCCAGAAAGCCTGGCTTGCACCAACAGTCAGACAGAGCTGGTCAGTCCTTATTTTTGCTTTGTAACGACGATGGTAACGGGCGCATATTGCTTCACGCACTTCTGGCAGGCCTTCATCCGGCGTATAACGGCAGGTTTGAGGGTCACGTACAAGTTGCTGCATGTATGACAGCATTTCATCAGGTGGACAATAATCAGGCACAGCCTGACAAAGGTCAATCAGTTCACTGGCATCTGGTAGTCGGGTGGCTGCCCAGGCTCTTACTTCACCTATTGGCGGCAGATTAATGGATTTGATATGGTCATTTGTATTAAAACGCATTTTACTGCCATGCTCCTGGTATCTTTTTCTTTTACGGGATTACTGCTAAAATCTGTGGTCAAAAGTCCGTCTAATGATTCTTTGATTGTGCCTCAATTCTGTTTCAGTTCTTTACCACATTTCTGGCTAACCGCCAATAACGGCACAGGATAAAAAGGAGTTTACTTGATGTACCAATGGTTTTTATCTCTTTCGCCGGTTTACCAGGCTTTGGCTGCAACGGTTTTCACCTGGCTGATGACGGCACTGGGTGCTGGTCTGGTGTTTTTCTTCAAGACCATAAACCGTAAGGTTCTGGATGGTATGTTGGGTTTTGCTGCCGGTGTAATGATTGCTGCCAGCTTCTGGTCATTGCTTGAGCCGGCAATGGAAATGGCTGAACATAGTGGGAGTCAGCTGCCTAAATGGTTTCCTGCCACCACCGGTTTTCTGATGGGCGGTTTTTTCCTCTGGGCAGTGGATAAGGTATTACCCCACCTGCACCAGGGGTTTAAAACCGAAGATGCCGAAGGGATTAAAACCAGTTGGCAGCGTAGTACGCTACTGGTGCTGGCAATAACCCTGCACAACATACCTGAAGGGCTTGCGGTGGGGGTGGCGTTTGGTGCCCTGGCTGCTGATCTGCCCTCTGCATCACTGGCTGGAGCAATTGCCCTGACACTGGGTATTGGTATCCAGAATTTTCCGGAAGGTGCTGCTGTTTCTGTGCCGCTGCGGCGCGAAGGGTTATCCCGTACCAAAAGTTTCTGGTATGGTCAGCTGTCCGGTCTAGTTGAGCCCATTGCCGGAGTTTTAGGCGCAATTGCAGTAATCAGCCTGCAACCTATTTTGCCATATGCCCTTGCCTTTGCTGCCGGAGCAATGATTTATGTGGTGGTGGAAGAGGTTATTCCTGAATCTCAGCTTGCCAAAAACACTGATCTGGCAACTGTGGGGGCTATGGTGGGGTTTGCGGTGATGATGACGTTGGACGTGGCTTTGGGCTAAATAAAGGGCTCTCAGAAGAAGATTCCACCTTTTTTGTACTAATTGTGATGAAAGGTAACAACTAAACATGCTTAATCTGCTTTGTGATATGGATGGTGTGATTTACCGCGGAAACAGGTTGATTGACGGGGCAGATGCATTTGTGCAGCGTTTGCTGCACAACAAGGTGAAGTTTCTGTTTTTAACCAATAATTCGGAGCAGTGTCCGGTTGATCTGGTGTTAAAGCTGGAACATCTTGGTATTAAAGGTTTATCTGAAGATAATTTTATTACCAGTGCCATGGCAACAGCCATATTTCTTAAAAATCAAAAAGAAAAAGCCACTATCTTTGCCCTTGGCGGTTCCGGTCTTGCCAATGAGCTGTACAATGCCGGTTTTTCCCTGACAGATAAAAACCCTGATTATGTGGTGGTGGGTAAAACCCCCAACTTCAACTATCAGCTTCTGAAAAAAGCGGTTAACCTGATTAACGGTGGTGCCAAGTTTATCGGTACCAATCCGGATGTGATTGATCCAATAGAAAACGGGATAGAACCAGCCTGTGGTACGATACTTTCTGCCATAACTGCGGCAACAGGTAAAAACCCGTATATCATTGGCAAGCCAAACGCACTGATGATGACCATTGCCACAAAAAAACTGGGGGTTCATGCCGATAATACGATTATGGTGGGTGACCGGATGGATACGGATATTGTGGGTGGCATGGAGGCAGGTATGAAAACCTGTCTGGTTCTTTCTGGCGTTACCCACAGAGAAGATTTATCGGATTTCCCCTATAAGCCTGATCTGATATTTGAAAGTGTAAAAGATATTTATCCGGAGAACCTGTAAAATGGAAATTAAAATACCATCACTGTTACGTATCAAGCCAAATGCCCTGCACAAACTGGGCAAATATGTACGTCAGGAATCCTTTACCAAGGTGGCTGTTTTCTGGGGTACAGGCATAAAAAACCTTTTCAGCAATATTATTGACGTTTCCTTTGCTTCATCATCAATTGAGGTGGTTTATGAGGAAGAGGTAACAGGTAACAATATTGATGATGCCTTTGCAGCATCCAAGAGGTTGCCTTTTGAGACCCAGCTGGTAATTGCTGTTGGTGGTGGCATGGCAGTTGATTACTGTAAATACGTTGCCTTTAGCCGTCAGTTACAGATGTTTGCTGTGCCTACACTTATTTCCAATGATGCCTTTGCCTCTGCCATCAGCTCGCTTGTTATTGATGGCACCCGCAAGAGTGTAAAAACCGTTGTGCCAAACGGTGTAATTATTGATACGGCAGTTATCAGCAATGCCCCCAGGCAGTTTCTGTACTCCGGCATTGGTGATCTGTTTTGTAAAACCACAGCTGTTTTTGACTGGAAACTTGCCTACAAAAAAGCCGGTACACCTGTTAATGATTTTGCTGCCACAGTGGCTACAAAGGCAGCAGATACCTTTAGTTACTATACTCCCAAAGATTGCGCAGATGTTGAATTTACCGGCATCATAGCCAGCTCACTTTTGATGACCGGCATTGCCATGATTATTGCCAACAATTCCCGTCCTGCCAGCGGTGCAGAGCATCTGATTTCCCATGCCTATGATCAGGTTTCCCAAAAGCCGTCGTTACATGGCTTGCAGGTGGGGGTGGCAGCTTTGGGAACAGCCTTCTTGCAGCAATTTACCTATGAAAGGGTAAAAAAAGATGTTCTGGAGAGCGGCTTTTTCAGCTTTATGTCAGAAAATCCTTTGCACAGAGCCGAATTTATGGAAGCCATCCGGCTGGCACCGGAAATAAAGGATAATTTCTACACTGTGCTATCTGAAAAAGGTGCGTTAAGGAGGCTGGAACAGTTTGTGATGGAGGATGAAATGATGAATAAAATGGTTGTATGAGCAATGTACAGCCAACATTATTAAAATAAGGAAATAAGGAGCAAAACCTGTGGATGAAAACTTTTTGCAAGCAATAAAAACAAGGCGCAGTTATTACAGCATATCAAATGAGCAGCTAACCAGCAATCAGCGTATTTGCGAGCTGGTTAGCGAAGCTCTAATCTGGCTGCCCACGGCTTTTAACTCCCAAAGCAGCAGGGTGGTTATTCTGCTTGGCAAAAACCACGAAAAACTTTGGGATATGGTCAAAGATATACTACAGAAAATTGTACCAGCCGAAGCTTTCCAGGCAACTGAAAAAAAGATTGATAATTCATTTCGCAGTGGCTATGGCTCACTACTTTTCTATGAAGATCAGTCGGTTGTACAAGGTTTGCAGCAATCTTTTCCCCTATATGCTGATAACTTCCCATCCTGGTCAGATCAGGCTTCAGGTATGTTGCAATTTGCCATCTGGACAGCCCTTGAGCTGGATGGCTGGGGCGCATCCTTGCAACATTACAATCCGTTGATTGATGATGCCGTGGCAGCCAACTGGAACATCCCCGCAAACTGGAAGCTGATTTCACAGATGCCCTTTGGCAAGCCTTTGGCAGAGCCAGCAGCAAAGGATTGTCAGCCACTTGCTGAAAGAATCAGGATATATAAAGACTGATGCAAGAGCAAAAGCCGCGCATAATGCTGGTGGAAGATGAAATTCATCTTGCCAGGGGGATTTGCTTTAATCTGGAGCAGGAAGGCTATGCAATCAGCCATTTTGACCGTGGTGAAGATGCGTTGGCTGCGGTGCGGGTAGAGCGTTGCGATCTGATTATCCTGGATTTGATGTTGCCTGGTCAGGATGGATTTCAGATTTGCCAGGCGATCCGCGAGCTTGATTCACGGGTGCCGATTTTAATGCTCACTGCCCGATCAGAGGAAAGTGATCGCATATACGGGCTTGAATCCGGTGCAGATGATTACCTGACCAAACCATTTAGCCTGGGGGAGTTTCTGCTGAGGGTAAAAGGGATGCTGCGCCGCTCTTCCTGGTATCGCCCTGATCCGGTGGAAGAAGGGTATGTTTTTGGTGATAATGAGGTGTTTTTACTCTCTTACCGTGCCCGTACTGCCCAGGGTGAAATTGATCTGACCGAGATGGAGGTGCGGGTGCTTTCGCTGCTTTTTCGCCGCGAAGGAGAGGTTATCCCCCGCGGTGAGCTGCTGGAAACGGTCTGGGGTTATGCTTCTGATGCAGAAACCCGCACACTTGATAACTTTATTGTGCGGCTGCGTAAATACTTTGAGCGTGATCCGGCGCGTCCGGTGCATTTTCTGACGGTACGGGGCGTTGGCTACAGCTTTTCCCGTAAAGGAGGCGGTTTGTGAGTTTACGCCGACGTGGCAGCAGTCGTGGCAAACTGCCAACATCAACAGAGCTGGATAACATTGTAAAAAACCTTAAAACAGCTAACCGTCCTGCCAATGCAAATTACCGCGAGCAATCTTTAAAGCTTTATGGCTGGATTTGTGCCAAATGCGGACGTGAGTTTGAGCGGGAGAATCTGCATCTGCTCACTGTGCATCACCGTGACGGCAACCATGATAACAACCCTAAAGATGGCTCAAACTGGGAAAATCTTTGTGTGTATTGCCATGATGACGAGCATAGCAGAGATATTCTGGCTGAATACTTGAAAGGAAGTAAATAAATTGTATACCTGTCCCGAAGCTGTGATTTTTGATTTTGATGGTGTAATTGTTGATAGTGAGCCATTGCACTACCAGGCGTTTACGGCAGTGTTGGAGCCGTTAGGGCTTGGTTTTAGCTGGCAGGATTACTGTGATGTTTATATGGGTTTTGATGATCGTGATGCTTTCCGCGAAGCGTTCAGGGCAGGTAAAAAGCAGCTTGCTGAAAATAGCCTGGAACAGTTGATTGCCCAAAAAGCAGAGGTTTTTCAGCAGATTATAACTGCCGGTGTGCCGCCGTATCCTGGGGTTATGGAGCTTGTCCGTCATCTTTATGAACAAGGTATCCCCATTGCTATTTGCAGTGGCGCACTTTTAAGTGACATAAAACCGGTTTTGCGCAATCTGGGGATAACCGATTGTTTTTCCTGCATTATTACAGCTGAAGATGTTAGCCAAAGCAAGCCTGATCCTGCCTGTTATTGCCTTGCCTTTGAAAAGCTGCGCAAACAGCATCCACAACTTACAGTGCCATCAAAAACCTGCGCCATTGAAGATACACCAGCTGGAATAGCAGCGGCAAAAGGGGCAAATTTGCAGGTGGTGGCAGTAAAAAACAGCTATCCGGCAGAGCAGCTACAGCAGGCAGATATTATACTTGAAGAGCTGACAGAACTTCCGGCAGCATTTGGCAGGTTACAGGCTTTTTAGCCACGAATTAACACGAATTTCCACGAATAAATCAAAGAGTTTTCATAACTCCCCACATCGTCATTCTGCAGGAAGCGCAGCGAACTTGCAGAATCTAAAATCGAGATCCTGCGACTAAAGCGCAGGATGACGGCTTTTGGTGCATAGTTGGTCACGGCACGCCGTGCCCCTACAATAAATATAAAATTACAAAATTAAATGTACGGGCATGGCGTGCCATGCCCACAAAGAACCCTTGCCTGACGGAAACTATCCCAAAAACCGCTTTACTTCAGCCAGCAATGTCTTCATATCAGCCGATTTGCTGATGTAACCATCAAACCCTTCTTCAAACAAGCGGTTACGATCTGTATCAAGCGCGTGGGCAGTAAGGGCGATTACTTTTGTATGACCGCCTGTGCGTTCTTCATGCTTGCGGATAAATTTAAGTGCTTCAATACCATCCATAACCGGCATCTGAATATCCATCAGAATCAGATCAACACTGCCTTTTATCCATCTGTCCACCGCTTCCTGACCATTTACAGCAGACACAGTTTTGTAGCCATGTTTTTCCAGCAGTCTGCCGGTTGCCATCAGGTTAACCTGATTATCTTCAGCAATTAAAACTGTATTGTTACCATCAACACCAGCTTCAGTTGCTGTTGTTGATAAGGTCATCGGGACTGCTTCCATATCAGAGCTGTATTTTTTAAAAGGGATGGTGACATTAAAGCAACTTCCCTCACCTGGTCTGCTTTTGACAGTGATATTGCCGTGCATCCGTTTAATCAACTTGTTGCAGATGGATAACCCCAGCCCTGTGCCGCCATAGCTGCGGGTGTGCGACATATCTGCCTGCACAAATGGTTCAAAAATCCGCTGCTGATCCTCTTCCGAAATACCGATACCTGTGTCACATACGGTAAATTCAAGCATGACAGTATCGTGAACATCCTCTTTTGCATCGGCAGTAAAGATTATTTCACCCTTTTTGGTAAACTTGACAGCATTACCCAAAAGATTACCAACAATCTGGGTAAGCCGTCTGCTATCGCCAATTACAGCGGTTTGCAGGTTATCAGCCAGTTCCACCGTAAACAACAATCCTGCTTCTTCAATAATTGAGTGATATGGCAAAAGCCCGGCATTAAGGCTTTCTTCCAGCATAAAGGGGGTGTCAAGGATTTTGATTTCAACGGCATCCATACTGGCAAGATCCAGCAGATCATTAACCAGAGCCAGTTCATTGGTTGCCGAAAGCTCAATCATTTTCAGGTATTCCTGCTGTTCATCACTAAGTCTGGTCATACCAAGCAGTTGTGCACCACCAACAACACCGTTTAAAGGTGTACGCAGTTCGTGGCTGATGATTGCCAGAAATTCGCTTTTTACCTTTATAGAAGCTTCAGCTGCATCCCGTGCATTTATCAGCATCTGCTCAGTCTGCTTATACTGGGTTATATCCTGCAAAGTACCTACAAGATAGCTGCCGCTGCCGTTTTCCACCCGTCCAATGCAGCGCAACTCTGCCCACAGCTCATTATTTTTGGCAGTAATCATCCGGCAGGTATGACTAAATCCTGCACCGCTTTTCCACGCCTCATCTATTGCTTCCACTATTTCCAGGCGGTCGTCAGGGTGGAAAAAAGACAAGCCGGTTTCATAGGCAAGCACAAAATCTTCCGGACATTCCAGCAAAGAGTACATCTCGTCTGTCCAGCGCAGCAGGTTGGTAACAGGGCAGGATTTCCAGCCTGCCACCCTGGCAATGGTCTGGCTTTCACGCAGAAACATGGTGGTTTCCCGCAACCGTTCTTCAGCCTCTTCACGGCGGCGTTGCTGACGGTCATAAAGTACAGTACCGATGGAAAGTGAAACCATCCCCAAAAGCCAGATGCCACCGTGGACAAAGCGCAAGGATTTTACAGTTTTGTCAGCAGCAAGCTGTAATGGCAGCAAAGGTGCAGCAGCAGAAATACCACCACGGATTCCGCCTACCGGTATTTTGGTATCTGCGTGGCACTTAAGGCATTCTTTTTCCATCAGCATCGGTGTGATCAGGCGGTAGTAGGGAGCGCCATCATATTCGGTAATGGTAGAAACCGATTTCACCCCTTTTTCAAACTGCAAAAGCGCGTAATGCTCCCACTTGTCAGGAGCGTTATCCGGATTTTTCAGATGCAGGCTGGTGATATGTCCACGAGTGCCACGGGTGGCGTTGCGCAGGGTAATCAGTTGGCGGGTTGCGTAGGCAGGGTTCATTAAAGTCAGCTTGTCGCCATCGGTGGTAACCACATCCCGCTTGGGCACGTCAAGCCACGGATTAGGCGGTGTGTGACCTGTTGGTGGTACATAAACACCACCGTGGGAGGCAATCCAGCGACGAAAATTAAGATCCAGCTGGATGGTAGTCTCTGCTTCCTTATGGGCAAAGTCGGTGATTCTTTCTCTACTTAAATGCTCATTCCACAAAAGCGAAATCAGGATAATTGCAGACCAGAGCAAGCTCCACTGGATAAGTAGCCTGCGTAATGAGCGGTCAGATGGCATAAGCTGTTCTCATGCACAGGAAAGACTGGAGTTAATCAGAAGATGGGTTACGTTAAATCAAGAACGTAGCATATACCATTTTTTATCAGCTATGTCATTTGTCTTAAAAAGGGGAACTGTAAAGCACCTCCCCTTGAATTAAGGGGAGGTTGGGCGGGGTTACGGGGTTTTGGTTACAGTCTGAACTGTTGTACCATCCGTTGCAGCTCCCGTGCGGTGGCGTTAAGTTCTGTGGCTGCAGTGGCTGATTCCCTGGCACCTGCTGCTGTTGTTTGCACCACATCGGTTATCTGCATGATGCTGCCGGAAATTTCTGATGTTGTTGCGGTTTGTTCTTCTGCTGCGGTGGCTATCTGGCTTACCTGCATGGCAACATTGCCGATCTGCTCCAAAATATCCTGCAATGCTTCGCCAGATTTCCGTGCTTCTCTTGTTCCTGCTTCCACCTGTCCTACGCCTTGTTCCATGGCAATAACAGCACCTTTGGTTTCTCCCTGTATGGCTTTAATCATATCCGAGATTTCGCGGGTTGCCCTGGTGGTTCTTTCGGCAAGTGCCCGCACTTCATCGGCAACCACGGCAAAGCCTCTGCCCATTTCACCGGCTCGGGCTGCTTCAATGGCAGCGTTAAGTGCCAAAAGGTTGGTCTGATCAGCGATATCTTCAATGGTGCCGATAATGGCACCGATCTGGTCGGAGCGGGAGCCAAGGGATTCTACTGTGCGTGCTGATTCCTGCACTTTGTCAGCTATCTGCGACATAACCGATATGGTTTCTTCCACAACCGATGCTCCGTTGTTGGCTGCCTGGGTGGCTTGTTGGGCACTTTCTGCTGCCATCTGGCAGTTTTGGGCAATGTCACTGGAGGTTGCTGACATTTCTTCTCCGGCAGTGGATACGCTTAAGGTCTGTCCGGCGATATTATCAGCACCGTTTGCTATCTGTTCGGATGTGATGCTTACCTGCTGGGCAGCAGTGACAACTTCATTGGCAGAGCCTGTAAGGCGGGCAAGTACTTCACGCAGGGTGTATGCCATTTTTGACACTCCGTGGCGCATAAGCAGCAGCTCATCAGCATCGCCGGGTTCAAGTTCTGCCGGTGCTGTGGCATGGGAGAAGTCACCATCAGCATATTGTTCAATCTGTTCTGACAGTTTATACAGGGGGGCAGATACCCAGTTGCGAATCAACACGGTTATCATTGCCAGAATACAGACCAGAACAATGATCGAGGCGATGATGGTGGTGTTGCGTATTGTGGCAGCAAGGGCGTTAAGTTCTTTGGTGTAGGAGCCGGCAGCAACGATCCAGTTCCATTCTGGCAGGTGGGTAAAGGCCACCAGCTTGTCCCGTGCAGATTTTTCGCCAAGCTCCTCATTTATCCAGGGATAGTGGATAATACCGCTTTTTTGCGCAATCATTTCTTTGACAAACTGCTTGCCAGAGGAGTCTTTTGCTTCAAGTATTGAACTGCCTTCTTTTGCAGGGTGCATTGTAAGTGTGCCTTGGCTTGGACCAGGCGCGGCATCAATTGCAAAAATATAGCCTGTTTCACCTATTTTGATATTTTTTATCCGGTCTTTAAGTGATTTTAAACCATTGGTAAAGTCCATACCCACAAAAAGTATTGCCTGCACCTTGCCTTCTGAATCTTTTACCGGCTCATATTTGGTCATGTAATCCTTGCCAAACAGGGTGGCTTTGCCAACATAGCTTTCACCTTTAAGCAAAAGGCTGTGTGCTGGATGTTTACGGTCAAGCAGAGTGCCTTGCGCCCGCTTGCCATCGGCCTGTAATAACGAGGTGGTGATGCGGATGAAGTCATCGCCCTTGCGTACAAATACAGTACCAACTGCACCGGTGGTTCTGGTGAATTGGTCAACCGGAGCTGTATTAAGGTTAAGCGTTGTACCATCTGCGCTAAGCAGTGGTGTCTGGTGTTCGCCAACAGTGATACTGCGGGAGTTATCAATGGCAAACTGCGTACCCAGGCGTGACCTTAATACAGAGGTGAGGCGGTTTGCGGCATCTGTCAGGGCACCATCGTAGGCAACCATGGCATCAACTACAGCCTCTGTTTGTGCTTTCAGATTTTTTTCTGCCTCATGCGTTGCCAGCCGTGTTGCCGTAACAGTAATAACAGTTGTTAAAATCCCCATTAGCACCAAAACCAGCAGACCTTGCCCCATACCAAGCCTGGTACCCAGGGAATATTTGCGCAGGTTAATCATTGTCAGAATCTCCTTTTTGTTTATTCTATGTGACCATACATAGGGTTTTCTATATATTTGCATCTGTAAAAACAGTAGAATAACTGGCGTATACAAAACAATTACTATTTATAAGCCATTGTACAGATAGATTCAAGTTACATGGATAATAGGAGTCTGTCGCACCTTCCCTCACTACGAACGGGCAAGTCCGACAGGCTTCTGGTCAAAAAAACAGGCAGGTTGATATAAAAACAGTGTTACCAAAAACTGCTGGAACTATATATTGGCGGTATGTTACTGTTTTTGATTTTAAAACCAGCTCCGGAGTATGTTTATGAGAAAAAAAATCACCATACCTGTGTTGTTGCAGATGTATCAGGAAGGCAATAAAATCACAGTACTTACTGCCTATGATTACCCAACTGCCCGCCTGGTGGATGACAGCGGTGTTGATGCTTTGTTGGTGGGTGATTCTGCTGGCGTGGTTTTTGGTGGACATGAAAACACCCTGCCAGTTACCATGGATGAGATGCTTTACCATGTAAAAGCTGTCTGCCGTGCAAAGCCCAAAGCTTTGGTAATTGCAGATATGCCGTTTATGGCATGCCAGTGCGGAGAGATTGAGGCTCTTAAAAACTGCGGAAAAATGTTGCAGGAAGGTGGTGCCGAAGCAGTAAAGATTGAAGGCGGCGTTAACATGGCAAAAACCGTTAAAGCTGTAACAGATATGGATATTCCGGTGATGGGACATGTCGGGCTTACCCCACAATCTGTCCACCGCATGGGTGGTTACCGTGTGCAGGGGCGCAAAGAGCAGGCAGAGCAGGTTATGGCAGATGCCCTTGCCATACAGGAAGCCGGCGCGTTTTCTCTGGTGTTGGAAGGGATTCCGGCTGAACTTGCTGCCCGTATCACTGATGCCCTGGATATCCCCACCATCGGTATTGGTGCTGGTCCGGCATGTTCAGGTCAGGTGCTGGTAATACATGATATTCTGGGTCTGTGCGAAAAATACTCACCAAAATTTGTCAAGCGTTATGCTGAACTTTCACCAGTGATTACCGCAGCTGCCCGCCAGTATGTCACAGAGGTAAAAGAAGGTATATTCCCCACCAAGGAGCATTCTTTCCAGTGAAAATCATCAATAACCCCCAACAGATGCAGCAGACAATGCTGCAACTGAAAAAAAACGGCAAAAAAATAGCCTTTGTACCAACCATGGGTTTTCTGCATGAAGGTCATGCCTCACTTTTGCGGGAAGCCCGTGCAAGAGGCGATGTTTTAGTACTTTCCATATTTGTAAATCCCACCCAGTTTGGCCCCAATGAAGATCTTGACTGCTACCCCAGAAACCTTGCCGGAGATTACGCAATTGCCGAAAGTTGTGGCACAGATTACGTTTTTGCGCCATCTGCAAGGGATATCTACCCTGAAAACTTTCAGACCAGCATCAGGCTTGCCGAATTACCGCTTCCGTTGTGCGGAGCCAGCCGACCAGGGCATTTTGATGGTGTTGCGGTGGTGGTCTGCAAACTTTTCAATATTGTACAGCCTGATCTGGCGTTTTTTGGCAAAAAGGATTTTCAGCAGCTTGCCATTATCCGTCAGATGGTTACGGATCTGAATATGCCGGTGGAAATCATTGGTATGCCGATTGTGCGGGAAAAGGATGGTCTGGCACTTTCTTCCCGCAACAGTTACCTGTCGCCGGATGAGCGCAAGCAGGCGTTATGCCTTTATCGCGCCATTATTGCCGTGCGCAAGCTGTTTGCGTCCGGCGAAACAGCAACCGACCTGCTGCTCATCGCTGCCCACAAAGAACTGGCAGCAACCAGTGAGGCTGTTGTGGATTACCTTGAGCTGCGCAACAGCAGCACATTACAACCAGTGGAAAAAGCTGACCATGAAACCTTGCTGGCACTGGCAGTTAAAATCGGCAAAACCCGCCTGATTGATAACTGTGTGCTGGGGGAGGAAATCTGATGCCCAATAAAGCCCGCGCCAATCTGGAAAGCCTCTACCGCATTTTCACCATACCTGAGGCTCCTGACTCAACCCTTGGTGCCATTGATAAAGCTATTACCGATAATGTTGCCGGTTTTTTGCAAACCCACATCGTGGCAACCGAGCGTCCACTTGAAGAGATTGAATCCAGCTTTTCCAGTGTCATTATCCCTGATGAGCCGACCTATGTTTCTGATTACACTGCATTTGTGAAGGAAAACCTGGTAACCCAGTCAGTACATACATCTTCTCCTGGTTTTGTGGGTCACATGACATCAGCATTTCCTTATTTCATGCTGCCCCTTGTCCGGCTAATGACTGCACTTAATCAGAACACGGTTAAAGTTGAGACATCCAAGGCGTTTACGCCAATGGAGCGGCAGGTGCTGGCAATGCTGCACCATCTGATTTACCGGTATGATGAAGATTTTTACCCCCCCTGGATTCATAACAGCCAGGCAGCATTGGGTGCGCTTTGCTCAGGCGGTACCATTGCCAACATTACTGCCCTTTGGGTGGCGCGTAACCGTTACTTTGCCGCAGAAGACGGTTTTAAAGGGATTTATCAGGAAGGTCTGTTTAAGGCGTTGCGCCATAAAGGGGTAGAAGGGATAGCAATTCTGGTTTCCGAGCGGGGGCATTACTCGCTGGGCAAGGCGGTTGACCTGCTGGGAATCGGTCGTGACAACTTAATCAAGGTGCCGGCAGACGAGCATAACCGGATTGATATGCAGGAGTTGCGAGCAAAATGCAGGCAGCTTAAGGGTGAAAACATCCATCCGCTGGCTTTGGTGGGCATAGCCGGCGGCACTGAAACAGGCAACGTTGATCCATTAAACGAAATGGCTGATCTGGCAAAGGAGCTGGGCTGTCATTTTCATGTGGATGCTGCCTGGGGCGGTCCCACCCTTTTCTCTGACAAATACCGCCACCTGTTAAACGGCATAGAAAGGGCAGATTCGGTCACCATTGATGCCCACAAGCAGCTTTATGTACCGATGGGGGCAGGCATGGTTATTTTTAAAGACCCGGCTGCTGTGGAGGTTATCCGTCACCATGCCGCCTATATTCTGCGCCACGGCTCAAAGGACCTGGGCTGCCATACGCTGGAAGGCTCACGTCCCGGGATGGCACTTTTGATCCATGCCGGGCTGTCCATCATCGGCTGCAAAGGCTATGGTCTGCTGATTGATCTTGGGATTGAGCGTGCCAAAACCTTTGCCGAGTTGATTATCAAACATCAGGATTTTGAGCTGACCACCAAACCGGTGCTGAATATCCTGACCTATCGCTTCTGCCCGGCTGATGTGCAGCAAAAACTGGCAGGTTGTACAAAGGAAGAACAGGAGAGAATCAACGCTATTCTTGACCAGGTCTGCCTGCTGCTGCAAAAACATCAGCGCGAAGCAGGTAAAACCTTTGTTTCCCGCACCAGGTTGCGCATTGACCGCTATAAGGGTGAAGTAACCGTACTGCGCAGCGTGCTTGCCAACCCGCTTACCACCAATGAAATCCTGGAGTCTGTGCTGGTGGAGCAAAAAGAGATAGTACAACTGCCGGAGATTAAAGAGCTGTTGCAGCAGATTTAACAACATCAGATCCTGCGACTAAAGCGCAGGATGACAACTTTTGGTGCGCAGGGTGATAGGCTTTACATTCCCCCTCTTAAAGTAAGAGGGGGTCAGGGGGAGTTATGAAAAACCTGCAACACCAAAACTGCTAACATAATTTGCTGCATGGTATGAGCTGCGTACATAGGGTGCAGATTCTGTATGCAAAAACC
>JAVERM010000147.1:0-4047 GCA_034007105.1 Trichlorobacter sp.
GCAGATCACCAAGGTCAACCATTGTCTTTGTTGCAATAATCATTATTCTTTCCACAATATTTTTAAGCTCCCGGACATTGCCTGGCCATTGGTATTGCTGCATCTGTGCAAGTAATTTTGCTGAAAACTGTATTACTTCCCAACCTTCCCGACGGTGCAGCAGGTTAATAAAATATTGCACAAGCAGCGGGATATCAGTCAGCCTTTCGCGCAGTGGCGGCATATGCAGAGGCATTACCTGCAACCTCTGAAAAAGATCAGCCAGGAAGCGACCGCTTTTAACAGCCTCACCAACTGCCTGGGAGCTGGAAGCAATGATGCGCAGGTCGCAGCGCACAGGACGTTCACCGCCCTGGCGTTCAAAGCTGCCGTCAGTAAGTACTTTTAATAGTTCTTTTTGCACCACCAAAGGCAGTTCCAGAACTTCATCCAGAAAAACAAAGCCACCGTCTGCCAGATCAAAGCGTCCTTTTTTAAGTATGTTAGTGCCGGAATCATTGGTTGTTTCAGTGCCAAACAGCTCTGCGTAAAGCAGTTCGGCAGGTATTGCCAGGCAATTGACAGCAATAAAAGGGCGCTCGCGGCTGCTGCTTTGCTGATGGATTACCCGTGCAGCCAGTTCCTTTCCTGTGCCGGTTTCACCGGTTATCAACACCGCTGTGGTGGCAGCAGCAACACGGTTTAAGTTGAAGCGCAGGTTTTCAATGGCTGTAGTTGCGCCAATAAGCTCGGATTCACGGTGGGCAGCCAGCCGTAAAGCCTGGTTTTCTTTGTGCAGTTGCTTAAGTTTAATGGCATTGCCGATTGTGATAAGCAGTTTGTCCAGGGAGAACGGTTTTTCAATAAAATCAAACGCGCCTATTTTTGTGGCACGTACAGCGGTCTCAATGGTGCCATGACCGGACATCATGATTACGGTAATTTCAGGGTTCAGTTTTTTAATCTGCTCCAGGGCTGCAATACCGTCCATGCCTGGCATCCAGATATCAAGCAGCACCAGATCCGGAACTTCTTCTTGCACCAGATCCACGGCATCTTCACCGTTTTCAGCGGTAATTACCTGATAACCTTCATCTTCCAGTATGCCTTGCAGGGATGAGCGGATATCTTTTTCATCATCAACTATCAAAATCAGATTTGGCATGTTTCTCCTCCGTTATGCTGGCAGCTCTACAACAAAACAGGCTCCACGGGGCGTGTTATCCTTAAAGCGGATAAAACCGTTATGGTCAGCCACAATGCTGGTTGCTATGGCAAGCCCAAGACCGGTACCGCCTTTTTTTGTTGAAAAATATGGCTCAAAAAGCCTGTGTCTCATTTCAGCAGATACACCTGGACCGTCATCAGCAATATTGCATGATACAATCTTCAGGTCTGTATCATAATGGGTACTAATGTTGATATTGCCCTTGTTTTCCATTGCTGCCAGCGAGTTTTCCAGCAGATTGATTAGTACACGCTTGATCTGGTCATGGTCAATCTTTACAGCCGGCAGCGACAGACAGGGACTGAAGTTGAAATTTACTTCCAGATGCGCTTCCTTATAAAGTGCCAGGGTTTCATGCACCAGTTTGTTCAGGTCATCGGGCACCGGTTTTACAGCCGGCATTCTGGCAAAGTTGGAAAACTCGTTTACCAGAACTTTCAGTTCTTCAACTGATTTGCTGATCATGTTGGTGCATTCGTCAAAAATCTTGCCATCTTCTGCTGAAAAACGCTCCAGATAGCGTTTGCGCAGCCGCTGGGCAGAAAGCTGGATCGGCGTGAGCGGGTTTTTGATTTCATGGGCAATGCGGCGGGCAACTTCACGCCAGGCTGCCATCCGCTGTCCCTTGACAAGCTGGGTAAGGTCGTCAAGCACCAGCACCGAGCCGATGAAGCCATCCTGATCATCCCGCAGCATGGTCAGGTTCATTTGCAGCACCTGCCGCTCGCCTTTTATCTCAATGGAAACCTGACGTGCCAATGTATCGTGGCGTGTGGATGACAGATCACGTATGGCTTCACGTACTATTTCAAGGTGAGTGGCAGAAAGAACTTCACGGAAAGGTCGTCCCATCACCTTTTGCGAATTAACATTAAGTAACCTTTCGGCAGATTTGTTGATGGTGATGATTTTGCCGTTTTTATCCACAGAAATAACACCGGCTGCAACATTACGTAAAACCGTCTCCATATAGCGACGTCTTGCTTCAATTTCCTGATTTATTCTGGATAGTTTGCGGTTTGATTCATTCAGTTCATGCCGTTTTGTGTGCAGGTCTTCTGCCATCAGGTTAAAAGAGCGCACCAGCATACCGATTTCATCGGGTCCTTCTGCATCAATGCGGATATTAAAGTTGCCATCAGCAACAGATCTGGTGCCTTCCACCAGTTGCTGAATCGGGCGGGTCATGCTGTTTGCCAGATAGATGCCTATCCAGAAGGCAAGAAAAACAATTACCGATGCAATCAGAAACAGTACAAGCAGATAGCCGGTTGTAATCGGGCTTTTAAGCAGTTTAAGTCGCCTGAATTCCTGGTAAGATGTTGAAATTTCTTTCATCTTGTTCACCAAAGAGTGGGGAACATAGTAGTTTACCACCACCACGCCAACAATATCCTGCTCATTGTAGGTGGAGTAAATAGGCACAATGCCCCTGATCAGATCAGCCTTGCCAGCCGAGTTGACTTTGGTAAGTTCATTTCCTTGCAATGCCTTGCTTATATCTTCTGATGCAGGGCTGGTCAGCTCTCCTGTTGGAACATCAGGGTTTGAGGCGCGTACCAGTTCTTCACGCTGGGCAGAAAATACCTCCACAATCCCCAGGTTATATTCTTTTTGCTTTTCACGAATAAACTCTTTCATTGTGGGGATGTTATCGTCATTAAGCAGGCGGTCGCGCCGTATGGCAGTACTTAACTGGCGGGCAAATTGCAAAGCATTACCTGCCGAAGTTTTGTAATAGGTTTGTGCCACCTCCAGCGATTCATTAAGCGAGTTTTCTATCTGTATGTTGAACCAGTTTTGAATACTGTTGGTAATAAAGCCGGCAGAAGCAAAAAACAGCAGCATGGTGGGGATGAGGGAAAGCCCCACAAAGGAGATGACCAGCTTGGTACGCAGGCGGGCAGCCACCATCTTGCCTCTGCTTTCCACCAATAGTTTTACTGTGTTACGGACAATCAGGTATACCAGCAGCACAACCAGTAAAATGATGATGTTGATCATGCCGAAGATGGCAATATTGCTTGCAAGTGGGGCAGCAGAGCTTAGCCGCGTAAGGCGTATTTCAACCCCCGTGAGCAGTACCACCAGAATAAGGGCAATCACGATGATGGCTGTTTCCCGAAATCTTTTTCTTTTTTCGCTTTTATGCATTTATTCACCAGGTCAAAACAAAAAATGGAAGTGGC
This sequence comes from Trichlorobacter sp., assembly GCA_034007105.1. Classification (GTDB taxonomy): domain Bacteria; phylum Desulfobacterota; class Desulfuromonadia; order Geobacterales; family Pseudopelobacteraceae; genus Trichlorobacter. The sequence goes on from JAVERM010000147.1 coordinate 3,397, forward strand.
AGAAGTTTAACATGGTCTGCTATATACTTGATTCAAATTTTTGAAAACGGTCAGAGAAGGAATAGTTTCATGAGAATAAACGAACGACAGCAATCATCCAATCCGCTTAAAAGAGGGAGCCATCTTCAGCATCCGGCAGGAGAATCTGTTATCAGATCATTGTTTGCCGGTGAACTTAAATCCAAACAGCACGAGGCTGGCAGCTATCAACAGGATATTGAAATCCTGCGCCAAAAAATAGATCAGGCAGGCAGCAAGCTGGAGCAGGAACCAACCCTTGCCAACTTTCGTCAGTTTCGGGAACTGCTTGGTGTAATTGCCAAACGGATCGGCAATGAAGCCTACAAACTGGAAAAAGTTGGTGGTACACCGATGGATCCCAGATATTTTGAAGTGATCAAGGTTATTGATCATGAGGCAGACAAGCTTTACGGTCTGATTATGCAGCAACAAAAAGACCGGATGGCTATTACTGCGGCGGTGGTGGGGATTAAGGGGTTGGTGGTGGATTTAACAACATAGGGACCTGTTTATGACATTACTTTACACTTTGGACATGTTGGGTACGGCTGCTTTTGCAGCTTCGGGTGCGCTTGCCGGTGTCAGGCGGGATATGGATATTTTCGGGGTGATGGTGCTGGGTCTGGTGAC
>JAVERM010000148.1:0-4044 GCA_034007105.1 Trichlorobacter sp.
AGCAGCCTGCGGATTCTGCACCTGTACCTGCACCAAAACCGGCTGCGCCCAGCAGCCCTGCTCCGCCAGCGGCTAAAAAGAGTCTGCCTAAACCTGCTGACAAAGGTGGAGATGACCTTTCTGATAATACAACCGTAAGGGTTGATGTAAAGCGTCTGGATGACCTGATGAACCAGGTTGGTGAGCTGGTGCTGGAGCGTAACAGAATGATTCAGCTTAACCAGGACTTGCAAGGTGGTACTGCGCTGGATGCAGAGTTTGGTGACGAGTTTGGCAAATTGACCAAGCGTATGGACTTTGTCACATCAGAACTTCAGATGCAGGTTTTGAAAATGCGTATGATACCGGTGGAAAAGGTGTTCAAGAAATTTCCCCGGATTGTACGTTCCCTTGCTCGCGATCTGGGTAAAAATGTGGAATTACACATTTTTGGTGAAGAAACAGAGCTTGACCGTTCGGTTGTGGATGAGATTGGCGATCCATTGATTCACCTTATCCGCAATGCGATGGATCATGGTCTTGAGCTGCCGGAAGAACGTGTTGCATCCGGTAAGTCGAAAACAGGAAACCTGGTTTTGGCAGCTGTGCACGAGGGCAACTCCATCATTATCAGTATTAAAGATGACGGGCGCGGTATCAATGCCGAAAGAGTAGGGCAAAAAGCGATTGAAAAAGGTCTGGTAACGCCAGACCAACTGGCTGCAATGGCACCGCGGGAAATTTATGACCTGATTTTTCTCCCGGGTTTTTCAACCAAAGATGCCGCCTCTGACCTTTCTGGTCGTGGCGTTGGGATGGATGTTGTAAAAACCAACATTAAAAAGCTAAATGGTCTTATTGAGGTAAAAAGTGAGCAAGGGTATGGTTCAGAATTTATCCTGCGTCTGCCGCTTACCCTGGCGATTATTCAATCACTACTGGTGGATGTTGAAGGTGAAATCTACTCTATACCGCTTGCTTCTGTTCTGGAGACCCTGCGTGTGGATCAGCGCGAGTTTCATGTTATCGGCGGACAGGAAGTGTTGAAGCTGCGTGATATGGTTTTACCGCTTATCCGCCTGGAGCAGGTTTTCAGGGTGCAACGCCAAAATGATACTGATAATTTCTGCTATGTGGTTGTAATTGGTGCTGCTGATAAACGTGTTGGTCTGGTTGTGTCGCGTCTGGTAGGGCAGCAGGAAGTAGCTATAAAATCCCTTGGCAACTACCTTTCAAACGTACCTGGTATCGCTGGCTCAACCATTCTTGGAGATGGGCGGGTTACCTTGATAATTGATCCTGTTGGTATGGTTGATGGCAGCGAGGGTAGTGCAGGGTGTTGATAGCAAAGCCTGTCAAATATCGAATAACGTGCAAAGGAAGGAACTGTTTGTGGCTATTTCAGATAAGGATTTTGAGCAGTTACGAGATTTTATATATAACCTGTGTGGTATGTACTTCCATACAACCAAAAAGTATTTTCTGGAAAGCCGGGTTTCCCGCCGGATGGAGGCCACTGGCAGCAAAACTGCGCTTGAATACTACTCGCTGCTTAAATCACCCCGTGGCGGTGATGAACTGCGCTTTTTGCTGGATGAAGTAACTACAAATGAAACCTACTTCTTCCGTAGTGTTCCACAGCTTAATGCAATAGAAAGCAAGTTTTTGCCTGAAATTATAGAAACAAAAGGTAAAATGGGGTTTCGCAAGCTACGTATCTGGAGTGCTGGTTCATCATCAGGCGAAGAAGCCTATACATTATCAATGATGCTGCTTGAAAAGCGGGCAACCATCCTTAAAGACTGGATTATTGAAATCATTGGCACAGATATAAACGAGACCGTACTGGCTCAGGCAAGAGAAGGTGTTTATAATGCCTATTCTGTACGTAACGTCCCTGAATTGTATAAAAGGAAGTACTTTAAAGAAGATGCTGGCAAGTTTATTCTTTCTCCTGATGTTAAACGTTTTGTAACCTTTAACAAGCTCAACCTTTACGATGACACAAAAATGCTTTTTATGAAAAGTTTTGATTTTATTTTTTGTGCCAACGTACTGATCTATTTTGATATAGCTTCCAAATCAAAGGTTGTGCAGCATTTTTATAACAACTTGCAGCCATATGGTTGTTTTTTTGTTGGACAGTCTGAATCTCTTCATGGTGTAAATGACAAGTTCAAGACAGTCCATTTCCCCGGTGGTTTTGGATATAAAAAATAGATAAGGATATATATTATGGATAATAAAACAGCTATGGAAACAGCACGCCGTATGGTGGCAGGTATTGATGATTTGCCAACTATTCAGGCAGTTGCCACCCAGGTGATGCAGTTACTTGATGCCCCGGAAGTTGACGTGGACAAGGTGGCTGACCTGATGCTTTCTGATCAGGTGATGACTGCGCGGGTGATGAAAATGGTAAACTCGCCGATTTTTCGTCCTGCGCAGGAGATTACATCCTTAAAGCGTGCTTTGGTTTACCTTGGCGAAAAACATATTAAAGAAATGGCACTTACCTCCTCTTTTATTAATGCCTTTGAAGGTGCCGGAGGTGCCATACCGGTCAATACATTTTGGGAGCATTCCTTTGGTGTTGGTATGGTATCAAAAACTATTGCTGAAAAAATCAGATATAATGATATTGAAAAAGCCTATCTTTCAGGGATTATCCACGATATTGGTGAGGTGGTACTAAGTAACTATTACCCTGAAAAGTTTGCCAGTGCGCTAAGTGCAACACAAAAAAGACCTGTGCGCCTGGTTGATGTTGAATATGAAATTTTCGGTACTTCACATTCAGAAATAGGTTTCTGCATGGCTGAAAAATGGAACTTTCCGGAAGCCTATCGCGAAGTAATCCTTTATCATCATCTGCCCCGTGAAGCATCTGCTGATCCTGTACTGTGCTCAATTGTCAATTTGGCAGACCTGTTTTGCTCTGTACGTGACCTTTATTATGGCGAAAACGCCTGGGCCAGCTTTAACCTTGCCGAGGAAGAAGGCTGGAAAATCCTGAAAGAACAATCTCCAAGCCTTGCAAGGCTGGATGTAGAACGTTTTTGCTATGAACTGGATGATTCTGTGCCGGCAGTAAAAGAGCTGGTTACATCAATTTTTACAAAATAAACAAAACCGGATAAAAGAGCTTTAGCTCTGTACAACAGGAGACCTGATGCTATCAACTACAGCAGGTAAAAAAACCAGAGTTTTGATTGTTGATGATTCATCTTTTATGCGTATGGCCATCAGGGGGATTCTTGCCAAAGAGCCAACTATTGAAGTGGTGGGTACGGCAAGTGATGGTGTGGAAGGTGTTGAAAAAGCCATTTCCCTGAAACCTGATCTGATCACCATGGATATTGAAATGCCCCGTATGGACGGCATTTCTGCACTCAAACAGATTATGGCCAAAGCACCGACAAAGGTTTTGATGGTATCCACACTGACCAGTGAAGGAGCTACAGCAACCTTTGAGGCCCTTGATTCCGGTGCCATTGATTACATCCCCAAAAACGTTACGGATTCCAGTGAAGCCCAAAATGTTTTCAGGGAAGAGCTGCTTAAAAAAGTACGTGAGGCAGGCAAGTCACGCTTTATGCGTGCAGCACCTTCCATTACTTCACCAGGTTTTACCCGTCCTGCTGTAGCTTCAGCTGCACGCACTGCCATGTCCAGGATACACAGCAAAAAAATCAACTATGTGGGCATAGGTGCATCTACCGGCGGTCCTGTGGCACTGCAGGAGGTTATTTCAAGAATACCAGTGAATTTCCCCCATGGTGTTGTGGTTGCGATCCATATGCCCAAAGCATTTACAGGTCCCTTTGCTGACCGACTTGATGCTAAATGCTCCATTTCGGTGAAAGAGGCCAAAGATGGTGATCAACTGAAACCAGGCACAGTTCTGGTGGCTCCTGGCGGAATGCATACCCAGGTTGTGCGCGGTGCCGGTGGTCTTAGTATCAAGGTTGCTCCAACTTCATCCTATCCCCAGTATGTATATATTCCGTCAGTTGATTTGTTGATCGGCTCCATGGCAGAAGCGTCTGCCGGTGCCATGCTGGG
>JAVERM010000149.1:0-4042 GCA_034007105.1 Trichlorobacter sp.
TCCTTCTCGTTCCCAAGCTCCAGCTTGGGAATGCATAATTTGGATTTAGCGTGCGTTTTGAGATAAAAACCCCGTAACCTCACCCAACCTCCCCTTAACCCAAGGGGAGGAGTTATAAGTTCCCCCTCTTAAGCTAAGAGGGGGTCAGGGGGAGTTATGAAAATAAGGTTGCCATCCGCGCCTTAGTCGCAGGATCTCGATTTAGATTCAAAAGGGCATGGCACGCCATGCCCCTACAAACAACCTCCGGCACTCCATATTTAATTGTATGGGTACGGCGTGCCGTGACCAAAAACAAACAAAAACCGGCGATTACAAACCGCCTCTACGTAATCTGTAGTTTGTAGATGCTTGGTTCACCCCTCGTTTTCAGGATATTGTTTGGGAATGAGAGTGGTATACATATTAAGGAGTTATAAATTTATGAAGCAGTTATCAGGTGTAAATAAAGATATTTTCATCTCCATCCTTATCCCCACCTACAACCGTGCCCACTACATCAGCGATGCTATTGGCAGTGCCCTTGCTCAAGATTATCCTAACTTTGAAATTGTTGTTGTTGATGATGGATCCACCGACAACACATCACAGGTTGTGCGGTCATTCAATGATGCACGCTTACGTTATATTTTAAAGGAGCATTCTGGAGCACCTGCCACTAGAAACCGTTGTATATCAGAAGCTCATGGCGAGTTTGTGTTGTGGCTGGATTCGGATGACAGACTTTTTCCAGGAATACTCCAAAAGTATGCAAGCATAATCCTTAATTATCCAGATATCGATGTTTCGTACGGTGACTTGGAAATTACCGACACATCGTTTATTCAGACTCACAGCCTAAAATATCCTGACTGGTATAAACATAGCAAAGAGCTACTTGCGTGCATGTTTGTGAATAATTGCGTTCCAAATCCCGGCACCATGGTCCGTTCGGCTTGTTATAAAAAATTCGGTGGATATGATGAATCCTATAAACGGGCTCATGACTATGAATTTTGGACACGATTAGCAAAAACAGCAAAGTTTAAACACGTTGGTTGCACAGTTGTCCAATGGCGTTGGCACGACAGCAATATGTCATCAGGATCGGTAGCCTTTGACAAACGTTTTGAAGTGCGAATTCTTAAAAGTATGCTGGAAAGGTTTAGCTTGGCTGAACTAGTGCCAAAACTAAACTGGCACAATGGCGTAAAGGAAGAGACTGAGGCAGCTGCATGGGGGTTAGCATCTAAACCTTTTCTGGCTCTTGGTAACTTTTCAGGTGCCTTGCAATGTCTGAATAATGCATATCAATGCAATCCTGATTTAAACTATATTGAAGCGATGCTAAATTTATCATTACTTCAGATGGAAACAGCGAACAATAATTGTGACGATCTTGATTATCAAATCTACTATGAAAAAGTTTATAGATTGCGTAGACAGTTGCTACAACTCCATAGCTCACAAATGGTTGCCGATGACTTAAAGCTTACACTTTTAAGCAAAATCAACTCTAACCAGCAAGTGCAAGGCGCAAAACTAGTCTCGATCATCATCCCTTATTTCAAACAGCTTGATACAGTTGCAGAAACACTTACCTCCATTGCTAACCAAACTTATCGAAATTTTGAAGTTATTCTTGTTAATGATGGCGACACTGAGCATGTCCTTAAGCTATTCAAACAATTTGCCATTAAAAATCCAGACATCCAATGTTATTATCACTACAAACCTAATAGTGGACTCGCTGACACCAGAAATTTTGGAATAAAACAGGCTTCCGGCCATTACATTCTGCCACTTGATTCCGATGATATGCTTGCCTCTGTTTTTCTTGAACAAACAGTCTCTGTTCTTGACCAACATCCTGAATTTGGTTTTGTGTACACTGAAGCACTTTTTTGGGGATCAAAAAACGAGATCTGGACTACAACAGATTTTGAACAAATGATATTGCTACAAAGGAACTCAATTACTTGTACAACCCTGTACAAACGACAGATCTGGGAAGCTGTCGGTGGGTACAATACTAATATGAAGTATGGCAACGAAGATTGGGATTTTTGGATCAGTGCCGTTGAAAAAGGCTTCATAGGAACAAATATTCATCTTCCGCTCTTTATCTATCGTCGTAAAACTAATTCTATGCTGGAGCAACGTCATAAATATGATGTGCTGGCAAAACAGCAAATCATAGAAAATCATCCTTCTCTTTACCATCCTATTACTGAGTTTAGCATCCAAGCACTGTCACAACATATCGGCATTATTCCTTCGAAATGTCTTCAAAAAGATATTAAAGACAAAATACTTTTTCCTGTTTTAAAAAAGAAACAAAACAACCAGATTGACCCCCCAAAAATTCTCTTTGTCTGCCATGATTTCCCACCCTATAAATTGGCTGGAGCTCAACTGTTTGCATTGCGAATTGCGCAAGAACTACAGAAATCAGGACATGATGTTGCTATCTTTTATCCGGTAAACCGTTCAGCCCGCAATTCAGATGAAGATGATACTCTTTATAAAATCACCAAATCCAGCTACGAAAATATTACTGTCTGGCAGATTACGGTGGATGACCAGGAGACTTCTCTTTACCAGAACCCTCAGTATTGTTTTCAGCATCCTCAGGTGGAAGAAGCGTTTCGAAATTTGTTAATTACAGAGCAGATAGATATCGTCCACTTTCACCTCCTGTACCGCTTGAGCACAGGCCTGCCGCTCATAGCCAAAGAGCTGCACATACCTACGGTGGCAACATTGCACGATTATTGGTTAATATGTGCCATGGGACATCTGCTGGATACTAGCGGACAGGAATGCACTGGACCTGAATCACCAGAAAAATGTGCTGACTGCTATAATGGCTTTAAGGGCAAGCCTGCTGCGGAGCTGGTGCAGTTCTTTAAACAACGCCTTGCTGCCACCCATGCTGCCCACGATGCAGTTGATGTAACTTTTTCACCATCATCTTTTTTGGCTGATTGCCACCAGTCTTACGGATTTAAGAGACCGGAAGTACTGCCACTTGGCTGGATACCAGTACAAGCAGCAACCAAAAAATCAGCAGGTGAAAAAATTACCTTTGGCTATCTCGGACAGATTATAAGTCGCAAAGGACTGGATATCCTGTTGATAGCAGTAAGCCAGCTTACACATAAAAACTGGGAGCTTAAAATATATGGCGAAGTGTACCAGCCTGGCTGGTTTGAGCCACTTGATGAGTTTATCCAAAAGCATCCACAGATACATTATTGTGGTGCGTACAAGACAGAAGACCTGAACAATCTTTATGCAGAGATAGATGTTGCCGTAGTACCATCACGACGGGAAAACTATCCCCTTACAGTTATGGAAGCGCTGTCAGCCAAGGTTCCGGTAATTGCTGCCGATGTCGGTGGAGTAAAAGAAATTATGATTGATGGTCAGGATGGTTTCATTGTGAAACCCCATGAACCATTGGAGCTAAAAAACGCAATGGAGCAATTTTTAACCAATCCTGCCCTTGCAGAGCGTATGCAGGCGACAATACGCCCCATAAAAACCATTGCAGACAATGCACTTGAGTATGGCAAGGTTTATCGATTTTTGCAGATAAATCAGGTGAAACAACAGGGATGAGTAACAGGTCAAAAGCTCTATTCACAATATGGTAATACAATGTTGCCGTATAAATATTTCGCTTGGTACCCCCAACATGCTCTTTGCTGGCCGACTGGGAATGTATCGTTACCTGGACATGGACAAGGTAATTGATCAGGCACTTGAACTATATGCAGGCAGGATCAGAGTGTAACCCAAATGACAAAAGCATCTGGCTTTATTTGTGTAAGTTTATGTAACTCGTGATTTATTACCAAGGCGAGGTATTAAAACATGACCAGCACAATACCTGACATAGTGTCGTTATTGCTCAACTATTTATGCTACCCCACATCCACCACAGCATGAAAATTGCTTGCTTATTTAGCAGATTTAAGCAGGAGGAAACAATTGATGAATTTGCTTGTTGAGCAGTTGCTGCAACAGCCAGAGGGTAAGACTCTGGAGTTTAAGCGTG
>JAVERM010000150.1:0-4024 GCA_034007105.1 Trichlorobacter sp.
GTAAATATAAACTTTTCGGACATCAAAGCTTCTCCTTTGTATGATTTTACACAGCGGACTGTAGGTAATAAAAACTACGTATAAGACCGAAAACATTATAATTTTAAGCTATATATGTCAATCTGTTTGCAGCATAAGTACTACTGCATGGGCTGCCATGCCCTCACCATTGCCTGTAAAGCCCAACCATTCTTCTGTGGTTGCCTTGACGTTGATCCTGTCCATCTCCACATTGCACACGGTTGCGATGTTTTGGCGCATGTCAGGGATATACGCAGCCAGTTTAGGTTTTTGCGCAATAATGGTTGCATCCAGGTTGCCCACCTTGTAGCCACGCTCTTTTACCAGGGCAACACAATGCTCAAGCAGCTTCATTGAATCTGCATCTTTAAAGGCAGGGTCTGTATCTGGAAAATGTTTGCCAATGTCCCCCAAAGCCAGTGCGCCCAAAATGGCATCGGTTACTGCATGGAGCAGCAGATCAGCATCTGAATGACCAAGCAGACCTTTTTCCCAGGGGATTTCCACCCCGCCTATAATCAGTTTGCGCCCTTCAGCAAGGCGGTGTACATCGTAGCCGTGTCCTATACGCATATGTAATTACCTCTCTTTATTCCCTGATCAGCAGATGCCGTGGCTGCACATTGCCAAGAGCAGCCAAAAGCGAGTTTTTGATATGGGGTATCTCCTGTTCCAGTCTGGTCAGCAGGTTTTTCATCTGTTGTCTGCGCAGATCAGCACTGTCTGCAACCGGACATTGGCAGCTGGTTACAGGCAGTTTTGCCTGCTTTGCAAAGCTGATAATGTCTGACTCGGACAGATAAACAAGCGGACGAATGACAGTAACCTGTCCGTTATCAGCCAGCATCTTTGCTGCCATTGCCTTTAGCGAACCAACAAAAAACTGGTTTAGCAACAAGGTTTCAATAAAATCGTCACGATGATGCCCAAGTGCCAGTTTGTTGCAGCCAAGCTTTGTGACTGCACCGTACAACGCTCCTCTTTTGAGCCTGGCACAGATAGAGCAGTAGGAAGAACCAGGACGGCGTTTTTCAGAGATAATATTATAATGCTCTGTGGGTACCATTGTGTATTGGATCTGCTGCTCTTTAAGGAAGTCCTCCACAAGGTCCTTGCGGTAGCCAGGATAGCCGGAGTCAATATTGATGGCGCAGATCTGGAAGGAAACAGGGGCGCGTTTTTGCAGCTCTTTCAGCAAAAGCAGCAGTGTAAAAGAATCCTTGCCGCCGGAAACACCGACCGCTATCCGATCCCCTTCTTCAATCAGCCTGAAGTCACCGGTTGCTTTGCCAAAATCACGGCGCAAACGTTGCCACAGCCGCTGATCAATATTACCCTGAAAGGCAGTCACTTTGCCGTCTGTTCCAGAAATCGCCGTACCATTGGGCTAAAGGTTTCATGCTCCAGCAAAAAGGCATCATGTCCATAGGCAGAGGTAATCAGGTGATATTCGCTTTTCTTACCCAGTTCTTGCAGGCATTTGTGCATTTCTTCGGTCTGATAGGGTGGGTAAAGCCAGTCAGAGGTAAAGGCAAAAAACTGGATTGGTGCTTTTACCACAGAAAACGCATCAGCCATTGACTCGTAACCCCAGGCAACATCGTACAGATCAAGAGCCTTGGCAAGGTAGAGAAAACAGTTGGCATCAAAGCGATCCACAAAGTTGTAGCCATTGTAATTAAGATAACGCTCCACTTCAAACTGACCAAAAAAATCAAACAGACCATCTCTTGCTGAATAACGGCGACCAAACTTCTGCCACATTGACTCATCGGATAAAAAAGCTATATGACCGATACCCCTGGCCAGTGCCAATCCGTCTTTGGGGTTTTGCTTGTACTCACCTTTACGCCAGTTGGGATCATTGAAAATTGACCAGCGTGCCACAGCGTTTAAGGCGATTGCCTGGGGGGACGGTTTTGGCGAGGTGGCAAGCACAATGGCAGACGCGATCCGTTCGGGGTACTGGGTTGCCCATTCCAGAGCCTGCATACCACCCATGCTGCCCCCCATTACTGTCAGCAATCTCTTGATGCCCAGGTGGCTTACCAGCATTTCCTGCGCTTTTACCATATCCCGCACTGTAATTACCGGAAAGGTAAGGTTGTAGCGTTTGCCAGTGGCTGGATTTATGGAAGCCGGACCTGTGGAGCCGTAGCAGGAGCCGATAACATTGGAGCAGATGACAAAGTAACGTTCTGTATCCAGCAGTTTACCCGGACCAATAACGGCATCCCACCAACCAGGTTTTGTATCGTTTTCATCATGTTTGCCGGCAATATGGGCATCGCCTGTCCAGGCGTGTTCAACCAAAATGGCATTAGAGGCATCACTATTTAAATTGCCATAGGTTTCGTAAGCCAGCGTAACAGGACCCAGCAGGCGACCGCTTTCAAGGCGCAGCTGCTTGTCAAAGGTTACTGATTGCGGTTTTACAATACCTGTGGTCATAAAATAAATACTCCAAACAAAAAGCCCCTGCCTCAGATTCCTATATGAGACAGGGGCCTTGCACAGTTTGTGTCAGGTTAACTGGCTCATCTTTACCTTACCAGACCTTTGAAAACCACTGCGGAGGCAGTCTACGGCATTGCAAGGTTGCAAGCTTTCTCGGCTAACTTAAAATGTTATGCCTCGTCGCTGCGTGACCTAAGCCTTGTATCCAGCCTTCCTCATATTCAAAAGCCTGTTGCGGCAGGAATTAGCACCTGTCACCAATTATGGCCGGTTGCTGTGGTTTCGCAGGGCCTTCTCCCTCCACCACTCTTGATAAGCAGATTGTAAATAAGATAATTTATGTCAAGTTTGCCTGATAGTCAATGGCAAAGGCTTTGTGCAAAAGTCTTTTAGTTTGAAGTTACAAAGTAAATTCAACATATTCATGAGTCTGGGAGCGTGAGGTTATGCTGCCAATACACAAATCAGGACAATCTGTTCAGAAATAGTAGTTCCAGAGCATTTTCAGCTCACTGTTGCGGTGCCCACTAACCTGCTCTCCCATAATTTCCACAGTAATGCTGTTGTTTCTGCTTACCCTGAAGTTCTGGGTAGCCACACCGCGTAAAACAGTGCGGTTATCGCCCAGCTTGTGAATAAATGATCTGGCTTGCAGACGCAGCTTCCACCAGTCTGTAATTTGTTCTATGCCGCCAAAGGCAAGTCCTGGTGCCAGGGAAGCCTTGCCTCTGATTTTACTGCCTGCATTAAAATCTGCTTCTGCCAAAGCATACCAGATGCCGCTATGCGGTGATTTGTAAGCAAAGCCGCCACCGCTGTTAATCCGTACAATTAGTTTGTCGTCACCGTTTCGCATGGTTTCCCGCTCAATACCGGCATTTACTTTCCAGGAAAACGGTTTAAAAAAAATATCACGGGGAGTTGCTGAAAAAATATCAAGCAGCCGGAAAGATTGCAGCTGCATTGCTGATGAATAAACATCGCTAAAGCGTAATACTGTATCAAGAAAAGTAATCTGTGCGCCTGGCAGGTAACCTTGGTCAGGGTCTGTCAGTGTGTGAAAACTTGGTCTGATGGCCAGTTCAGCAAATCTTTTACCATTGCGAATACCGCCACCAACAGCAAGTCTGGATGTATCGTGACCGGATTCAGGGCGAGGCGGTTCCTTTAAATCTGCAACCTCGGCTTCTTCTGTACCAAGTTTGCTCCGTTCACCCAAAATATTCAGGTAAATACGATTGTATTCCGTCTTATCCAGTTTTTTGCGGGCAAGTTGAAACTGCGCAAACTCAGCTGCCAAATTCAATATCGCCTGATTTTTGTCTGCATCAACAAAAATCCTGTCGGGCTTGGAAAGCACTGGTTGCAAGTCACCATTTGCCATTGCAAGTGCAGTTTGTTGGTCTTGCGGGCTTAATCTTGCCATAAGATTTTTGATTCTGGTTCCTTGTGAAGGGCGGTAAACCGGATCCTCCAGCATACCGACCTTTTGTACAATACGGATTGTATCGGTGGGCAGCACAAAAAGACCTGTTTTCTCAACCAG
>JAVERM010000151.1:0-3973 GCA_034007105.1 Trichlorobacter sp.
AGCCGCTGGCACGGTAAAAACGGGCAGGTTGCTGCTCCAAAGCAAGGGAGTTAAGGGTTGCCTGTGTTGGCGCGTATTCATGACGACAGCTTTTACAAAGCAGGTTGATACTCCTGAAAACAACGATGCCTTTCATGATGGAGCTTAAAAGCGGGATGTAACGACGGTTTTGCAGCAACAGCGTCAGTACGTTTTTAAGCTTTTGTAAAGTCAGACCAGCAATTACCTTTCTGCCCCCCAGGGTGGCAAAAGCTGCGGCAGTACTGGCATCCAGCCTGGTGGCTTCTTCAATCATCAGGATTTCCGGCTCATGCTCAAGACTGGAGATAATCAGGTCAGCCTGGTCACGCTGTGCATAGGGCAGGGGAAAGCATGGAAAAGTGGCATTATTTTTCCCAAATGATGCTCCCAGTCCAAGCACCACCCGTTGTTCAAGGTCAGTCGGTCTCAGCAGCAGTTCCATAAAATGACAGCGATCCACATCGTTGCGTGCTGCAACAAAAACAAGCCCGCTCTTGCAATCAACCAGCTGGGCAAGTTTTTGTTTCTGATCAAGCGGGATGTTAAGCTCGGTGAGAGTTTCGGGAAAAGCCGTGTAAAACTCACGGCGCAAGCTTAGGTATTCTCCGGCAAAGCCTTTTAAAATACTGCGCTTTATCCGTATATTATTACCGCGGTACCCGTAAATCAGGCAGCCATCAGCATCAATAACCAGTTCTTCGAGCTGTGCAAGCAGTGCCGGGTAATGTTTTTTCGCCAGCCGTCCGATTAATTGCCGATGACCGGCAAGGCGACCATGAATAATGACACTTTCTGCTTCAGGCTGTAGCGACAAGGAGCTAAGGTTAAGCCTGACCAGGTGGTTAAAAAGCCGCTCCAGCAAAAGACGGGCAGAACCGTCATTACGAATGGTTTCAAGCTCTTTGACATTAAAAAGAGGGGAATCAAAATCAAGCCTGGCTTCATCATCAAAGCCGTACAGCTCATCAATCATTTTCAGTATATCGGCCGTGGAAGCAAGGGATATATTTAAAGGCAGGTTACTGAATAGCCCGACTGCTGAAATTGCTTCTTTATCCAGCGGGTCAGACATGGCAATGGAAAGTTCATCATCTGTCTTGATAAGAGGCAGCAGTTCATAGGTGCGGCAAATCCTGGCAGGAATCTCCTCAAGGGCAGCTGCGTCAATCAGCTCTTTTTTGGGCTTGATGAAGGGAATACCAAGCTGGCTGGAAAGTGCCCAGTCAATATCTTCCTTGGTAACAATTCCAAGGCTTATCAATGCCTTGCCAAAACGCAGTCCAGAGCGTTTTTGCTCATTAAGGGCGGTCTCTATCTGCGCTGCTGTGATAATCTTTGCTTGCAGCAGGATTTCTCCCAGTGTGGCTGTTTTTACTGCGGAGTCAGTGGGCATAGGCTTTCTCCTGTATCGCCTGGCAGGGCTTTGTTACTAATCTTTAAGCAGCGGAGCGTAAGCCATATCCTGTTCAAGAATATGGTCAAACAGCCAGCCTTGCAGAAACTGCATCACCTCGTCTGATTTTGGACGGGTACCGGCATAAAAACTACGGTAATAATCAGCCAGCTTGCGGTTTAGCTCTGCATGTTGCAGGCAATGCTCCTCAACTGCCGGATAGGCAGCCTGGGTCATCAGACGCTCTTCTTCCGCAAAGTGGGTTTTGGTGTAACCTGCCAGATCTGAAAATATCTTCATCAAGGCTGCTTTCTCGCTGCCATTATCAATGGCATCACCAAGCAAGTTAATCATATTCACAATCCGTTGATGATGCTGGTCCAGCTTGCTGTTACCAACACTATATTCTGCTTTCCATGCAATGTGAGACATAGGCGGATACTCCCCTGTATGATTTGGTATGATTTGTCAAGTATTCATAAGATGTTGACAGTTGTCAATCTGGAACAGCCAGAAGTATGCCAGAGTTATCTGTAAAACCTCTGTGCCATATCTCCATCCCCCTCTGCTATCTTTGTAATGACCTTTTCAAAACCCTGTTTATCTGCCTTCTGTTTTCAGCACAGCACTGCCAGCAATGGATATTAACAGTGCTGCATCAGATTTATTTTGTGCATTAGATGAAGGCAGCAGGTATCCGGTGGTGATAATTCTTGACAGTAGGGCAAGAAGAGACTAATTATCTTTAGTTATAATAAAGAAAAACCCTGTTCTGGCAGCTAAAAAAGCTGCGCTTTTTAGCTGCACTTAAAATCAGAAGGAGCGAACCAAAATGGTAAAATTTAAAAATTCACTTGAATATCACTCCACAGGTCGCAAAGGTAAAATTGAGGTAATTGCCACCAAACCATGCGTAACTGCGGAAGATCTTTCCCTTGCCTATTCGCCTGGTGTTGCCGAGCCTTGTCTCGCCATTGAAAAAAACCCTGATGATGCGTTTAAATACACGGCAAAGGGCAATCTGGTGGCTGTTGTTTCCAACGGTACTGCCGTACTTGGTCTTGGTAACCTGGGTGCTTTGGCCAGTAAGCCGGTAATGGAAGGCAAGGGTATTTTGTTCAAGCGTTTTGCTGATATTGATGTGTTTGATATTGAGCTTGATACTGAAAACCCTGACGAAATCATCAAGGCCTGCCAGCTGCTTGAGCCAACCTTTGGCGGGATTAACCTTGAAGATATCAAGGCACCGGAATGCTTTTACATTGAAGAAGAGCTGAAAAAAACCATGAACATTCCGGTTTTCCACGACGACCAGCATGGTACCGCAATTATCTCTGCCGCTGCCCTTTTAAACGCCCTGAAACTTACCAACAAGAAAATAGAAGATATCCGTATTGTGGTAAATGGCGCCGGTGCCTCGGCAAACTCCTGTGCAAAACTGGCCATTGCCCTTGGTGTAAAGCAGGAAAACATGATTATGTGTGACACCAAAGGGGTTATCTACAAAGGTCGTAAAGAAGGGATGAACCGTTACAAAGAGCTTTTTGCGGCTGACACCCCTTTACGCACCCTTCAGGAAGCAGCTGTTGGTGCGGATGTGCTTTTCGGACTATCTGTAAAGGGAGCCTTTACCCGTGAGATAGTAGCCAGTCTGGCACCAAACCCGATTATTTTTGCCATGGCCAACCCTGATCCGGAAATCAGCCCTGAAGATGCACTGGCTGTACGCAGCGACGTAATTATGGCAACTGGTCGTTCTGACTACCCCAACCAGGTAAACAACGTGCTTGGGTTTCCTTTTATCTTCCGTGGTGCACTGGATGTACGTGCCACCTGCATTAACGAAGAGATGAAGCTGGCAGCGGTAAAAGCACTGGCTGATCTGGCAAGGGAAGAAGTACCTGATTCAGTGACCAAGGCTTACGGCAACCAGAAATTTTCCTTTGGTCCCGAATATATCATCCCCAAACCTTTTGATCCCCGCGTTCTTTTGCACGTGGCTCCGGCAGTTGCCCAGGCAGCCATGGATTCAGGTGTTGCCCGTCACAATATTGAAGATATGGACAAATATATCGAGCATCTGGAGGCAACCCAGGGCACTTCCAAAGAAATCATGCGGATGATCATCAACAAGGCCAAAAGTGACCCTAAAAAGATCGTCTTTCCTGAGGGAGACAATGAAAAAATCCTGCGTGCAGCACAAGAGCTGGTGGATGAAAAAATTGCCGTACCAATTCTGGTGGGTGATGCAGACAAAATCCATGAAAAAATTGAAGAACTTGGTCTACAACTTAACGGCACCCAGATTGTTGATACCAGGACATCTGAATATACCGATGCATACAGTGAAGAGCTGTACCGCCTGCGTCAGCGTAAAGGGGTGACTTTAAGTGAAGCCGGTCGGATAATCCGTCGTAAATCACGTAACCATTTTGGTGCCATGATGGTCAGGATGGGTGATGCAGATGCCATGCTTTCGGGCATTGATACCCACTACTCTGATACCATCCGCCCGGCACTGGAGGTTATTGGCAAGCAAGATGGGCTGGTCAGCGTACA
>JAVERM010000152.1:0-3957 GCA_034007105.1 Trichlorobacter sp.
TCAAGCGCGTCTTTAAACATCCCTTTTTCCAGATAACTGTAACCGATGTTAAACCAGGCAAGGTAAGAATCCGGATCAGTTTGCAGTGCCTTTTGCCATAAATCTATTGCTTCATCAAAATACTTCAACTCGGCAGCCTGGATGGCCAGCTCAACAATGGCAACCGGAGCAAAACCGCTTTGTGCAAGCTTCTTTTTGCCCAGCTCGTAATAGTACTCTTTTTTTTCTGATTGACGCTTTTCATCCAGATAACCGTAATGATGGACGACCACAGGGCAATCAATGGCAGGTATTTTCAGCTTCTCAAGAGCTGGTTCAATCATTTCATGGACAGGATTTTTAAAGCGTATTTTGGGATGGTTGGGGAAAAGTCGTACTTTACCACTGGGCGTCCACCCCCTGCCCGCCTCTTCCGCAGGATATTCTCCACGGTTGGCCTGCCAGTTTTCCAGGTTGATTTTGGTGACGTAATTTCGTGTTGTAATGGCATAGGCTACCTTTTTACCCGCTGCACGGTCAATTAACCCGTTAAAAAGCTGATAATCAAGCCTGGAAATAACCTCATCGGCATCAAGTGAAAGAATCCAGTTGCCTTTGGCTTTTTCAATGGCAAAGTTGCGGGCTGTTGCAAAATCATTTTTCCAGGGCATTTCTTTAACTATGGCACCAAAAACAGTTGCTATTTCACGGGTTTTGTCCGTTGAGCCTGTATCCACAATAATTATCTCATCCACCAGGGGCACCACACTGTCAAGGCATTTGGCAAGGTTTTTCTCTTCGTTTTTAACAATCATGGATAAAGTTACGGCAACCCCTTTTTTGATACGCTTTGTGGCAGGCTTGCGCACACCAACACGACTGCGTACTGCCAGTGCTGCCTCCAGAAAACCTTGTGGTTGTTCACCTGAAGCCAGCATTTTTTCAATAATCAAAATTGCATCTGCGTCTTTACCAAGCTTTAGCAACAAATCCACATGCAGACTGGCAAGCATTTTAAAGTAAGGGTAGAAGTGGCGCAGCTTGCGGTACAACTGTTCGGCGGCTGCAAAATCTGCTTCTGTCTGCAACTGTTGATGGTAACGGGCAAGGGCATTTTCACTGCCGCTACTTGCCACTGCCTGTATCAGCATTGCCATGGCAGCATCCTGGTCTGCATCCTGAAAATAAAGTTCTGCCAAAGCAGACAAAGCTTCTGCGCAAGCTGGATAAAGCTTTAGTGACTGTTGCAAAAACTGTTTTGCCTCTTCCTTTTGTCCAAGCTTTGCAAATAACAGACCACGCACCAGCAGATGCTCGGCAAGTTGCGCATCTGATGCTTTTTCAAACTCTGTTACCGCTTCTTCCAGGCGGTCAAGCCCAAGTAATGAACGGGACAATAACAATGAGGTTGTGGCAGAAGTCGGAGCTTCTTTCAGCAGGTCAAATGCTTCCTGCGGCATTTCGGCAGCAAGGAAGATTTTAGCCAAAGCATGGTAAAAACCGGCTTCTTCAGGAAGCTGGGCAATTCCTTCCTGTAAAATCAGCTCAACAGCCTGGTTTTGCTGCCCTTGCTGGCAAAGTTCATCAGCCTTTTCCGTTGTTTTCAGGTAAATAATACGGGCTGCTTCTGCTTTGTTTACAACCGGTTTGCTCCATTTTTCATTAAAAAGGGCACGGTTTTTCAGCATTGCCTCTGTATAGTTGAGGTTATTGCCGCTGAAAGTGGCACTGCCCACATGGTGAATAAAGACATCTGCCAAAACAAGGTTACGGTAACCTGCCAGGGCTGCTCTCAGGCAAAAATCATCATCTTCATAGTTGCCTGAACCAAATCTTTCATCCAGATACCCGACCTGCTCAACCAAACTACGCCTGAAAAGCATACAAAAACCAACAATGCGGCGCGATGGAATCCACCAGTAACGATATCTGTTCCGATGATGCAGGGCAAAATTGTCCAGCTCACCCAAACCATTATAATCAGACCAGGGCCACTCCTGCGCACCGCTTAAATTGTTGGTAATCGGTCCCACCACACCGACAGACGGGTCACTGAAAGGTTCAAGCAGTCCAGCCAGCCAGCCTGGTGTAACCACTGTGTCGTTATTTAAAAGCAGCAGATATTCTCCTGATGCTGCCCGTATTCCCTGATTACAACCAGCAGAAAATCCAAGGTTTTCACTGTTTTCAATCAGTTTTATGGTTGGCTGTTCAGACTGCCTTTCACGCAACCACTGCCTGCTGCCGTCACTTGAACCATTGTCAACAATAATAATTTCATGGGGTTGCAGCGTATGCCGGCGGATGCTTTCCAGACAATCTTTGGTTACATCCAACCGGTTATAGGTAAGTACAATCAGGGAAACCATAAATTAAAGCTCCGACAAAAACTGGCGTGCTTCACTATTCCACGGTTCATAATCAAGCACCCGTTGTATAAAGGTACGCGCCTGACCTTTAAGGTTATTGTTATTGGAAATAATCGCCAATGCTGTCAGCACTTCTGTATCTGACGGGTTTTCGCGCATCAAACGGGTATATATTTCCACTGCCTCATCGGTTTTATTACCAAAGCTGTAGTAAAGGGCTGCCAGGTTTTTGGCAAATAGCGGGGTAGCCGGTGCCTGACGCACTGCCAGCTCATGATGATTGCAGGCAACATCGTATTTACCGGCATTGGTGTAAAGCACACCAAGGTCATTATGTGCCAACGGGTTTAGTGGATTATCATTAACCAGTTGCTCCAAAATAGCGATTGCCTGTTGTTCATTACCTGCCGCAGCGGCATTTTGTGCTTCACGGTAACGCTGGTCTGCGTTGCCAGCAGCAGGTGCCGGTACCACAGTTTTTTGTTCTGGCTGTGGTGTACTGATATTGGCACGCAGCCTCGCCAGAATATCATCCAGTGATGATCCGCCTGCCGATGGTGCGGGTGCCGCAGCTTGCTGAACCACCGGTTGCTGCACTACGGGTTGCGCCACCGGTTGCTGGAAAGTGTTGCAAGCAGGCACTGATACCGGCTGGCTGTACGGTACAGCTGTGGTATTGCCCTCAAAACGGCGCATGGCTGCATCGGCATCAATATTGCTCGGGTCTAACTGTAAAACCCTGCGGAAAAAGCTTGCTGCTTCCTCTTCACGCCCTATTTCAAGGCTGATTGTACCCAGCATATTCAGCAGGTCAATATTATCAGGATAGCTTTTCAGCAGTTCAGTAAGCATCAAAAGTGCATCATCAGTCCAGCCAAGCTCCACAAAGTAAAACTCTGCCAGGTTTTGTACAATAACCGGAGTGTTGGGCTGCAAACGGTTGGCTTTTTCAAAACAGGCAAGGGCAAGCAGTTTTTCATTACTTTGGGAGTAAAGTACACCCAGATCATTGCAGGCAAGGGCAAGATCAGGATACATTTTAAGGAAAGTACGGATTTCGAGAACTGCCATCCGCAAATCGCTTCTGTCCATGGTCATCTGCAATCTGCGATAGGCGTTAAGGGCTTCATAACTTGCTGCCGGAACTACAAAAGAACTGTTCATGATATCCTCCATTTTTATTTAACTGAAAACTGGCACAAATACTGCCAACCTCAAGCCTTAATGTTTTAACAGGCTTTTGAAAACGTTATGAGGAAGGCTGGATACAAGGCGCACGGCACGCAGCGACGAGGCATAACATTTAAAGTTAGCCGAGGAAGCGAGTACCGCGCAACAAAGTAAACAGCCTCCGCAGTAGTTTTTCAAAGCTCTGTTAAAGTTTTGTTAATGTATACTGTCAACAATTATTGAGCAACCAGCAATCAACATATGTAAATACGTTTCATTTATTTGGCAAGGAGCAGAGTGTGCAAAGTACGACCAATGATTTTTTCAGTTCCAAACAGGTTTTGGTAACTGGCGGAGGCGGTTTTTTGGGAAAGGCAATAGTAACCATGCTTTGCCGACAAGGGGCAAGGGTATGCAGTTTTTCACGCAATGAGTATCC
>JAVERM010000153.1:0-3951 GCA_034007105.1 Trichlorobacter sp.
AGCAAAATAAAGAAAGGTTTTACTAAATGCCCAAACTTGTTTGTGGTCACCTCCCCTGGCAAAAACTGGAGGAGCACTGCCACTTTATTATCTCGCAGAAAATTAACCCCGAACTGTTTCTTAACGCCACATCCCTTGAGAATATGAATTGGCAGATTATGGCTGATTTTTCCCGCAAACTGGTTGATAACGGCATATCCTGCACTATTCATGCCCCTTTCATGGATTTAAACCCTGGCTCTGTTGATCCGCTGATTCGAGAAGTCACTGGCAAGCGGGTGGATGAAACTTTAAAGGCAGCCAAAATCATGCAGGCAAAAATTGTGGTTTTCCATCCTGGTTACAGCAGGCTTGCCCACGGCTCTGTTCAGGCAAGCTGGCTGGAAAACAGCGTAAGCTTCTGGCAACAGCGTTTGCCTGCCATTGAAGAAGCCGGCTGCCTGGCTGCAATTGAAAATATTTATGAAGAAGAACCTTCAACCCTTTGCCAGTTGCTGGAGGGCATTAACAGCCCCCTGGTGGGGCATTGCTTTGATAGCGGACATTTTAATATGTTTGCCACTGTATCTCTTGATGAGTGGTTTGACGCAATTGGCGATAAAATTATTGAAAGCCATTTGCATGACAATTTTGGCAAGGCAGACGAACACCTGCCTGTTGGTGAGGGCAACATTGATTTTGACAAGGTTACCAGCCTTTTGCACAACCATGCATCAGAGGCGATCTGGACCCTGGAGGCACACAGCAGACCAAGGCTTGAGCGTTCTTTTGCGGCAATAAAGAAATATCTGTAGAACTAAGCCGTAGCTTATCCCCTTAAACCACAAGGGAGATCAGGTTATGTTGTACAAAGAAATTACTTATATCAAATCAAGGAGTTACAGATGGATAAAAATCCTGTTCTGGTGACTGGCGGTTGCGGCTATATCGGCAGCCATGTGGTAAGACAACTGGCTGAAGCCGGTATACGGGTGGTGGTTTATGATAACCTTTCCACCGGATTTCGCGATGCACTTTTAAACAATGAGGAGCTTATTGTGGCTGATCTTGGTGATCATGACAGACTGGAAGCTGCGTTTAAAAAGTATAACTTCAAGACAGTGCTGCACTTTGCTGCCAATATTGTGGTACCGGAATCAGTGGAAAACCCGCTTAAATACTATGGCAACAACACCCGCAACACCCTTGGATTACTTGAAAAATCAATCAAGTTTGGCGTAGAGCGTTTTATCTTTTCCAGCACTGCTGCGGTTTACGGCATCCCTGAAACCGGTGTTGCTGCCGAAGACACTGCACTGGCACCGATTAACCCTTACGGCAGCTCCAAACTGATGAGCGAATGGATGCTGCGGGATACTGCCACTGCCCACAACATGAAATACGTTGCCCTGCGCTACTTTAATGTGGCTGGTGCTGACCCATCGGCACGTATCGGACAGCGCACACCTGAAGCAACCCATCTGATCAAAGTTGCCTGTCAGGCTGCTTTGGGGCAAAGACCGCAAGCGGCAATTTTTGGCACTGATTACCCCACACCCGATGGAACCGGAGTAAGGGATTACATCCATGTGGAAGATCTTGCCTCAGCTCACCTTGCTGCCCTTGATTACCTGCAAAAAGGGGGCAATTCCACAGTGATGAATGTTGGCTACGGCAAAGGGAGCAGCGTAAGGGAAGTGCTGGCAATGGTGAAAGAGGTAAGCGGTGTTGATTTTCCTGTTGTGGAGGATGAACGCCGCGCAGGTGATCCGGCAAGCCTGATCGCTTTGTCAGAGCGGATAGGCGCACTTACCGGCTGGCAGCCAAAATACAACTCGCTGCGTACTATTGTTGAACATGCCTGGCAGTGGGAATCCCGCCTGGCTGAAATGTAAAACTTGATGGACATTATCGTTCCCCATGTAAATTCAGACTTTGACTGCCTTGGTTCACTGGTGGCAGCAAGCCTGCTTTATCCGGAAGCGTTACTTTGCTTTCCTGGTTCAAATGAAAAAAATTTGCGTGATTTCTGTGCAGCCTACCCGGAAATGCTGCCTGCACTCACCAAAGCAAAAGATGTTGAGCTATCCGCAATATCCCGCCTGATTATGGTTGACTGCCAGCAGGCATCCCGCATTGGGCGTTTTGCCGAGCTGCTGGACAAGCCGAATCTTGCCCTGCATATCTACGATCACCATCCGCTCACCGATGACAGCCTCATTGCCACTGGCGGAGAAATCCGTCCCTGCGGAGCCACAACCACCATTCTCTGCAATATCCTGCAAAAAAAGGGGATTACGCCAACCTCCGACCAGGCGACTATCATGCTTTTGGCTATCCATGAAGATACCGGACACCTTACCTTTGCCACCACCACACCGGAAGATTACCAGGCAGCAGCCTGGCTTTTGCAATGCGGCGGACAGCTGTCCATGCTGGATGAGGTGCTGGCTCCTGAACTTACCACCGTACAGGTGGAGCTTTTGCATGACCTGCTTTCAAGTCTTAAAACCACCGAAGTTCAGGGAGTGCAGCTCTCGGTAGCCCATGCTTCCCGCCCCTGGTATGTGGGCGATGCAGCAGGGCTTGCCCATATGATGCTGGATATGGAAAATCTGGATATGCTGGTGCTGGTTATGGCCATGGGTGATCGGGTTTTTCTGGTGGGACGCAGCCGCATACCTGAGGTTGATGTGGGAGAACTGCTGCGCAAATTTGGCGGCGGCGGACATGCCTCGGCAGCATCTGCCACGGTAAGAGAGCTGTCTTTAACCCAGGTGCTTGAACTTTTGGACAAACAGTTGCTCTTATCAATACATCCCCGCAAAACCGCCGGACAGATAATGTCTTCACCTGTTAAAACCATTGAATACGGCTCAACCGTGGCTGCTGCCCGCGAGTGGATGGTGCGTTACAATTACAGTGCCATGCCGGTGGTAAAGGCAGGCGAAGTAGTTGGCATCATCACCCGCAAAGTGGCTGAAAAGTCTGTTTACCACGGTCTTGCCAGCACGCCGGTAACAGACCTTATGCACACTGTCTTTCCCCAGGCAGTGGAGGACACCCCCCTTGACAGCCTGATTGAGCAGATGGTCAGCGGTGACAACCGTTTTGTACCTGTTTTCCGTAAAGGCGAACTGGTGGGAGTGGTTACCCGCACCGATCTTTTACGGCATCTGCATGGTGCCAATGCCCATAAAAATGAAAGTCTGTACGATCTGGATTCTCTTGAGCCGGAACCAACCGAGCGGGAAATCCTTAACCAGATGAAAAAACGGTTACAGGATGAAACCATCCAGCTTTTGCAGGAAATCGGCAATACAGGTGAGCAACTGGGTCTGCCGGTTTACGCTGTTGGTGGCTTTGTGCGTGATCTGCTGCTGGGGATTGACAACCTGGATATTGATATAACCGTTGAAGGCGATGGCATTTTGCTGGCAAAAAGCTTTGCGGCACAGCATGGCGGCAGGGTAAGGGAGCATGAAACCTTTGGCACAGCAGTGGTGGTGCTTGCATCTGGCATCAAACTGGATATAGCCAGCACCAGACTTGAGTTTTACGATTCACCAGGCGTATTGCCAACTGTAGAACGCTCATCCTTACGACGCGACCTGCACCGCCGTGATTTCACCATCAACACCTTTGCCATCTGCCTTAACCCTGATCGCTTTGGCAGGCTGGTGGATCATTATGGTGCGCAAAAAGATTTGCAGCAAAAACTGGTGCGTGTACTGCATAACCTTTCTTTTGTGGAAGATCCGACCCGTTGTTTCCGTGCCATCCGTTTTGAGCAAAGGCTGGGTTTTCGTCTGGAGGTACATACTGAAGGGCTTTTACGTACAGCGGTGCGGATGGAACTGGTGGAACGTGTTGGCGGCAAACGGCTTCTGGGAGAGCTGACCAGTATTTTAAAGGAAAGAGAACCACTACCGGCAGTACGACGTATGGCTATGCTGGGACTTTTGCCATTTA
>JAVERM010000154.1:0-3939 GCA_034007105.1 Trichlorobacter sp.
TCTGGCAGTTGAATTTATTCTGGTAGGTTTTACGTGCCTGCCTGGCGAAGTCTGCCAGCTTTGTTCTGTCATCTGCAAGAAGCCGCACAGCAGCAGCCATTTCCTCAATGTTTTCATGTTCAACCAGCAAGCCGTTCAGGTTATGCTGTACAACTTCCGGCACTCCGCCAACAGCAGTGGCCAACACTGGCAGGCTGGCTGCAAAGGCTTCTGCCAATGAAAGTCCGAAAGCTTCCCTGCGCGAACTTGAGATGTAAAGATCAAATGCAGGCAATAAACGCTGTATATCAGCACGATATCCCATAAAACATATCTGCTTGTTATCTGCCGCCATTTGGCGTACCTGTTTGCCAAATTTTGTTGTTTCATCACCTGCAAGATACAGCCTGATATCTGGTAACTGCTTCATCATCTTTATCAGCAGATCCTGACCTTTATCAGGTATAAAGCGTCCGGCATTAAAAAGTGCGAAAGCGTTTAATGGTATGCCAAGTTCTTTACGTAGCTGTTCGCGCTTGCCACCTGCTATGTCAGGCACGCCGTTATGGATTACGGTTATCCTGTCCTCCGGATATCCGGCATCAAGCAGGTTGATGCGGACAGCCTCTGCAACTGCGATGATATGCCTGCACCCCTGCATATGCTTGCGTGCTGTTGTGGCGTGGGCAGTGCAGATTGCCGGTATGTTTTTAGCCGCTGCCGCTGCGTAGCAGGCTCCCCTTTGCAAGTGACCGTGGATAATGTCTGGCTGCCAGTTTTGTACAAGCCTGCGTAGTTTAAGATGAGAAAAAATATCGTACATGCCGGACATGCGCAGGTGGTGAGTTTTTATTCCAGCTTGTGCGCATTGTTCAGCAAGCCAGGAATCAAGCGGACCTGCAAAAATCAGATCATGCCCTTTTTCCTGCAAACCCTGCATAAGCCAAAGGGCATGGCGTTCAGCCCCGCCAAAACCATGACTATGTAATACCTGAATTATCCTCAATTTCTTGGTATCCTTTTAAAAAAGTAGTCATTTACGATCATAACATCCGTTAATCACATGTGCCGGATTATGACGTGATTTATCCTTACGGGCATTTTTTATTTCAAGTTTCCAGAAAAAACCTGGCAGGCTATCACCATAGGAGATGGCTTTACGGGGTATTTCAAACTGATTGAAAGCTGTGTTGGCTGCGCCACGTATGCAGGTTAAGGCATGATTGTATCCTGCCTCTTGCACCAGATCGCGTGTTAATGGTGTGTAGTCGCCAAACGGATAACAAAATGCCGTGATTTTTTCTTCAAGCAGGTCTTCCAGCTCTGTCTTGCTGTCAAAAATTTCCTGACGCTGTTTTTGTGCCGATAGTTGCGAAAGCCTGCAATGACTGCGGGTGTGTGAGCCAAAATCAACCCCTTGCCGGCGTAACTGCCTGATGGTATCTGTATCCATCAACTTATCATTTTTACCTTCTTCAAACCATGATGCGGTGTCACCTATCCGCTCACTAATCAGATAGACCATGGCAGGATAACCATGCTTTTGCAAAACTGGCCAGGCATACTCCATAAAATTCTGATAACCGTCATCAAATGTAAGTACCACAGGACGGGATGGCAAAGGCTTTCCCAGAAACAGCCCCTTATAAGCATCATCCATACTGATAACCTGATGTCCGCTATATTTAAGATAGGACATCTGGGTTTTGAAACGCCTGATATCACAATAAACAGCTCGGTGGTTTTTGGGTGCTGCAAAACGGCCCACCTGGTGATACATGAGGATTGAAACAGTTGGTTTCTGGATAACAGCAGCCTTCATTTTACCCTTTGTCCTCCAGTATCTGGCTATACAGCCTTATATAACTGTCAACCATTTTATCCACAGAAAACAGCTGCCTGACCAGTTCTTTCCCTGCATTTCCGTACTGTCTGGTCAATGCTTTATCTTCCAGCAATATCTTAATTGCCTCAAACATCTGTTCAGTATTGCCAGGCTCCACCAGCAGTCCGTTTTTGCGGTTATGGACGATTTCCGGTATACCGCCGGCATTAGCTCCCACAATCGGTATACCTGCGGCGGCAGCCTGTAATAATGAAACCCCAAGTCCTTCCATCAAAGCTGGATGCACCACCAGATCAAGGCAGGGCAGAATTTGCGGCATATCGTTTCTGAATCCGGCAAATATTACGGTTTTATCCAGACCAAGGCTTGCAACCCGGGCTTTAAGTTCGGCTTCCAGCGGTCCTTGCCCGCAAAAAACTATTTTAAGTTTTGGAAAAAGTTCAAGAAGCCGGGGGATAATTTCCAGTAAAAATCGATGCCCTTTACGTGTAATAAGCTGGGCAATAACACCGATAACCTGAGCATCCGACTGGATATCAAATTCTTTTGCAAACCACTCCTTATCGGCTTTAAGCTGATAATCTTCTGTGTTTACTACGCTATGAATACATTGCACCTGTTTGTCATCAAGTCCTTCGCTTAAAAGTACCTGGCGGATTCCTTCTGAAATGGTGATGATTTTATCATAGCTTTTATATTTAAGACGGGCAAAAGGCGACCATTCGCGGTTATCAACACGGCGGGTTAAAACCGATGGAGTGCGGTAAAAGGACGCACAGATGCCGCTCCAGGTATCAGCACCGCGCCGGCTGTGTACATGAACTATATCAGGTCGTTCTTTACGGATTATCCGACCAAGCCTGAAGGGAAAGATAAAATCAAGGTCGCCAAGCATTGGTACTTGCAAAACAGTGGCATAAGCTGCTGAGGTTTTGGATATTTTACTGTTTATGCTGCAAACCAGCAGATTTTCAATGCCACGATTGGCAAGCCCCTCCATCAGATAGCAGACTTGCAGGGCACCACCGTAAAGATGTCGTCCGGTTTCTATATGTAAAATTTTCATTTATCAGTACCTGTATCAACAAGGCTGGAAGCTGCTTTATACACCTCATCCACGCTTATCATCTGCATACAATCAAAGCCGTTGTTGCAGGCAGGGTTACGGCGGCAGGGAGAGCAGGGCAGTTTGTGGTAAATGATTGCGGTTTTGGGGTTTTTGGTGGTTGTGTAAGGGCAGGTGGAACCAAAAAGGGCAATTACCGGTATTTTGAACGCACTGCCCAGGTGGGTAAGACCTGTATCAACCCCGATTAAAAGTTTGGCTGCATTTACAACAGCAGCAGACACATCCAGAGAGCATTTGCCTGCCAAAGAGACTCCACCGCCAATCAGAGCCAGTTTTTCTGCTGTTTCAGCATCATCAGGGCCACCAAGCCAGACTATGGGCAATCTGTATTTTTCAGTCAGTTTTTGCGCCAGCTCTATCCAGCGTTGCTCAAACCAGTGCTTTTGCGGTCTGGTGGTAAAGGGAGCCAGTGTAATGTAGCTTCCTGAAATTCCTGCATTATGCAGGATATTTTCAGCCTCCTGATGTTGTTCCTGATCAAGATAAACTTTCTGACTTAATTTTGATGTATCAATATCCAGCTGCTGCAAAAGGTAAAAGTATTCACTGCCCATAACAGGGTTGCTATCGTCATCTGTAACCAGTTGGGTCATTAAAAAGCCGCCTGGTTCGCGGGATGTAAAACCGATCCGTTCTTTGGCTCCTGATAACCATGCCAGTAATCTTGTTCTTAAAAGCCCCTGGGCATCAATGGCGATATCAAACTTTACCATGTGCAGTTTACGGACAAAAGCGGACAGCTCCCTGTAAAGTTGCAGCAGCTTTTTTTCCTTAAGCAGAGTTTTCCAGTGAGTTTTGGGGAATACAAGCACAGAATCAAGAAATGGATTGTGTTCAAGCAGTGCAATAACCTGAGGTTCAGCAAGCCAGCATATATGGGCATCAGGGTATTTGCTGCGCATCCCTTCAGCCAGATGTGAGGACATAATGACATCGCCGATGGCACTGGTACGCAGAATTAGAATTTGTGGTTTTGTCATGGAGT
>JAVERM010000155.1:0-3879 GCA_034007105.1 Trichlorobacter sp.
GAATCTATGTTAACCAAGATTCGGAACAAAAAAGGCTTCACCCTTATTGAGCTGCTGATAGTTGTGGCAATTATCGGCATACTGGCAGCAATTGCCATCCCGCAGTTTAACTCTTACCGTCAGAAAACCTATGATAGCGCGTCCATGAGCGACATCAGAACCATGAAAACCGGCTTGGAAGCATTTGCTGTTGACAAAAACGGCGACTACCCCACCACTCTCGAATCAAGGTAAACAATTAAACATATAAAGGAGAGATAAAAAATGAAAAAACTACTATTAACCTTAGCCATTGCTGCACCCCTTGCCTTTGCCAGCTTCTCTTACGCTGATGATCCACCAGAAGCAGAAACCGGTGAAATAACTGATGTTGATTTTGGTCAGGCTGGCGGGCAGATTGTAGGCACCGGCAGCGGTGATGACTTCATCATTGGCAGACTTTCCAGTGGTGTTGCTTTGGGTGCAAACACAGCCGCGGGCGGCTATGCCATCATAACTGTACATAAAAACGGCACCAAAGCCTTTGGCACTGCCCATGACAGTACAGCTATTTATTCAGCAAATATCAACAAAGCGGACATAGGCAAGGAGCCAGAAATTACTCGTCCTGCTGCAGCTTCCGCAGATGGCAGCTTTTATACACTTGATGAAGATGATGGGTCACTGTCAGCAGAAGATGCAGTTGGTGATTTTGCTACTGGTGCTAAATGGACAGCAATGTAATTTTTGTTTAAGTGTATAGCCAAACAAAGGTAAATAGCTGCAAATAACAAAAGCGGGGCATATAAAAATGCTCCGCTTTTTTGTTGCCGTGGAATTAAAAACAAGCTTGAAGGGCATGGCACGCCATGCCCCTACGAATAAATATGAAATTGCAAAATTAAATGAACGGGCACGGCGTGCCGTGCCCAGGCAGGATGACAGGCTTTACGTTCCCCCCCACCGTCATTCTGCAGGAAGCGTCAGCGAACTTGCAGAATCTAAACCTAGATCCTGCGACTAAAGCGCAGGATGACAGCTTTTGCTGTGTAGGGCAGGGTAGTTGGGTTAAAGCCTTTGGTTTTATTCGTGAAAATTCGTGTTAATTCGTGGAAAAAGAAGGTTTTTCATGCTTAATTACCTGCAAAGCGTCGGGCAGGTTTTACAGCAGCGCGATTAGTGGCAGGCATGGTTTTAACAAGCGCACGCAGCAGGTTATTAACCTCTTCCGAAGTTTTAAACACCGCCGAAAGCTCGGGATCAAGCACCACCACAGTCCTTGTATCATCAACCTGACCAGCAAAACGGTTGGACTTTGCCTGCTGATAATCAAAATTGTATTCAGCCTGCACCTCATCTTGCAAATATAAAGCCGCATCAGATGTTTTCTTCATAATCAGCCTGCTCCTTCCTGGTGGCTGGACGAGCAGAAATAATCCGCACCAGCCCTGCTTCCCTTTCCAAAAATGAGATAACCAGCATACGTCCTGCCACAGAACAGCCGATAATCAACTCCCTTGCTTCAATCAGCGAATGGGCAGGATCATCAAAAATACGTGCAAGAGGGTCATTAAAAACAGTTGAAGCCTCGTCAAAACTTACCCCATGCTTTTTAATATTACTTGCAGCTTTTTGTTGATGCCACTCAAAACGAACCATTAAACACACCCCTGCAAAACAGTAGCATTTTCATGAAGTTTTGCAAATAAATACCCCCTCTCCACTTTACCCCCTCCCCCTTCGGGTACTCCCCCTTGGCAGGGGGAGAGTTTTAAAACTCCCCTCCTTTTGAAGGAGGGGAAGCCCGCAGGGCGGGGTGGTAAAAACGGGAGGTTGGGTGGGGTTACAGGGTTTTAATGTTATTCGTGAAATTCGTGTAAATTCGTGGCAAAAGAAGGTTTTTCAGGCTTAATTGCCTGCAATTTAGCGGTAAACCTCGCGGCGATGTCCAACTTTTACAACAACTACAATCAGCTGTTTATCTTCAACCTCGTACAAAATACGGTATACACCCAAACGTACACGAAAATGCTTTTGCCCTGAAAGCTTTCGGCTGCCTGGCGGATATGGGTTGTCGGCCAAAAGCTTTATACACGCCATAATACGCGCTACATCATGATTGGAAATAGCGCGTAAATCCTTCTCCACTGATTTTCTAAAAACAATCTCAAAGTTTGCCATCAGCTCTTAACTTGCTGACAAAAGTTTCATAATCAATAAGCGGCTCGGCGGCACGCTCTGCAAAAGCTGCCAGATCTTCCTGGTCTTCAGCAAGCAATGTACGCACAGCCTCATTTACCAGCGCAGATAACGAACGCTGCGTAGATACGGCTTTATGGCGCAATGTTTTATGCAGGTCAGGCTCAAAATATATGGTTGATCGGGTCATTGGCTGGCTCATGGTATGCTCCTTTATAATCTGTGCGTATTCTTTGCAAAACAGTAACATTTTCATGATGTTTTGCAAATAAATACCCCATCGCCCGTTTACCCCCTCCCCCTTCGGGTACTCCCCCTTGGCAGGGGGAGAGTTTTAAAACTCCCCTCCTTGGCAAGGAGGGGAAGCCCGCAGGGCGGGGTGGTTGGGTTAAAGCCTTTGGTTTTATTCGTGAAAATTCGTGTTAATTCGTGGCTAATTTCGTTCGTATTCTTTTGTGGGTTTCGTGGCTAAAGCGGTTTCATCAGTTTACAGCTTTATCCAGCAGTTTAAGCCCTTGCGCTTTTTTGCCAGAGCCACGCTTTGCCCGTAATCTGAAGCGGGTTTCTGCATCAAGCTCGGCAAGTAAGACGGTTGTAACTTCATCCAGCAACCGGTTTACACTTTGCCCGCGTTTTTGCGCCAGCTCTTTTAAGCGCATATGCTTTTCATCAGTTAAACGCAAAGTTAAGGCACTCATAGCACAAGCTCCTTACAAAATGCTTCAGGGGTAATGATTCTCAAATCCGGAAAAACCAGATCCATGCCAGCCAGATCGCGTATATTACGGGTAACAATATATTCTGCACCACCGGCAATAGCCAACTCTACCAGATGGTTATCAGCTTCATCCTTAAGATTTGGTCGCCAGCCATAGTAAATTTTAACCCAACGACAAACAGAAAGAAAAATATCCAGAAGCTCTGACCGCTCTTCCTCATTAAGACGGCTTTTATTAAAAAGCCATGCCCTGCCCAGCAAGTCTTCATATTCAGATAGCAACGCCATACCCATCAACGGAGTCAGTTTTTCCTCAAGACAAGCGATAATTACCGAACGGCAGGCACCTTGTCCAAGGCATGCTCCAACAAACAGGTTTGTATCAACAACAATGTTCATAGTAAAAATTATGGTAGCATTTGTGCCATCATTATTAAATTTATTTTTACACCTTGCGCTTTCCATCCTGCATGGCTTTGGTGGGGGCGAATTGTATTTGTCCGTTTTTACCCCCACCGTCATTCTGCAGGAAGCGTTAGCGAACTTGCAGAATCTAAAACCTAGATCCTGCGACTAAAGCGCAGGATGACAACTTTTGGCGCGCAGGGCGGGGTGGTTGGGTTAAAGCCTTTGGTTTTATTCGTGAAAATTCGTGTTAATTTGTGGCTAAAATCGTTGTTACATAACTCCCCCTGCCCCCTCTTATCTTAAGAGGGGGAACGCAAAGCCTCTCCACAGGATGGAAATTATGGAAAAACTGGCACATCATCCTTGTTGCACACCACGCAACAAAGTATAGTGTAACAATGATCAAGTCTTTCCGGCATAAAGGTTTGCGCCGCTTGTATGAAACAGGAAACGGGGCTGGTGTGCAAACCAGCCATATTAAACGTCTAAGGCTCCAGCTTTTGGCACTGGATACCGCCAAAATGATTGAAGATATGGATTTGCCTGGCTTCAGGCTGCATCCTCTTAAAGGGACA
>JAVERM010000156.1:0-3865 GCA_034007105.1 Trichlorobacter sp.
ACGCTGGCTGCAACCCTGGGGTGTTGCCAATCTTGTACCTGGTATTGGTGTGCGCTTTGAACAGATAACAAAGGAGCAGCTTGAAGAGCTTGGGCATCTTATCAGAGCACTTGAACCAGCCTAGGAGCCTACCCGAAAAGGGGTTTTTTCTTCTGATCCGGAAACAAAATAGTTTTTCAATGTTTTTACGCTGCTGTTTACCCCCTTGGATGAACAGCCTGATGCAGCCTTTTAAGCCGCTCTTTTGTAACATGGGTATATATCTGGGTGGTTGAAAGATCAGCATGTCCAAGCATCAGTTGTACGCTGCGCAGATCAGCCCCATTTGCCAGCAGATGGGTAGCAAATGAATGTCGCAGGGTGTGGGGAGAGATGTTACGGGCAATACCTGCCTGCAAGGCTCTTTTTTTCACAATATTCCAAAAAGCCTGGCGGGTCATGGCACGTCCCAGACGGGACAGGAAAAGATGCGGTATTTTCAGCTCTGCATCCTGCTTTGTGCGTACCTGTTCCAGATAATCAGCCACCAGCTTGCAAGCAGTTGCACCCACAGGTACCAGCCGCTCTTTACTGCCTTTACCAATAGTTACAAGATAACCTGCACCAAGATTAAGCTCGCGCAGCTTAAGCCCCACCAGCTCTGAAACCCTTAAACCGGTTGCATACAAAAGCTCCAGCATGGCACGATCCCGCACATCCTCTGCTGACTCACCAGCCGCTGCTGTCAGCAGGGCATCAACCTCGGTATTGTTAAGAAAAACCGGCAGTTTACTGTCAATACGGGGGGTATCCAGCAAAGTAGCCGGATTATTACCTGTATGCCTCTCAATCAGCAAAAAC
Organism: Trichlorobacter sp.; assembly: GCA_034007105.1. Lineage (GTDB taxonomy): Bacteria > Desulfobacterota > Desulfuromonadia > Geobacterales > Pseudopelobacteraceae > Trichlorobacter. The sequence goes on from JAVERM010000156.1 coordinate 841, forward strand.
CTGTGGAATGCGCGGATAGAAGAAAGCACCCTTGCTCGGCTGCGTGGTGATAAGCCCCGCTCTTTTTCTCTGGCAAGAAAAGCAGCTATATCCGGAGCAGTAATATTATCAGGCTTTTGGATATGTTTAAGCTCCAGATAATCAAGGTAACGTCCCAGATCAGCAGAATAAGCAGCGCAACTGTTGGCAGACAGCCCTTTTTCAGCAATCAGCCATGCCATAAAAAGATCAAGGTAAAGGTTCATAACGGTCACCAATTACACTGACAAGACTGTTTTTAATGACATCAAGAGTATCAGGATCGATGATTTTCTGCCCGGCACAGTTTTTCAGATAAAAGGTGTCTGCCACCTGGTTAACCCTGGTTGAAACCCGTGCCACATCAATGTAAAGTCCCAACTGATTAAGTCTGTTGGCTATCAGGTAAAGCAAGCCAACCCTGTCTTGTGCATAGACATCAATAACAGTGTAATCCTCTGAAACCTCATTATCTATTTTAACAAAGGTGGGCAGCCTTTCAGCCTGCCTGGCTGCACGTATACCAGGCAGTTTACGCTCTGCAATCAATTGCTCCACCGAAAGCCTGCCTTGCAATACATTTTGCAGGTCAGTTTCCACTTTCAGCCATCGTTTTTCATCGGTAATCAGAAAACCTCCGGCAGAATTAACCTGGAGAATATCCAGCACCTTGCCTTTTTTGCCAGTATTTATCTGTGCGCCTAAGATGTTGATTCCATTAGCTGCCATCACACCGGTAATCATGGCAAAAAGTCCGTAAACATCGCGGGTACAGATGGTAATGGTTGAGTAGCCCTGTTCTGGCTCATGTTTCAAATCCATCACCAGGCTATTATCTTCAAGCTGTACCAGCAGCTGCAAATGTGCGGCAATATCAGCCACCGGCGTTGAAAGCAAATAGCGAACAGGTAATGACAAAAGCTCTTCTTTGGCAATTGCAACCGGTATTTCATATTCTACCAAACCTGCAACCTGCTCACGGATGCTGCGGGCACGTTGACTGTAAGCTTCCAGTTTGAAATTGCCCCGCTCCAGGATTTTAAAGGTTTTGTCATAAAGCTCATTTAAAAGAGCAGCTTTCCAGGTTGTCCAGACATCTGAACCAACAGCGCGGATATCTGCAACTGTCAGTAAATAAAGCATTTTCAGGTTTTCGCTGGTCTGCATCTGGCGGGCAAACTGCAAAATCATTTTTTCATCAGCCAGGTCCCTACGCTGGGCAATATGGGCAAAAAGCAGATGTTGCCGCACCAGAAACTCCAGACGATGGGCATCTTCCCGTGAAAGTCCGAACCGTTTTGCCATTGCCGGAATCAGGTCTGCACCTTTTTCAGCATGGTCACCACCGGCACCTTTGCCAATATCATGGAACATCACCGCAAGAATTAAAAGTTCACGTTTACCTATCTGCTTTGCAACCTGGCAGGGCAGCGGCAATTCATCGCAAAGCTCGTTGTTAAGGATTTTCTCAATCTGCTCAACAGCAAATAATGTATGAATATCAACAGTATAGATATGATACAAATCATGTTGAACCTTGCAGTAAATATGCTCAAACTCAGGGATAAACTCATTTAGAAACTCAAGGTGGTGCATCAGGCGCAAAGTATCAGCCACCCTTTTTTCACTGCGCAGTATATTAAGAAAGGATTGATTAACCTGGCGGTTACGCCTGAATTTATCGTTAATCAGGTGCAATGAACGGCGTATCAGCCATTTTACACGGATGTTCAGTTTTACCTGATGTTTCTGCGCCAGCTCAAAAATAAACATCAGCACTGCCGGATCGGCATCCACCACTGCTTCATCGGGAATAATCAGCTCACCTTTTAATACAAAGCAGCCATTACCCACTGGTCGGCGCACAAAATAACCGATTATTTTCAGGGCACCTTCATCACGCCATATACAACGGGAAACCAGGGTGGAGGCAAAATGCTCAACCCTTGCTGCATGACGGTAGAAATCACGCATAAAATCTTCGGTTGCAGCTGCTTTATCAGCAAAATCATAACCGAAAAAAGCAGCCAGATGCGGTTGCAGCTCAAAGTTTAGCTGGTCAGTCCTGCGTCCGGTATAAAAATGCATCTCATTACGGATTCGCCAGAGATGGTCAAGGGCGTTATGATATACATCCAGCTCATCTTCAGAAAGCACACCCTTCATCACCAGTTCATGGATATCTTCAAACTTGTACCTGGTCTGCGCAACCCACAACGCTGTTTGCAGATCACGCAGACCACCTTCACCTTCCTTTATGTTCGGCTCCAGCAGATAGATGGTGGCACCGTATTTTTTGCGGCGTTCTTTCATCTCCTCAATCTTGCCTTTGATAAAACTGTCGCTGGCTTTGGTCATAATCTGCTTGAACACAGCCTTGTGCAACAGATCATAAAGGGGACGGTTGCCAGCTACAAACCGGCAATCAAGCAAGGTGGTCTTGATGGTGATATCTTTTGCAGCAAGCTCAATACAATCTGCAACAGTACGCACTGAATAGCCAACATCCAGGCGCAAATCCCACAAAACGTACAATAACTCCCGGGCTACAGATTCAACTTTTTCCTGATCAACCGCATCATCATATAAAAACATTATATCCAGATCAGAAGCAGGGTTAAGCTCTCCACGGCCATAACCGCCAACCGCTGCCAGGGCAAGATGGTTTTTAAGGCTGGTGGCTGTGCGGTCTGCTTTAAGGATAAAGCCAAGCAGATCAGACACTAAAATATCCATCATATCACTTAGCCAGCCCACCACTTCGGTACCGCTGGCACCCAAATTATGGCGATTTTGTATGGATTGCCTGCCGCCAGTTAAAAACTGCCTGCAAGCATCAAGCAGTTGCAAACGATATGCTTCAAAGGGACGGGCATCCGGTTCAGGCAAGGCCGGACGGGGATGGGAGATGAAGAAATTCATGGAGATGACCTCCGCAGTGGTTTTTCAGTGCAGAGATAATCCCGGCAACAGTTTTGAGGCGATATAAAGGTAAATCACCACACCG
>JAVERM010000157.1:0-3863 GCA_034007105.1 Trichlorobacter sp.
GTAAAACGTCATGCACACACGGTTGTTGGCAAGTATTCTTGAATAAATATCATCTTCCAAAGGTGCGTTAGTCATTGCCACCAAAAAATCACCCTCAAAAACAGCAGGCAAACAGGCTTCGATATTCTTGTCAGTAAACTTGTGATCAGCCCCATAAAAACTGTTGGCAACAGCGCAACAGTCAATAAGCCCGCTTATTTCAAAAACATCAGACTCCCATTCAGCCAATCTGGCTTTATCCAGATCCACAGGAAGCTGACCAAGTATAATCAGTTTGATTTTTACCTTATTCATCTTAACAGTCTTTTAAAAATAATTGAAAAGAACCTTTTCCTTTTAAGTTTATGCCGGATTTTCATAATGTTTTGTAAAAGGCTGCCAAGCATTTGCATATGATGATGGATACAAATACTTTTGAAACCCTTCAAAAGCCTGCGCAATCTCTTCAGGCTTACCCAAATCAGCCACAGCATCAGCAATAGAATTATGATATTTCAACTTCAAAAGTGGTGTAAGTTTTGCTTGAGCCAACTCCTCTACCCCCACTGCAACATAATGTGCCAGTACAAAATCAAGGAAAACCTGCTGCTTGGTGTTAAAATGCTGGGTGATAAGTGTACGCGCCTTGCCAGCCCGCTCCTCACGGGTAAGGGGTGGCAGGGCGTAGGCTACATGTGCCAAAACATCAAACAGGTCGCTTTTATCAGCATCGATGACTTTCTGCAGCTCTGCAAGCTGCTCACGCCCCAGCCCCTTTTCTGCCAGCCCTTCAAGAAGTTTTGCCCGTGTTTGTGGCTGGCTCCATAAAGCGCGTAGTTCTTCCTCGTTCTTAAAAAACTTGGGCAGCGTGCCGTACAGCATTTCCATAAATTGCCGTGCTGACATTGGTGTACCATCTGGGTGCCAGAAGGTTGTCATGGTCATATGTTTAGCATTTCGCTCTTTGCCATCAGCCAGCCTGATCTTTACCTTCTTTTCGCAGACGCAGGGACGCTGACCGCACTTCTTGCATGGTTCCGGTGGTGGCTTTTCGCAGACGCAGGGGTGTTGACCACACTTCTCACATGGTTCCGGTGGTTGCTTTTCGCAGACGCAGGGATGTTGACCGCACTTCTCACATGGTTCCGGTGGTTGCTTTTCGCAGACACAGGGGCAACAACCACATTCGGCACAGACTTCCGGTTCAATCGGCTCACCATCCCACTCCGGATCACTAAAATGGTGGTGCGCCTTCACGAAGTCGTAAATAGTGAAGTAATCTTTGCCATCATAAAGGCGAGTACCACGCCCGATGATCTGTTTAAACTCTATAATTGAGTTAATGGGGCGCATCAAAACGATGTTGCGGACGTTACGGGCATCAACACCGGTGGATAACTTTTGAGAGGTGGTCAGTATGGTGGGGATGCTCTTGTCGTTATCCTTAAAATCCCACAGATGCTGATCGCCAAGATTGCCGTCATTGGCTGTCACACGTTGGCAGTAATTAGGCTCTGTACTGCTTTTGATCTGGTTAATAATATCCCGCACCGCAAGCGCATGTACCTGTGTGGCACAGAACACCAATGTTTTCTCCCGCTGATTGATCATGGACATGAAGATTTCAACCCGCTTCTTTTCCCGCTCCATGATTTCAATAATCTTGTTAAAATCAGATTCTTGGTAGACCTTGCCTACTTCAATCTCTCCTGCTAGCACCGTATCATCCGAGGTGTAAATATACTCATCCAGAGTGGTGGTTATCTGCTTTACCCGGAAGGGGGTCAGAAAACCGTCATTGATGCCGTTTTTCAGCGAATAGACGTACACTGGCTCCCCAAAATAGGCGTAGGTATCCACGTTGTCCTTACGTTTGGGGGTAGCGGTCAGACCGAGCTGCACCGCAGGGCTAAAGTACTCCAAAATCCCCCGCCAGTTGCTTTCATCATTGGCACCGCCTCGGTGGCACTCGTCGATGATGATCAAGTCAAAGAAATCTGGCGGATACTCACCAAAATAAGGGGTATTGTTGTTTCCGCTCATAAAAGTCTGAAAAATGGTGAAGAAAATACTGCCATTTTTGGGAACTCTCCCCTTTTTCCTGATCTCATAAGTATCTATACGGATACGGGCATCTTCAGAAAAAGCAGAAAAATCGTTATATGCCTGATTAGCAAGTATATTGCGATCAGCCAGAAAAAGGATACGAGGTCGCCGGGTCGGTTCGCTCTCTTGCTTCCAATCTTGCAGATTCCAGCGGCTATGAAACAGCTTCCAGGCAATCTGAAAAGCAATGAAAGTCTTACCGGTTCCGGTTGCCAGTGTCAGGAGGATACGACTTTTATTGTCAGCAATAGCCCTTAACACCCTTTCAATGGCAATATCCTGATAATAACGCAGCTGAAAGGAACCGCCCTTGTCCTCAAACGGAACAGCGGCAAAACGGTTATGCCATGCGTTGCAGGTGGCAAAGGTGCGCTCCCAGAGTTCATCCGGTGTCGGGTACAGCAACAGTTCACCCTCAACACCGGTTTCCATATCAATGCCATAAATACCCTGACCATTGGTGGCATATGCAAAGCGGGTTTCCAGTCTGCTGGCATAATCCTTCGCCTGTGCCACTCCCTCAGTAAGTGGCTTGTCCCATGCCTTAGCCTCCACCACTGCCAGCCTGGTGTTGCGGTACTCCAAAACATAATCAGCTGTTAACGCCTTGCCACGCTTGCCACTACCTTCAAGACGACCAAGGGTAATGGGGTACTCGCGTCGGATACGGCTACCCTCAACCACGCCCCAGCCAGCGGCTTTCAGGGCAGGATCAATATGTTCGGCTCTGGTTTCGGCTTCGTTCATTCTTTATTACCTATCATCAGGCAACTTTAACTGGTGACAGTTTGTCACCAGTTTACCACTAAACGCCTGTTGCAGTAGGGATTGCTTCAATTCATCCAGTGCGGCGAGTTTGCGTTGGCAGAGGGATTCGAGGTGTTGGATTTGAGAAAATGCCGCATCCAGCTTTGAAACTAACAAATTTTGCTCTGCAAGTGATGCAGGATAACTAATTTTGAAATTCTGGATTTCGGACTTCGTTATTGCTTGTCGCGTAGAACCACCTTTACTACCCGTTTGAAGCAACTTATTCTTATAGGATTTAGATATAAGCAAATAATGCAAAAATTCAGAGTTTAATATATTCGACACAGCTCGAATAATGGAGACATGTTGATTTACACGAGCAGGCAGAACATCATCGGGAGCGATACAACACCTAGCAACGGAGGCTCCGGTAATATTCAGCAAAACATCATTCCTTTGAACTGTAACATTACTAAGACCAGCGGCTTGCTCATCATCTAAGAATGCTAACTTTGTGTAGGAAAAACCTAAATCATGAACATTCAAGCTGCGAATAAGCGATACGCCTTCAGTTTTATACACACTCTCACCGCCTCGCGGAGTGGCACCACTACCAATTTTTGTGGTTACTTGGCTAAGGCTACTCTCCACCCACCCCTCCCCCCGTTGGCTAAACACCGCCTCCAACTGGCTGTCAAACAACTCCCGAGCGTTGCGCAGGTTTTGCTCGGTGTTGGCGCGGGCGGTGGCAATGGCCTCGAAGGCTTGGTCGAGGAGGGCGACGATGCGGTGTTGTTCGGGGAGGGGCGGGATTGGAAATGGAATTGCAAGAATTTGTTTTGAAGACAAATGCTTTACCGTGGCAAACCCTGTAACATCTTCAATTTCTTTTAAATATTTATGGCTCTCTTCCATTTTGTGTGGGTATCAGTATTTCATTATTGTTCTTCAAGTACCTTCTTCAAGCACAACATCTTGTGATGAACGGTGGTGCCGGAAGGTGGACAAGTTTGCCGGCGACCAGGTAG
>JAVERM010000158.1:0-3855 GCA_034007105.1 Trichlorobacter sp.
GGCATTCTGGTTTTGGGGATACTTTTTCTGTTCATACCATCTGCAGCATCCCTTTCCATGCGTCAGGTAACCGAGCTGTCCATTACCCTGTCTCTTTCACTTATTTCCTTTATCTTGCTGCTTCTGGCAGTGTTTCTTGGGGCAACTTCCCTTTGGAAAGATATGGAGCGGCGTTACAGTTACAGCGTATTAAGCCTGCCGATTAGTCGCAGCAGTTATCTGTTGGGGCGTTTTTTGGGTCTTGCCCTGTTTTTGCTGCTGACCACAGCATTATTGACTGTGCTGGCATTGCTGGTGGTCAAATTTGCTGCCGGTATCTACCCATCGGACAGGCCGATTGAGTGGTCATACCTGATACTGGCCATATTTTTTGGTTGCCTTAAATATATCTTGCTGGTGGCAGTTGCCATTTTGCTTTCCACGGTCAGCAGTTCTTTTTTTCTGCCAATATTTGGAACCATCTGTATTTTTCTGGCTGGCGGTGTTACCCAGCAGGTTTACGATTACATGCAAAACAGTGCCCAGGAGCAGCTTGTTGCACCGCATTTAAAGCCGCTGGTTACCTTTGCCTACTATCTGCTGCCCAATTTTTCCGGTTTTGATCTGAAGCTTAACGCCATTTACGGACTTGCCCCCAATGGTACCGGCTTGCTCCTTACTTTGCTTTACTTTGTTGCTTACACTGCTGTTTTGCTGGGGTTTGGTGTGCTGCTTTTTAACAGGAGAGAGATGCAATGAGGCTTTCAGCAACACCGGTCTTGCTGGTGGGTGGTCTTTTGCTTTTTGCAATGGTCATCAAACCGTTTACAGATTACATGGGCAACAAGCCAATGCAAGAGAAGCTGGGCTTTGTGCCCAGTATCAAGCTTATCCGTCCTTTGGCCGCTGATCAGAAAGAGCTTGCCGGTGCTTCTTTAGTGATGAAGGTACTGATGTATTACGGCGGTATTATGGGCAAGGCACAAAGCGGGCAGGTTGTTACAGAACCGGCTGATCTTGCAGGTATGTCTCGAATTTTGCACGGTGCAGTTTTGCTTGATCCATACAATATGGATGCCTATTACTTTGCCCAGGGGTTTTTAACCTGGGATGCCAGGCAGTTTAAAGTGGCAAATGAGCTTTTGGATTACGGCATGAAATATCGCACCTGGGATTGGTACCTGCCGTATTTTGCCGGTTTTAATCATGCCTATTTTCTTAAGGATTATGCAAAGGCTGCTGATTACTATCAAAAGGCAGGCAAACTTGCTAATAACAGCCTGTTTATCAATCTTGCTGCCCGCTATATGCAGGAATCAGGTCGCACCAGGTTTGCCATAGACTATCTTGCTGCCATGGAGAAAAACGAACTGAATCCGACTCTTAAAAAATCCTATGCAACCAGGTTAGCGGCTTTTAAGGAAGTACAACGGATAGAAACTGCCCGTGATGCCTGGCTTAAGCTGCATGGCAATCTTCCGGCAAGCGTGGATCAGTTGTTGCAGGCAGGATTGTTAAAATCTGCTCCGCAGGATCCCTATGGCGGCAGGTTTTATCTGGAAAATGACGGCAAAGTAAACAGCACCAGTAAATTTGCCTTTACAGCTGAAAAAAAGGGAAAAAACAATGGCAGCAATTGAAATAGACAGCTTGTGCAAAAGTTATAAAGGTAAAAAAAGACTGCTGGTTAATGCCCTTGATACTGTTTCGCTGACTGTGCAAAAAGGTGAAGTTTTTGGTTTTTTGGGACCAAACGGAGCAGGTAAAAGCACCACTATCAAATGTCTGATGGGTCTGATTAAACCAACTTCCGGCAGTGCCAAAATCAACGGGGTTGCTATTGATAATCCGTGTTCCAGGCAAAATGTTGGCTATCTACCTGAAAATCCGGCGTTTTACGATTATCTGTCTGCCGAGGAGTATCTGCGTTTTGTGGGCAGCATTTTTAAAGTACCGTCTGAGCTGTTAAGGCAAAAGATTGAGGAACTGCTGAAACTGCTGGAGCTTTGGGAAGCAAGGCGCAGACCGATCCGCAGCTACAGCAAAGGGATGGTGCAGCGGGTGGGTCTGGCGCAGGCATTGGTACATGATCCTGAAATCTGCGTACTGGACGAGCCGATGAGCGGTCTTGATCCGATTGGGCGTGCTGTGGTAAAGGAGCTGATTTCAGAACTGAAAAAACAGGGCAAGTCAATTTTTTTCAGCACCCATATTATCAGTGATGTGGAAAAGGTATGTGACCGGGTAGGGGTTATCAATAAAGGGCAACTGGTGCTGGTGGATGCTGTTGATAATATCATGCAACAGGGGCTGCAAGGTTATCAGGTGCGTTTTAAAACCAATGATGGCAGTACAGGTGAGCATTATGTGGCAACAGAAACCTTGCAGCAGTTTATTCATCAATCTTTGATGCAAGGTAATATTATTGAAAGTATTGAACCATCTCGCAAGGATATGGAGGCTTTTTTCCTGGAGCTGGTGGCTAAAAAAGAGCAGTAACCAGTTTTGTTTGTAAATTACTTATTCAAAAAATTCACTATGTTAGGTATGACTTCTTCAGCCATATCTTCAAGTATATAATGCCCTCCTTCAGGATAGCTGTGTAGCTTTGCATCAGGGAAACGTTTTTTCCATTCTGCCAGAAAATGTCGATCAAACACAAAATCCAGTTCTCCCCAACAGATCAGCATTGGCAGATTTTTAAACTGCCCGATTTTTTCAGAAATCTCGCAGATAAGGTCGTAATTTCTATCCCCTTTTTTCAGCGGAATATCCTGCACAAAGCGTAAGGTGGCAATCCTGTTTTGCCATGAATTGTAAGGCAGCTGGTACAAACTGCGCAGCTCTGGTGACAGCGGTTTTTTCTTGCAGCCAACAATGGAGGCACCTCGGCTGAAGGCGTTGAACCCACGCACAAGCAGGGTTCCGATCCAGCTGTCACGGCAGATACGCAGGCCAAGGGGAAATGGCTTTGCAGCCGGTAATGGAAATGCAGCGGTATTTAAAATCACCAGCCTGGCTATTTTTTCCGGATGGCGTACAGCAAAGGTCATGCCTATCATGCCGCCCCAGTCATGCAGTACCAGTGTTATTTTTTCTTTCAAATCCAGGCTGGTCAGTAAGCATTCCAGATCATCAACCCGCCTTGGCAGGGTATAGTCATAGGCATCATCAGCCGGTTTGTCCGACAGTCCGCAACCGATATGATCTGGTACTATGCAGCGATGGTTTTTCCGCAATGCCAGCACCAGATTACGGTAGTAAAATGACCAGGAAGGGTTGCCATGCACCATTACCACCGGTGTTCCATCGCCTTCATCCAGGTAGTGGTATTTAAGTCCGCCTAAATCCAGATAATTGTTTTTAAACGGATAATGTTCAGTCAGGGATCGGTTCATTTATAGACTCTATATTTAATTTAAGGATTGCTGTGCAGGCAATGCCCAAGCTTTTGCCTGCAATTGCACTTGTTTTTGCCAGCCTTGCCAGTTGAGGAACGATTGCCGGTTTTTTCAGGCAGGCAACCAGCAGTTTAAAAATACTGATACGATTATTTTTACTGATTTCATCCATTGAAAAAAGCAGCTCTTCACCGGCATCATCACTGACTGTTCTTATACCCAGAAAAGGTATGCCACGATTTGCTGCCACTTTTGCCACAGCAGCAGTTTCCATTTCCAGTACCGGATTGAGTAGATCAGCAGGAAGTTTTGCGGCAAGTTCAGCTTTGGATACAATACTGGATGTGGTGATAAAGCAACCGGATTTTACAGGTACCGCAAACTGTTGCAAACTGTTTTCAATCTCGCTGATTTTTGACTGTTTAATGGCTAAATCCGGTCTGCTTGCTCCATGTTCATTGTACTGCCAAAGCTG
>JAVERM010000017.1:0-25452 GCA_034007105.1 Trichlorobacter sp.
CCGGTTGCCACGGCAGAGCTGCGACCTATGGTTGCCATACTGCCTTTATCGCGGTAACGGAAAGGCTCGGTTTTTTCATCCCTTTCCAGGCTGATGATATTGCGTGCAGCGTGGCGACCCTGTTGCATCGCCACCGGAGCCACCATTGGCAAGGGTGCGCCGTTTTGCTGCACAAACGCCATATCACCTGCAATAAAAACATCGGGATAGCCGGGCAGACTTAAATCCGGATTTACCTTAATCCGGTTGGCATGTCCTTTTTCAACAGGAATAAGGTCAGCCAGGGGTGCTGCCTTTACGCCGGCTGACCAGAAGAGGGTTTTGGAGGGGATTTCTTCACCATTGGCAAGCTTGACAATGCCTGGCTCTGCATCGGAAACAAGGGTGTTGCAATGGACTTCAACCCCCATTTTCCCCAGCCTTTCCTTTGCGTATTGGCGTTGTTTTGGCGGCATTGCTCCCAGAATCTCCGGTGCAGCTTCCAGCAAAAGCACGCGGGTTTCATCAAGGTTTAAGGTGGGGTAGTCTTTGCGGAACACGTAACGGATCAGTTCAGAAAGTGCGCCGGCAAATTCCACACCTGTGGGACCGCCGCCCACAACAACAAAGGTGAGCAGCTGGCGGCGCAGTTCTTTGTCTTTTACCTGTACAGCCTGTTCAAAGCAGCTCAAAACAGAGTTGCGTAATGATTCGGCATCGGTCAGCTTTTTCAGGTCATGTGCGTTTTCTGCCACCCCTTTGTTGCCAAAATAGTTGGTAACACTGCCGCCAGCCAGAATCAGGTAATCGTAATCAAGATTGATTGTGGAGGTGTACAACCGCTTTTTGTCCAGATCAAGACCGGTTACTTCAGTCATTCTGAAAAACAGGTTGTTCCATCCCCTGATCAAGGCTCGTACCGGATAGGCGATGGATTCCTGCTCAAGTCCGGCAGTTGCCACCTGGTAGAGCAGCGGCTGGAAGAGATGATAGTTGTTACGATCTATAAGAATTACTTCCATCCCGCTGCCGGCAAGGGTCTGGGCGGCACGGATTCCTGCAAAGCCCATTCCGGCAATTACGACACGTTTACGCATATAATGTCCTCGTTTACTCCAGCATTTTTCTTAAAAACCTGCCTGTCCAGGATTTGGTGATTTTTGCCACCTGTTCAGGAGTTCCTGTTGCCACAATTTCTCCACCCAGGTTACCTCCTTCAGGTCCAAGATCAATAATCCAGTCAGCGGTTTTTATTACATCAAGGTTATGCTCAATAATCACGATGCTGTTGCCGGTATCAACCAGGCGGTGCAAGACTTCCAGCAGTTTGCGGATATCATCAAAATGTAAACCGGTGGTTGGCTCATCCAGAATATAAATAGTGCGACCGGTGGCGCGGCGGGAAAGCTCTTTGGCCAACTTTACACGCTGGGCTTCGCCGCCGGAAAGAGTTGTGGCAGCCTGCCCCAGGGTTATGTAGCCAAGCCCCACTTCCAGCAATGTTTGCAGCTTGTTTTTGATTCTGGGGATTGCCCCCAGGAAATCTGCTGCCTGCTCCACAGTCATATCCAGAATATCGGCAATTGATTTGCCTTTATATTTAACCTCCAGGGTTTCCCGATTGTAGCGGGCACCCTGGCAGACATCGCACTGTACGTAAACATCTGGCAGAAAGTGCATTTCAATCTTTAAAATACCGTCACCGGAGCAGGCTTCGCAGCGTCCGCCTTTCACGTTAAAGGAGTAACGCCCTGGTTTATAGCCGCGTACTTTTGATTCCGGCAGTCCGGCAAAAAGGTCGCGAATATCAGTAAAAACTCCGGTATAGGTGGCAGGATTACTGCGTGGGGTGCGGCCGATGGGTGATTGGTCAATATTGATTACCTTATCCAGATACTCCAGACCTTTTATCTCTTTGTAAGCCCCCGCTTTTTCGCGACTACGGTACAAACGCTGGGAAAGCACCTTGTGCAGGGTGTCAATCACCAGGGTGGATTTACCGGAGCCGGATACGCCAGTGACGCAGGTCATTACCCCCAGTGGAATCTTTACATTCAGGTTTTTCAGGTTGTTTTCAGAGGCACCCTTGATGGTGATGCAACGCTCAAACTCTCGCCGCTTTTCCGGCAGGGGGATGGACAGTTCTCCTGAAAGATAGCGTCCGGTTAAAGAAGCCGGACTGTCCATAATCTCCTGAGGAGTGCCCTGGGCTACAATCTCACCGCCATGCACACCTGCACCAGGTCCCATATCCAGAACATGGTCTGCTGCCAGGATGGTGTCTTCATCATGCTCCACCACCAGCACGGTGTTGCCTATATCCCGCAGATGGCGCAGGGTTGCCAGCAGCCGTTCGTTGTCACGCTGATGCAGACCGATGGACGGTTCATCCAGTATGTACAGCACGCCCACCAGGGAAGAACCGATCTGGGTGGCAAGTCTTATCCGCTGCCCTTCGCCTCCGGAAAGCGTACCAGAGGTGCGATCCAGTGAAAGGTAATCAAGCCCTACATTTACCAGAAAACCAAGCCGTTCTCTAATCTCCTTCAAAATCCGACGGGCTATCTCCTGCTCTTTTTCACCAAGTTGCAGGTTGTCAAAAAAATTCAGGCAATCCCTGATTGACAGGGCAGTAATCTGCTGGATGGTCTGTTTTGCAATCCTTATATGCAATGCTTCCGGCTTAAGCCTTGCTCCGTTGCAGGTGGGGCAGGGCATGATGTTCATATATGGAGCAAGCTCATCCCTTACTGACTCTGAATCAGTGGCATGGTAACGCCGTTCAAGATTGTTAAGCACCCCTTCAAACTGTTTTTTGTAGCTGTGTCGCTTGCCGCGGTTATCTTCCCACCAGAAGTTTACCTCCTGATCACCGCTGCCGTTAAGCAGCATGGTTTGCACAGCTTTGGGCAGATCACTGAAAGGACTGTTCAGATCAAAGTCAAACTGGTCAGCCAGGCATTCCAGCACCATCTGGTGGAACGGATTACCCAGCCGTTTTTCCCAGGGAGCGATGGCACCTTCTCTTAAAGAAAGTGATCTGTTCGGGATTACCAGCTCGGCATCAAAATACATTCTGGTGCCCAAGCCGGTGCAGTCTGGACAGGCACCGTAAGGGTTATTGAAGGAGAACATCCTGGGTTCAATCTCCGGATAGGAGATACCGCAGTCAATGCAGGCAAACTTTTCCGAAAAAGTCAGCAGCTCACCATCCACCACCTGTACATTTACGATACCATCGGCATGGCGCAGGGCAGTTTCCAGCGAATCTGCCAGGCGGCGATTTACTCCGTCTTTAACCACCAGCCTGTCCACCACTATTTCAATATCATGCTTTTTCTTCTTGTCCAGTTCTATATCGTCTGATAAATCCTGCTGAGTGCCGTCAATAATCACCCGAGTAAAGCCGTCTTTGCGCAACTGTTGCAGCTCTTTTTTGTACTCGCCCTTTCTGCCCCTGATGATTGGTGCCAGCAGCAGCAGTTTTGTTCCTTCAGGCAGCGAGATGATTCTATCCACCATCTGGGATACGGTCTGGGCAGTAATCGGTTTGCCACAGCAATAGCAGTACGGCTTGCCGATGCGGGCAAAAAGCAGGCGCAGATAGTCATAAATTTCGGTGACAGTGCCAACTGTTGAACGGGGGTTGCGGGAGGTTGTTTTCTGTTCGATTGATATTGCCGGCGACAGCCCTTCAATCAGTTCAACATCCGGCTTTTCCATCTGCTCCAGAAACTGGCGGGCATAGGCAGAAAGGGATTCTACATAACGCCGCTGACCTTCAGCGTAAATGGTATCAAATGCCAGGGTTGATTTACCGGAACCGGACAAACCGGTGATGACCACCAGCTTGTTACGGGGAATGGAAAGATCAAGGGATTTGAGGTTGTGCTCGTTGGCACCTTTAATGATTATATGGGTTTGGGACATTTGGTGGTTGCCTGTTATATGTTGATTCCTGTATTTTTTGCAATCCTGTAAGTATGGACAGTATGTGGGTGTTTGTAAAGTGATGGGAAGCTGATTTTTTATATCGGCTTTTCTTGCCAAATCATTTCAATCCGTTATAATGTTCAATATTTATTCATGTTTTCGGGAAAAGGAGTTTATAAATGGCATCAATAACAGCAATAGCTGCACTGGTAGCTGCCATTGCCCTGGTTGCACTGGTGCTGGTTGCAATTCCGGCTTTAAGGTCTGTTAAACGTGCAGCCAGCTCGGTTGCTGATTTATCAGAACTTTTGTCTGATGAATTAAAGCCCACCATCAGGGAGCTTAATGAAACTCTGGTGGAGCTTAAAACCATCAGCAGCGATGTTGCCAGCCGCAGTGGTGATGTGAAAAAACTGATGTCTGCACTGGGTGAAACAGGAGATCAGATATCTTTTATTAACCGTTCCATAAGTAATGTTACGGCACTTTTTAGTCAGGCCGGTGCTTTGGCTACCGGAGCCAGGGTTGCCGGATCATATTTGCTGGATAACTTAAAACGCAGAAAGAAGGGAGTTTAACATGTCGCACGATGATCATGGTGTAGCCACAAGCACTATTTTGGTATCTTTTCTGGCAGGTGCAGCATTGGGGGCTGGTCTTGCCATGCTGTATGCACCCAAAAGCGGTCGGGAACTTCGCCACCAGATAGGTGATCTGACCGATGATGCAGTGGATAAAATCAAGGAGTATGCCTGGGAAGCACAGGAGAAAATCAAAGAAACCTATGAGGAAGGCAAGGATATGTACAAGGAGAAAAAATCTATCCTGTCTTCAGCACTTGATGCAGGACGTGAAGCGATCAAGCGGGAAAAGGAAAAGTTTTCAGAATCATAAAACCGGCTTTACGGTTGCAAGCAAGTAAAAAGGGCTCCATTTATGGAGCCCTTTTCAGTTTGTTCAAAACCCTTTCAAAATTCCTGGGGCATTGCTTTTACCTGCCCGGCAGTAAATACAGGACCATCCTTGCAGACGTAGATGTTACCGACATTGCAGCGTCCACATTTACCAAGCCCGCACTTCATCCGGTTTTCCAGGGTTGTGTAAACCTGGTCATCTTTAAAGCCAAGTTTTTCCAGTACTGGCAGAGTAAACTTAATCATGATCGGTGGTCCACAGACCAGGGCAATGGTGTTTTCTGCTGCCGGTGCTGCCTCTTCAAGTACAGCAGGCACAAAACCCACCTTGCCATCCCAATCAGCAGTTTCACCCCCGGGATCAACGGTTTTAACCAATCTAACATCATCACGTTCTTCCCATGCCTTCAGCTCGTGCTTGTAAACCAGATCATCCACGGTGCGGGCACCATAAACAATGGTGATATCCTTGAACTTGTCCCTTAAATCAAGGCAGTTCCAGATAAGTGTCCGCAGGGGTGGCAAAGCAATGCCTCCTGCCACAAAGACCAGGCTTTTGCCCTCAAACTGCTCAATTGGAAAAGAGTTGCCGTAGGGACCGCGCACCCCCATGGTGTCGCCAACTTCAAGCCGTCGTAATGCTTCGGTTACCCTGCCCACTGAGCGGAAACAGCATTCAATATAACCTTTCCAGGTGGGGGAAGAGGCGATGCAGAAGGTGGATTCACCTGCTCCAAAGGCAGAGTATTCGGCAAACTGACCAGCCCGGAAGCTGAAATTTTCACGCACTTTTTCGTCCTGAAAGACCAGTTTCAAAGTACGCACGTCAGGGGTTTCATCTATTATCTCTTCTACAGTTGCCAAGTATGGCAGGTAGATGTTGTTCTGGTTACACATTTAAAAACCTCATATTCTGTGCATCTTAAGATACTTCAACCTTCAGCTTGCTCAATCCCTTTTACTATGTCGGCAATATCTATTCCCACTGGACAAAGGCGGATACAGCGACCGCAGCCAGTGCAAAGGGTTTGTCCAAACTTGTCATCATAATATTTAAATTTATGCATAATCCGGTTGCGATACCTTTTGGGTTGTTGATCCCTTGGGTTATGTCCGGAAGCATGGTGGGTGAATTTCCAAAACCCGCAGGCATCCCAGTTTTTGCGACGTTTACCGGATTTTTCAGTCCCTTCATCCACAATATCAAAGCAGTGGCAAGCCGGACAGACAAAGGCACAAACACCGCAGCCAACGCAGCGGGTGGCAATGCTATCCCATGCAGGGTCTTCAAAATGGTTTTCCAGCCAGTTTTTGATTTTAGCTAAATCCAGTTTTTCAAATTGCGGTTTTGCCAGGGGAAGCGGTGTGTGGCTGGAAGATTGCGAAAACATGCCGCTGTTTTGCTGCAATAATATTTCACCTTTTTCAGTACATGTCTCACACAGATAGCCTCCGCCTTCAACAGGTGTCAAAAACAGATCGCTGCCTTTACGCTCATCAGGTGCAAGCCCCACGGCGGTGCAGAAACAGGCATCATCAGCAGTGGTGCAGGCAAGCCCGATGATGGTGGTTTTATTGCGTCGCTCCAGGAAAAACTGATCCTTGTAGTCCCAGGAAAAAACAGCATCCAGAACAGGTATGGCAGCAGCATCACAGGGGCGTACTCCAAAAAACACGGTTTGGGGAAATCGGGACGGGTCTACATCCTGCACAGTTACCTGCTGCCCTTCCTTGCTGTAGGACATAATATCTTCACAAAGCGGAAAAAACGCCTCTTTACCAGAGCGGCGTGGTAGCTGATCCGGCACAAGTTCTGCCGCATTTTCCAATGGTTCGTACAGTACGGTACCGGCGTTAAATTTAGGGGCTACTACCCGCACCCCTTTGCTGATCAGGTTATTAAGCAGGGTGTGCAGGTTATGTTCTGAGAGGTATGTTTGCATGTTCTGTTTTTCCTTAAAGCTTCAATGTGCCATGCTGAAATCTATGGGAATATGGCTGCCCGCAGGAAGCTCAATGCCAAAATCATTTTGCAGCACTGCCATCAGCTCGGTTTCTAAAAGGTCGTTACTTTGCTCTGCATTGTTTTTACGGATGGTAAACCTGTTGTTTTTCAGCAGATACAGGCTGCCATCAGCTTTCACCTGGGTTACCAGAAGCTCGCTGGTAAAGTGGCAATCAGGGTTGGTGCTTGTGTACCAGTTGCCCACAACCTGATCAATGAACGGCATTTCATGATCTGTAAACTCGTAGCCATCCACCCACTGGTCATTACGCAGGATTTGATGGAACCAGGTGTTACCAACCTTTTGAATACGGCGGCTGTCAAACTCGCTTTTCTGGATGATATCAGCCTGAAAGCGTAATGCCCTGGTCATGGAAAAACCGCCAAAACCAACATCGGTCAACCATTTTTCGCCATTGATGGTTACTTCCAGCAGCAGGTGGGTTCTGGTGGGAGTAATTGCGCGGTCTGGTGTCAAAAGCCGTACCCTGGCACCCAGAGGGTGTACTGTAAAACCAAGCTGGGCAAGCACTGCTGCAAAAAGCCCGTTATGCTCAAAGCAGTAGCCACCGCGCTTTTCAAGTACCATTTTCCGGAAAATGGCTTCCGGTTCCAGCAGTATCGGATTTTTAAGCAGCACATCAATGTTTTCAAAAGGGATTGAAGTTGTATGTGCCTTGGTCAAAGCGTGCAGGGTTTCAAGCTCAGGGGCATTACCGCCTCCATAGCCAATACGCTCAAAATATTTATCAAGGTCAAGTTTGTTCATTTTATGAAACTCTGGTCGTCTTTGTCATTAAAGGAAGCCAGTGGACCCTTTTCGTTAACTTCCAGCCCTGCTTCATAATCGTAAAGCTCTTTCAGCTCTTTTGCCATTTTGCGGTTTAGCAGGTTTAACGGAATATCCATCGGGCAGACCCGTTCACATTCTGCACAGCCGGCACAGCGACCAGCCAGGTGCATGGCACGCACAATATGCCAGGCAAAGTTTCCAGCCGGACGGGGTGTTGTTTCCACCATCTGTGGCTTGTTGCGATCGCAAAGACACTGCTCGCAGAAGCAGAAAGGACAAACCTGGCGGCAAGCGTAACATTTGATACATTTGCTGAACTGTTCCTGCCAATAATCCCATCTTTCCCTGGGAGACATTGCTTCAAGGCGGGCGATTTCTGCGCTGTAAACCGCTTTAAGTTCAGGTTGTTCCGGTTTGCAGGGGGGCAGGAAATCGCAGCCAACGGGTGTCTGCACATCACACTCA
This sequence comes from Trichlorobacter sp., assembly GCA_034007105.1. GTDB lineage: Bacteria > Desulfobacterota > Desulfuromonadia > Geobacterales > Pseudopelobacteraceae > Trichlorobacter. Next base: position 8,090 of record JAVERM010000017.1, read on the forward strand.
CAGCATTTGGGGGCAATGGTCTCAACTGTCAGTACAGTACCTGGAATAGTGGTGGATTTAAGCACTCCATTGCAGGGTAGCCCGATCAGGTAAAGCTCTTCACGCTTTAGCTGGGCTTCGCCGATCAGACCGACCAAAGCCTTCAGGTCACAACCTTTAACCATAATGGCGATGCGCCCTGTTTTGGGTATCTCTTTTTTTGCTTTAGTCAGGTAAACAGCCAGGTTGTTGACGCAGGTTTCAGAGAACAGCAGCTTGTCTGCTTCTTTGGCATCGGTAATTACAAGTGGCTGGGTTAGTCCGGTGCGCCGGGTTGAGGTGTAGCCCACCACTGCGGTTACGGTGCCATCGCCAAGTATACGAGCAGCTTCCTTGCGAACTGCATCGGTAATATCATTATATATTGTGGTGCTGATCTGTTGATTCATGTAAAAGCCCTTAAATTTGCTTGTAAGCTTCCTGTAGTTCCGGTGATTCCAGCATCCCTGACCATTGCTCTGTTAGAGCCAACTCTTTAAATTCAGTCATTGGTCCCATCTCCCGTATCCGCTCAGTAAGTTCTGTGACCACTTCTACCCATTTGCCACCTTCGGCAGCAGATACCCAGGAAAATTGCAGACGGTTCAGATCAACCCCCACAAATTCCAATAGTTTACGGAAGACGGCAAATCTGCGGCGGGCATGAAAATTACCGGCAATGTAGTGGCAATCACCAGGATGACAGCCGGAAATCAATACGCCATCAGCTCCCTGCTGAAACGCTTTGAGGATAAAAACCGGATCAATTCTGCCTGTGCAGGGGAATTTAAGTACGCGCACATTGGCAGGGTACTGCATACGGCTGGTGCCGGCCAGATCTGCTCCGGCGTAGGTGCACCAGGTACAGACAAAGGCCATGATTTTGGGTTCAAAAGAATTTTCAATATTAGCAGTCATACTCAAATTCCTGTTGGTTTTCTCTTTTTACTCGGAAGGGGACTAGCTTTGCTTTTCATAACTCAGCCAAACTATAACGCCTCAATCATTGCCACTATCTGCTCATCTGTATATCCGTTAAGCTCAACAGATTTTGACGGGCAGGTTGCCTGGCAGGTGCCGCATCCAGCGCAGATACCAGGGTTTATATGGGCAATAATCTTGATCAGGTTACCCTGACGGTCGCGGATTTCCTTTTCTTCCACAGCACCGTAGGCACATACTTTTTTGCAGTAAAAACAGCCAACGCAGCCGGCTTCATTTATTTTGGCAACTATCGGTTCACGCTCAAGCCGGTCTTTTGCAAACAGGGTCATTACCTTGGCAGCAGCGGCAGATGCCTGGGATACCGAGTCAGGAATATCCTTTGGTCCCTGGCAGGCACCAGCCAGGTATATGCCGGCAGTGGCGCACTCAACAGGTCTTAGTTTGGCATGGGCTTCGGAATAAAACTGATAATTATCATAGGATATACCCAGTTTCTGCGCCAGACGGTCGGCACCACTGCGGGGCTGTACCGCTGTTGCCAGCACCACCAGGTCTGCCTCGATTTCTGCCTGGACACCCACGGCAATATCGCTGCCCATCACCACAACCTTGTCACCTTTTTGGTAAAGGCGGGAAACCATGCCACGGATGTATACCGCTTCTTCTTCCTCAATGGCGCGTCGCCAGAATTCATCGTAACTTTTGCCTGGCACCCTTGCATCCATAAAGAAAACATAGGCTTGACCGTCATGCACCTTGTGCTTGTAAAGCATGGTATGCTTTGCGGTGTACATGCAGCAGATTTTGGAGCAGTAGGAAATCCCTTTTTCCCTGGCGCGGCTGCCCACACACTGGATGAAAACCACTTGTTTTGGTTCCTTGCCATCTGAAGGGCGCAGTATCTTGCCGCCGGTGGGACCGGAAGCAGAAGCAAGTCGCTCAAAAGTCATGCCATCAATCACATCCGGTATTTTGCCGTGGCCAAATTCGCCGTACCCCTTAATCGGCGAGCCTTTCGGTTTTTCACTGATATTATAAAGATCAAAGCCGGTGGCAACAACTATGGCACCGACATCTTCCACCACAAGCTGATCCTGTTGCTGGTAATCCACGGCACCAGGTCCGCATACTTTTTGGCAAAGACCACATTTGCCGGTTTTGAACATGGTGCAGTTTTCGCGGTCAATTACAGGTGTGTTAGGTACAGCCTGGGGAAAAGGTACGTAAATGGCTGGTCGCATTCCCAGATTGCAGTCAAAGCTGTTGGGGATTTTCCTGATCGGGCATTTTTCAATACAAATACCGCAACCAGTGCATTTGTCTTCATCAACAGAACGTGCTTTTTTACGTACTGTCACCTGAAAGTTGCCGATATAGCCATCCACCTGCTCAATCTCGCTGTAGGTGTGCATGGTGATGTTGGGATGGTTGGCAACATCCACCATCTTGGGGGTCATAATACATTGTGAGCAGTCAAGGGTGGGGAAGGTTTCGGAAAGTTGCGCCATATGGCCGCCGATGGATGGTTCCCGCTCCACAAGTACCACCTGATGACCGGCATCGGCAATATCCAGTGCTGCCTGAATACCAGCAATACCGCCGCCGATTACCAATGCCCGCTTGGTGACCGGTACCGTAATTGTATCAAGGGTGCGGTTCTTTTTTACCCGTTCCACCATCATGGTTACAATCTCGATGGCTTTTGTTGTGGCTTCTGTGCGGTCTTCGTGTACCCATGAACAATGTTCACGAATATTGGCCATTTCGCACAAAAATGGGTTTAAACCTGCTGAAGCCACAGCTTTGCGGAAGGTCAGTTCATGCATACGCGGTGAACAGGCGGCAACAACTATATGGGAGAGCTTTTGCTCAGTAATCGCTTTTTTGAGCAGCCCCTGACCCGGGTCAGAGCACATATATTTGTAATCAGTTGCGTATGCCACACCAGGTATCAGTGCAGCCTTGGCAGCCACCTGCTCCACATCCACTGTTCTGGAGATGTTTTCACCGCAATGGCAGACAAATACTCCGATTCTGGACATTTACAGTAACCCTTTCTTTTTCAAAAGCGGCATTGGATTGACAATCAGTGCTTCCAGCCCCAGTTTGTCCGGTGTAAGTCCGCAGGCAAGACCAACCAGTTGGGTAACATAAAGTACAGGCAGACCGTAGTCAGTGCTGTGCGTGTTTTCGATCTCCTTTTGACGAATATCCAGATTGCCATGGCAAAGTGGGCAGGCAACCAGAATACAGTCTGCACCGGCATCTTTAGCGGATTTAAGAATGTTGTTGGACAGTTGCAAAACCACACCAGGACGGGAAAGGGTGAAGTTGGCACCGCAGCACTCCATCCGGTGCGTCCACTCAACAGGGGTACCTCCTGCTGCTTCAATCAGGTCTTCCATAATTGTGGGGGCTTCAACACAGTCAAGGTTTGGTACATCTGGTGGACGGGTGAGCAGGCAACCGTAGTAGCAGGCAACTTTAAGTCCGGATAACGGGCGGGATACTTTTTCTGATAACCTTTGCAGACCATAATCCCGTACTAAAATCTCCAGCAGGTGCTTGACTGTACGATCAATCTTAAGGGGAGCATCCAGTGCTTTTTCCACCTGGACGCGCTTTGTTTCATTTGCTTCCAGGGTGTGCTGGGTAAATTTAAGGCGTGAAAAGCAGGCAGCACAGGCCACGGCAACATCTCCGCCAACCTGTTCTGCCAGCTCAAAGTTTTTGGCACAAAGGGAAAGAGAAAGCAGTTCATCCACATTATGGGCAGGTGTGGCACCGCAGCAAAACCAGTCCGGAATTTCGGTCAGCTTAACTCCAAGTGCAGCAAACAGCTCACGGGTGGACAGATCATACTCTCCTGCCGAGGCATGGAGAGAGCAGCCGGGATAGTAGGCGTAGGAGGGATTACTCATAACGCCTCTCCTTTTTTGCGCATTTCTTCTATCCGTTGGAAAATCTTTTCAATTTCTGCCATGTTTTTATTTTTCTGATGGAACATTTTTAATTTTCCCTTGGTAATCAGTTTGGGACCAAGCATAAAGTCCTTAAGCAATTTACCGCTTTTAAGATTAAAGACCGCTGCAAGGCGCATTTCGTATTGGCGACCATAGGTACGGATATTTTCAAGAAAAAGTTTGTTGGCAAGCTGCACATAGCTTTCCTTTGAAGGACCTTCATGGTCCCAGGCAAGTTTGCGCAGGGCATCCATAATAGCTGCAAGGTGAACACGATTTGGACAGCGGGTGGAGCAGGTTTCGCAGGATGCGCAGTACCAGATTGAACGACCTTCCAGAATCCGCCGCCATTGCCCAAGTTGCAGCAAGCGGACGATTCTGTTGGGCGGATGATCCATAAATGTTGCCATCGGGCAGCCAGCAGAGCATTTGCCGCACTGAAAACAACGCCTTACCGAGGTGCCGGACAGCTCTTCAACCTTGCGGACAATATCCAGCTCCATGGTTTTTTGTGAGATAACCATCTTTTTTTTGCTGCCCATATTTTCATAGCTCCATTTAAATTTTCGGGTTTTTAAACCAGGTTTACTTGGTAATAAACTGCTGTTTGTCTAAAAGCAGTTCTAACCAGTACTAATAGCAATACAAAGCAATTGTTTTTATTTCAACTAAAATTTTAATGTATAACTAAAAAACGGTGTTAATTTGTAAAATAACAAAGTTGCAAAAGTTGGTTGGCAGTGTATAATCTCCCATCAAATAAGTAACTGGCCATCAGGCTGCTAAAACAGTATGGAAAAGAGGAGGAGAAAATGAGTAAAGGGTTAAAAGGATTGGCTGTGGCACTTGGCGTAATGGCAATGTTGGCAGCAGGTTGCGCCAAAGATGAAGTTGTTAAAAAGGATGAGCCGGTTGTTCAGCAGACTGTTGCACCAGAGCCTCCAAAACCGGCACCGGCACCAGCACCAAAGCCAGAGCCAAAAGTGGAAGAAGCAACAACAGCCAAGGCAGCAGAAGTTATTTCACTTGAGACCGTTTACTTTGACTTTGACAAGTCTGACCTGCGTCAGGATACGCTTGATGTGCTTGCAAACAATGCTTTGCTGCTGCTGAATAAAGTGGCTGATGCAAAAATCCGTGTTGAAGGACATTGTGATGAGCGCGGTACTGACGAGTATAACCTGGCACTTGGTGATCGCCGTGCCAAATCAGTTGCCAATCACCTGATCAAGCTTGGTGTTGCTGCTGACCGTATCGCAACCATCAGCTTTGGTGAGGAAAAGCCTGCGGTTGAGGGAAGTAACGAAGCAGCATGGTCCAAAAACCGTCGGGCAGAGTTTGTTATCGTTCAATAAACAGGCTTTTGATAAACCCTACCAGTTTACTTTTGTTTGTTTAGGAAGTATTTATAATGCACCGGTCAAGAACTGCTTCTTGCCGGTGCATTTTTGTATGCAGGAGTATCAGATGAAAGCGGTAGAGTTTGAAGATCGCCTGCGCTTGCTGGAGCAACCGGATCAGGAGATGATACTGGACAAACTGTCCAATATTGCTGCCCAGCCCGGGTCAAGGCTGCAATTCTTCAATTATTATAAGGAAGTACCGGTTTTATCAAAGGCAGAAATTTTGTATGCTTTTGGTGAAACCATTGTCTGTAAAACATCGGAACCCCAGGTTATTGCCATTAAAAACAGCGGTTATACGATTATCCGCTCGCCACAAATGGAGCATGATCTTTACGCAGATGCAGAGGCAAATACTGATACTGGCGAGATTGTGCTGTCAAACTTTTGCTACATTGAGGTGTTGGCAAACAGCAGAGAAAGTATGCGGGTTAAAGTTGGCGGATTGTTCAGGGTTGTTGTTGAGGCAGGAGCAGATAGCTTTGATGCAAAATTAAGAGATATCTCCCTGGGAGGGGCATTGCTTGAATTTGCAAGCAGAGAGCTTTTGGGCAAGTTTTCCTACTTTTATATAAACTTTGTTTTTCATCTGAACAACCGTCCAGAACCTCTTGAATTGCGGGTTATGGCGCGTTTTTTGCGTTTTGTGAACGAAGGAACACCGGTAAAAGCTATTTTCCTGTTTGAGCATGATCGGCGCAGCGAAGATCAGATCGGCATGTTTATTGCCCAGAGGCAAGCCGAGATATTGGGAGAACTAAAATGATTTCATAGACCCTGTTCATTTTTGAAGGGGTCTTTTACCTTCCGGCTTTGTTAGCCTTTAGCCTGATTTTCCATGGAGATATACAAGGAGTTTTTATTCGATGATGCAGTTTAAGACGGTTATTGATGAAATGACGACACGTGTCTGCAATGGTGAAAACCTTGACGCAGAGGATGTTTTAAGACTTGCAGATGCTGAAGGTGCAGATGTTATCCAGCTTTTTGCAGGAGCCAGCCGTATCCGCGAGCAGTACTTTGGCAATCAGGTGTCCTTATGCTCTATCATAAACGCCAAATCTGGTCGTTGTCCCGAAAACTGCTCATTTTGTGCCCAATCTACCCACCACCATACCGAGGTTGCCAGCTATCCTTTGGTTAAGCAATCTACGATAACAGAGCAGGCAGCAATTGCAAAACAGTTTGGCTCGGAGTGCTTCGGGATTATCACCAGCGGTACTGGTATCAGTGGCGGGGATGAGCTTGAGGTTCTTTGTGCATCAGTGCGGGAAATAGCAAATAAGGGTAATATGGAGCCTTCCTGCTCGCTGGGGATTATAGATTTTGAGACAGCTGTTGCCCTGAAAGCTGCCGGTCTGGTTACCTATCATCACAATCTTGAGACAGCTGCATCTTTTTTCCCGCAAATATGTACTACACACAGTTATGAAGAAGATGTGCAAACAGTACGCAATGTCAAACGCGCCGGGCTTAAAGTCTGTTGCGGCGGCATTTTTGGTATGGGTGAATCACCTGCCCAAAGAATTGAGCTGGCTTTGCTTTTACGTGAGCTTGAGGTGGACTCGGTGCCGATAAACTTCCTTGACCCAGTGCCTGGCACAGCGTTGCAGGACGCAAACTACCTTAGCCCGATGGATTGCCTCAAAATCATAGCCCTGTACCGCTTTTTGTTGCCTAATCGAAAAATAACCATCTGTGGTGGTCGCGAACGTAATCTGCGTGAGCTTCAATCCTGGATTTTTGCTGCTGGTGCCAATGGCATGATGACCGGCGATTATCTGACTAAAAAAGGTCGCAACCCTGCTGCAGACCATCAACTGCTGACAGATTTGGGTTTGGAAGTAACAAGTTGCAAGTGAATCAAGTCAGGCAAGTTTCATGGTAAACAGAAGTCAAATTCCGGCAGCGATTATTTCCAAAGCAAAACATCTGGAGCAGATTCTTCATGATCTGGGCAGCTGTCTGGTGGCGTTTTCCGGTGGTGTTGATTCTACATTTCTTTTGGCAATGGCAGCCAAAACCCTTGGTAGCAAAGTGCTGGCAGTTACTGCCTTTTCCGAGATTCATCCTGAAACAGAACGGCAGCAGGCAAAAGAGCTTGCTGGCACGATTGGTGTAAAGCACTGTGAAATCCGTTCTGTTGAAATGGCTTTACCAGAATTTGTGAGTAATACCAAAGAACGCTGCTATTATTGTAAAAAATCCCTGCTGGAACAGCTGACTGCTTTGGCAGCACAAAAAGGGTATGCTGCGGTTATTGATGGCAGTAACCTGGATGACCGTAATGATTATCGCCCGGGTCGTGCGGCAGTGGCAGAGCTGGGGGTGCGCAGCCCGCTGGAAGAGGCAGGTCTTACCAAGGAGGAGATCCGCCTGCTTTCGCACAGCATAGACTTGCCCACCTGTGATAAACCAGCGTACGCCTGCCTTGCCACTCGCTTGCCCTATGGCACGGAGATTAACAGCCAGAAGCTGGCACAGGTGGAGCAGGCAGAAGAGGCTTTACTGGGGCTTGGCTTGCGCACCTTACGGGTGCGCCACCACGGTGATATTGCAAGGCTTGAGCTTGGGGAAGAGGAGTTTCGGCAAGCTGCGGGATCATTACGCCTGCAAATAAACATGCTGGTGCGGCAGGCGGGTTTTAATTTTGTGGCAGTGGATTTACTAGGGTATCGCAGTGGTTCCATGAACATCTTTTAACAGGCTTTTGAAAACTACTGCGGAGGCTGTCTACTTTGTTGCAAGGTCACAAGCTTCCTTGGCTAACTTTAAATGTTATGCCTCGTCGCTGCGTGACCTGCGACCTTGTATCCAGCCTTCCTCATAACGTTTTTTAAAAGCCTGTTAAGGTCAGATGATGAGTCGTGTAACCTGCATAAACTTCTTGACAATGCAGGATTTTTCCCCTTGACAGTAACCTGGCTTTTGCATACTGTATACAAGATTTCCCTACTCCTCAGCTGATCGGCTGCAACTACCTGATATTAAAAAGAGATGCTGAAGTATCAAGTTTGCAACAGTTTGGCTCTGTCTCAGCGTTTTAGCCACGGCTTGCGCCGTGTTTTGTTTCACTGTAATGCCACTTACACGCAAGGAGGAAACTGCATGACACACAAGATTATTTGGACCGAGATTGATGAAGCACCCGCATTGGCAACCTATTCCCTGCTTCCTATTGTTCAGGCTTTCACAAAAGGAACCGGTGTTGAGGTTGAAGTCCGTGACATATCTTTGTCAGGACGTATTCTTGCCAATTTCCCTGAGTGCCTGACTCCTGAGCAACAGATTCCTGATTTTCTGGCTCAACTGGGCGAGCTTTCCCTTACCCCGGAAGCCAATATCATCAAGCTGCCCAATATCAGCGCATCCGTACCCCAGCTGAAAGAGGCCATTGCCGAGCTTCAGGAAAAAGGCTTTAAAGTGCCTGATTATCCTGAAAATCCACAAAATGATGCAGAAAAAGCCGTTGCCGAAAAATATGCAAAGGTGCTGGGCAGTGCGGTAAACCCTGTGTTACGTGAAGGTAACTCTGACCGTCGTGCGCCGGTTTCCGTAAAAAACTTCTCCAAAAAGAACCCGCACAAGCTTGGTGCCTATGCTGCTGACAGTATTTCAGAAGTGGCACATATGAATTGCGGCGACTTCTATGAAACCGAGCAGTCAGTTACAGTACAGGATGCTGGTGCGTTTAAAATCGAGTTTACTGGCAAAGATGGTTCCAGCAAGCTGCTTAAAGACGGTCTTAATGCTGAGAAAAGCGAAATCCTGTCTTCATCGTTTATCAGCAAAAAAGCGTTGCGTGCCTTTTATGCCCAGCAGATTGAAGATGCAAAGGCTAAAGGTCAGCTTCTTTCTCTGCACCTGAAGGCAACCATGATGAAGGTTTCTGACCCGATTATGTTCGGTCATGCTGTTGAAGTATTCTACAAAGATGTGTTTGACAAGCATGGCGATGCTTTAAAGGCTGCTGGTGTTAACCCCAATATGGGACTTGGTGATCTTTACAAAAAGATTGAAACTCTGCCAGCTGACAAAAGAGCTGAAATTGAAGCAGATATCAAGGCTGTTTATGCCACACGTCCTGCGTTGGCAATGGTTGATTCAGACAAAGGTATTACCAACCTGCATGCACCTAACGATATTATTGTTGATGCCTCAATGCCGGTGGTAATCCGTGATTCAGGTAAAATGTGGAACCCTGAAGGCAAGCTGCAAGACACCAAGGCAATGATTCCTGATCGTTGCTATGCCACTATGTACAGAGAAATTCTGCAAGACTGCCAGAAAAATGGTGCCCTTAACCCTGCAACAATGGGTTCAGTTCCAAACGTTGGTCTGATGGCTCAAAAAGCTGAAGAGTATGGTTCACATCCCACCACCTTTGAAATTGAAGCAGATGGTCAGGTAAAGGTTGTTGCAGCAGACGGCACAGTGCTGATGTGCCATGATGTTGAAGAAGGCGATATCTGGCGGCTTTATCGCGTAAAGGATTTACCTGTTCAGGATTGGGTAAAGCTTGCAGTACGTCGTTCACGTGCAACCGGTGCTCCAGCCGTATTCTGGCTTGACACCAACCGTGCCCATGATTGTGAAGTGGCTGCCAAGGTTGTTCTTTACCTGCAAGACCTTGATATTTCTGGTCTTGAGGTCAGGATTATGGCACCTGTCCAGGCTATGCGTTATTCTTTGAAGCGCATCCGCAAAGGGCTTGATACAATTTCCGTAACCGGCAACGTACTACGTGACTACCTGACTGACCTGTTCCCCATTTTGGAGCTAGGCACCAGTGCAAAAATGCTTTCCATAGTGCCGCTATTGCAAGGTGGCGGTCTGTTTGAGACCGGTGCCGGCGGTTCTGCTCCAAAGCATGTGCAGCAGTTTGTAAAGGAAGGCTACCTGCGCTGGGATTCACTGGGTGAATTCTCGGCTTTAGCTGCATCACTGGAGCACCTTGGAACCCAGTTTAAAAACGATAAGGCTTTAGTACTTGCTGAAGCACTTGATCAAGCAATTGCCAAGTTCCTAGACAACAACAAATCACCTGCCCGCAAGGTTGGACAAATTGATAACCGTGGCAGCCATTACTACCTGGCAATGTACTGGGCAGAGGCTTTGGCAGCCCAAGCCAAAGATGCCGAACTAAAAGCCAAGTTTGCAAATGTTGCCAAGCAGCTGGCTGAAAATGAAGCCAAAATCAACGAAGAGCTGATCGGTGCGCAAGGCAAGCCGGTTGATATGGGTGGCTACTATCGCCCCGACCATGCCAAGACATCAGCAGCCATGCGCCCAAGTGCAACATTAAATACAATTGTTGATGCAATCTAGCCTGTTACTCAGGGGAGAGCGGTTATAAACCTCTTTCCCCTGAACTGTTTTTCTGGTATTTTTTCACAGATTTATAAAGTTTGTACAACACAACCAACAAAAGGGAGGATCCAACATGGCACGTAAGAAAATTGCACTAATTGGTGGTGGTCAGATCGGTGGCGTTCTTGCTCAACTTTGCGCACTGCGTGAGCTGGGTGATGTTGTAATGTTTGACATCGTGGAAGGTATGCCCCAGGGCAAGATGCTGGATATTGCTGAGGCATCACCGGTTGACGGCTTTGATGTCTGCCTGCAAGGCACACAGGATTACAAGGATATTGCCGGAGCTGATGTTGTTATCGTAACAGCTGGCTTGCCACGTAAGCCAGGTATGAGCCGTGATGACCTGATCGCTACAAACTCCAAGATCATGACTTCTGTAGCAGAAGGCATTAAGCAGTATGCACCTAATTCATTTGTTATTGTTATCTCCAACCCGCTTGATGCAATGGTTACCCTTTGTCAGAAAGTTACAGGTATGCCCCATGGTCGCGTAGTTGGACAGGCAGGTGTACTGGATTCAGCCCGTTTTGCAACCTTTATTGCATGGGAGCTGGGTGTTTCTGTTAAGGACGTAACTGCCATGACACTTGGTGGTCATGGTGATGATATGGTTCCTCTTGTACGCTACGCCAGCGTTCAGGGTATCCCTGTAATGGAGCTGCTTGAGCAAAAGTATGGTGCTGAAAAAGCCAAGGAAGTTATGGAAGCCATGGTTAACCGTACCCGTCTTGCAGGTGGTGAAGTTGTTGCACTGTTAAAAACCGGTTCCGCTTTCTACTCCCCAGCATCTTCAGCCATTGCCATGGCAGAATCAGTACTGCGTGATCAAAAGCGTGTTCTGCCCACCTGCTGTTTCTTAAACGGCGAGTTTGGTGTTGATGGCTATTATGTTGGTGTTCCTGCTGTGCTTGGCTCAAATGGTGTTGAAAAGATTCTCCAGTTTAAGCTGGATGCCACTGAGCAAGCCATGATGGACAAATCAGTTGCTGCTGTAAAGGGACTTGTTGACAGTCTGGACAGCATACTGAAGGGCTGATTTAGTCAGACTCTTCCGGAATTGCCAAGAGAAGGGTGAATGCTGCTGCCCTTCTCTTGGCGCGTAAAGAGTGTTTAAATGCCATAGAATATTGACAAAGGAGCACCGCCAGATGTCAGAAGAAAAGAAATCACACATTGAGATAATTGAAAAATACTGTAAAGGGTGCAATATCTGCGTAGAGTTTTGCCCAAAGCAGGTTCTTGAGCTGAAAGGCTTTTGTGTTGCTGTCAAGAATCTGGAGGCCTGCATAAAATGTATGCAGTGTGAACTGCGTTGCCCCGACTTCGCAATTAAAATCCACGCTGAATAACGAGACGGGAGGAATTAACTGTGTCTAAAAAAGTTGCGTTTTTACAGGGTAACGAAGCAGCAGCTCATGGTGCAATCTATGCTGGCTGCAAGTTCTTTGGCGGTTACCCTATCACACCCTCAACCGAAGTAGCTGAGGTTATGTCAGTTGAATTGCCGAAAATTGGTGGCAAGTTCATCCAGATGGAAGATGAAATCGCTGCAATAGCAACATTGCTTGGCGCATCCCTAGCTGGAATGAAGCCCCTTACATCCACCTCTGGTCCAGGTCTTTCCCTTATGCAGGAGCTGATCGGTTACGGCTGTATTGCTGAAATTCCCTGCGTAATTTTTAACGTTATGCGTGGTGGTCCTTCAACCGGTATGCCGACAGGTCCCTCCCAGTCTGACGTAATGTGCGCCCGCTGGGGAACACACGGCGACCATGCAACCATTGCACTTATGCCTGCATCTGTACAGGAATGCTATGACATGACGGTTCAAGCATTTAACTTGGCTGAGACTTACAGGATGCCCGTACATGTGCTTCCCGATGAAATTATTGCCCACATGCGTGAGCGGATTGAGTTCCGTGAGCCAGGCGAGCTGGAAGTAGTTGATCGTGCTGCCCCTACGGTGCCACCTTCAGAATATAAACCCTATGATACATCCTTTGGTGATGTTCCTCCGCTTGCAGCCTTTGGCTCTGGTTACAAGTTCCACGTTACCGGTCTTAACAAGCTGCCAGACGGCTTCCCAACCACCAAGGCTGAATATGTACAGGCAGAAGAAGAGCGTCAGATCCGCAAGGTAATGGCCAATGCAGATAAAATTATTGATGTTGAGGAGTATCAGCTTGACGATGCTGAAGTTTGCGTAATTGCCTACGGCTCCACCTCCCGTTCTGCCCGTTATGCGGTAAACGCAGCCCGCGAGCAAGGTGTTAAGGCTGGTATGCTGCGCCTTAAAACCTTCTGGCCATTTGCAGACAAGCATGTAAAAGCTCTGGCTGACAAGGTAAAAGGCTTTATCGTACCTGAAATGAACCTGGGTATGTGCAGCATTGAAGTAGAGCGTTGCGCACAAGGTAAAGCCCCGATCCTTACCATTCAGCGTGTAGATGGCGAACCGATTACTCCGGAGCAGATCCTTGAGAAGATTAAGGAGGTTAAGTAACCATGGCTTACGATTACGAAAGTAGAATCCGCCCAGGCAAGCTGCCACATATTTGGTGCCCGGGTTGCGGACACGGCATTGTTATGAAAGGCTTGATCCGCGCAATGGATTCCATGAATCTGAAAAAAGAAAATACCTGTATAGTTTCTGGCATTGGTTGTGCTTCCCGTCTGCCTGGTTATATGGACTGCTGCACACTGCACACTGCTCACGGTCGTGCTGCTGCGTTTGCCACTGGCGTTAAAATGGCACGTCCGGAGATGGATGTTATTCTGGTTGGTGGCGATGGCGATGGTACAGCCATTGGCGGTAACCACTTCATCCACGCCTGCCGCCGTAACATCAATATGACCTACATCGTAATGAACAACTTCATTTACGGTATGACTGGCGGTCAGTTCTCACCTACCACACCACATATGCACAAAGCTTCCACCACCCCCTATGGCAACCCTGATCCTTCTTTTGATATTGCCAACCTTGCCATTGGTGCAGGGGCAACTTTTGTTGCCAGGGGTACTGCATTCCATGCAACACAGATAGACAAGCTAATTGCGGAAGCCATTGCTCACAAAGGTTTCTCGGTGGTTGAGATTATTGACGATTGTCCGACAACCTATGGTCGCCGCAACAAGTTCAAGTCTGTTACTGACATGATGAAGCGTCTGAAGGATATTGCTGTCCCTGTAAAGGCTGCTGAAAAAATGACTGCTGAGCAGTTGGAAGGCAAAATACTTACCGGTGTGCTGCACAAAGTGGAAAAGCCGGAATACACCGAAGAGTATGCAAAAGTTATCGAGCGCGCTGGCGGCTCCAAGTAAACACAATTCTGAAAAGGAGAACATAGATGTCAAGGTATGAATTGCGCTTTTCAGGTGCCGGCGGTCAGGGTTTGATTACTGCCGGGATCATCCTTGCCGAGGCTGCCTCTATCCATCAAGGTAAGCAGTCCGTTCAATCACAGAGCTACGGTCCGGAAGCAAGGGGCGGTGCCTCAAAATCAGAAGTTATTATTTCAGAATCTCCCATTGATTACCCAAAGGTAACCAGGTGCGATGCGTTGCTTGCACTTACACAGGAAGCATGTGATAAATATTCTGATGACCTTAAAGAAGGCGGTATTTTACTTTATGATACCGATTTGGTTACCAGATTGCCTGAAGGTAACTTTAAAAAAGTGGGCTTTAATATCATCAACACCGCTAAAAACGAGATTGGTCGTGAAATTGTAGCTAACATTGTTGCTCTTGGCGCAATGATTGCTCTTACTGGTGTTGTTAGCCGTGAAAATGGTGAAAAAGCTGTTCTTTCCCGTGTTCCGGAAGCATTCCTTGAGCTGAACAAGAAAGCCTATGCCGCTGGGTTTGAAAAGGCACAGGCAGCAGCCCAAGCCTAGTTGTATTTCCCGATAATGTAATAAAAAAGCCCGTTACAGACTTAAGCTGTAGCGGGCTTTTCCTTTGAACTCTAAATTAAAACTACCTCTTATCCAGTTCTACCGCAGCATAGGCTGAATGATTATGGATTGATTCAAAATTTTCAGCTTCAACCGAAAACCAGGTAATGTTTGTAAGCGCAGATAAGCGTAGCCAGGCTTCCCTTACCATATCTTCCACAAAACGTGGATTTTCATAAGCCATTTCAGTTACATATTTTTCATCTGCCCGCTTCAACAGTGCATAAAGCGGGCTGCTACCGCATTGTTCAATAATTTCTACCAGGTCTTCAATCCAGATAAAGTCAGAATAGCGCACCTTGACAATCATAATACTGCGCTGGTTATGTGCGCCAAACCTGGAAAGCTCTTTGCTGCATGGGCAAAGGGATGTAACAGGAACCTGTACCTCAAGTATAAAATCAAGCTGATTACCATTTTTGCTGGCATCAAATGCGCATTTGTACTCCATTAAAGAACGTGCTTTGGAAACAGGTGCAGATTTATCGATAAAGTAAGGAAATTCAACCCTTAAATGGGCAGTTTCTGCCCCCAGTTTTTTTTGCATTTCCTGCAAAATATCTTCCAGACGTTCAAGTGCTACTTGCTCGCGGTAGCGATTAAGTATCTCTACAAAACGGCTCATATGTGTGCCCTTAAACTGGTGGGGAAGATCAACGTACATATCCACTCTGGCGATAGTATGCTGAAATGAATGGTTTTTATCCTGCACAACAATTGGGTAGGAAATGTTTTTAACACCCACTTTGCTGATCGGTATTTTTCTGTGGTCGCGGCTTTGCTGCATATCCGGCATTAAAGATACGCTCATATCTGATCACCTATCACATTTGTAATTCGCTGCCATATGGCATCTTTGCCAGCTTTTGTAAGTGCTGAAAAATGGAGCAGCTCAGCCGGATCAACCTCTAATGCACGGGCAATTTCTGTTGTCTGCTTTGCCTTTTCATTCTTATTCACCTTATCGCACTTGGTAAGCACAACAATAGGTCGGCGATTATAGGATTTAAGCCATGCAAACATCTGCAAGTCTTCAGCAGATGGAGACCGGCGAATATCCAGTATAAGCACGACAGCCAGTAGGGATTCGCGGCCGGACAGGTAACGCTCCATCATGGGTCCCCATTTTCGCTTCAATTCCAGAGGAACTTTGGCATAACCATATCCGGGCAGATCAACCAGAGTTAAAGAAACCGGCTTAGCAATAACTTTAAAAAAATTGATTAGTTGAGTCCTGCCAGGGGTTGAGCTGGTACGCACGAGTGCTTTACGTTCAACAAGTACGTTGATTAAAGAAGATTTGCCAACATTTGAGCGTCCTGCAAAGGCGATTTCAGGCAGCTCAACAGGTGGATAATCAGAAGGGAGGACAGCACTTTTGATAAATAATGTCTGATAAATATGCATAATCTCAGTATATGTTGCCGCTTATACAACCGCAAGGGCGAAAAAAGTGAAATGAATAAAAATA
This sequence comes from Trichlorobacter sp., assembly GCA_034007105.1. Lineage (GTDB taxonomy): Bacteria > Desulfobacterota > Desulfuromonadia > Geobacterales > Pseudopelobacteraceae > Trichlorobacter. The sequence continues at coordinate 24,222 of JAVERM010000017.1, forward strand.
GTGTCTTAAGTAATCATACAGATTTAATGAATTATACACAGGTCAGCAGTTAGTAATATCAATATGTTACGAGGTTTGAATGAAAAGCTGAAGTTGCAAATGCATAATAAAAACATACGAAAATACATAGTTGAAAATTTGCTTAAAATACAATTAAAGCAAAAGATGCAGTAATATCAGCTGGTTATAGTCTTTTATTGCGGAATCGAAGTTTTGGCACACTATCTGCATAATAATGTACAAACAAAGAGATAAAGGCAGAAAAAGGGAGGAAGCCATGAAATCAACAACATTAAAAACAGGATTAGCTTTTCTGGTTGCTAGTAGCTCAACAGCTTATGCTGCTACAAGTGGAGCAGCTTCAGAAGGTAGCGGTTTGCTGGTATGGTTTTTAATCGGTTTTGCAGCATTGGTAGTAATTTTGCAAGGTATACCAGCAGTAGTTATGTTTGCATCAATGCTTAAAGGTTTGTTCGGTACACAACACCAGCCAAAGCATCACGAAATACGGAGGTGAAGATATGCAAAACATCCTGATCGCTGATGAAAACCTGGAAAGCCGAGTCCTACTGACCGAGCTTTGTAGCGAAGCAGGATACAAGGTTACAGTGGGAACTTCAATCGCAGGCGTATTAAACGGAATTATCAAAAAAACAGCACGGGTAGTACTTTTAGGCAGCAGCTTTGATGAATTAACAGCCCAGGATCTTATTCCGCTCTTTAAAAAATGTTGTACAAATCTGGATATTATCGTGGTTTCAAGTGAAATAACACCACCAGTTACCAGGAAATTACGTAAAGAAGGCATTTTTTATCATCTGTTAAAGCCGGTATTACCAGAAGACAAAGAAGAATTCAGACAGGTTGTGGCCTGTGCATTAAACCAGCCAAAACATTCATATTGCTGGTAAAACTATAAAAAGGAGAATTAACATGAAATCACTTACAACTACATTTGCGGTCATGTTTGCACTTTTTGCCAGCCTTAACACAGCATTTGCAGCCGAGGCTATTGACACAGCAGTTACTTACAACAGTGGTATTTTAGTACTGGCTTTTGCAGGATTTCTCGCTTTGGTTGTTGTTGTGCAGGCGGTACCAGCATTAATTAGCCTTTATGGAATGATTAAAGTTGCGGCAGAAGCAGCTAAAACAAAGCATGCAACCTCCAGTGCATCAGAAAAATAAAAAAACAGGGGGTAAACACCATGTCAGCACTCTTTGATTCAAT
>JAVERM010000024.1:0-23297 GCA_034007105.1 Trichlorobacter sp.
TCAACTTCCGGTGTATCATCTTCATGGTCTACACTTTCAAGCAGGTCAGTAATGCTGCTTTGCTGCACAACGCCGGTCACAACATTTTCAAGTGGAATACTTATCTGGTACAGCTCTTTTATTACCTTTGCCACGGTTACTCTGGAAGCAATTACCGAAACAATACTCAGATTAAGGGTATTTTCAAGTTGCAAAGTATCAAAGTAGGCAAGCGGCTTGGTCATTATCAGGGTTAAAGCTTTCTTTTCCTTTGCCATTGGTGCCAGGGTATGCTTTGTGGCAAAAGCCGGACTGATATAATGTGCCAAATCTTTATCAGGGATTACAGTTTCAGGCGCAAAGTAATCAAGGTCATACTGCATGGCGATGGCCTTTGCCAAAGTTTCCTCATCAATATCCCGATTTTTAAGTAAGGTCTTTGCCAGGCAGCTTTCATCATTGTTACATTCAGAAAGGGCAGAGTTTAGCTTCTGTTCACTCACAAGACTACTTTTCCGCAAAACTGCGGATAACTGCTGGCGTTTTCCTGTCTGCTCCAGCACGGCTGTAAGGTCACGTTCACAGAAAAAACCCATTTTGCAAAGCTGTTGTCCAATGGTCAGCCCGGGCTCCAGCTTTTGCTGTCGCAGGGCTTCATTGAGCTGCTCACGGGTGACAAGACCTTCTTCAATCAGTAATTCACCAAGTGGTTTTTTATTCATCAGTCAACCTGTTCCTGTATTAAAAAGCCGTGTGCCTTCAGCAGTTCCTGTAGTTTTTGTTCAACTGCCCGCTCGGTAAAAACAATGGTTTCAAGATGTCCGTTAATGCCATGTACGGTAACACCGGACAGCTCCACAGCATAGCTGTTATCTGGTGCTGCCGCAAGTTGCTGCATGGACTGCTTTGCGGGCAGATTGAGTTTTTTGAGAATTTTGGTAACTGCCCTGCCAGAGTTATCATTTTTATCAAGAAATATCACATTGTAACCTTCTGTTTCCAGCAGGCGCAGCAAAGTGTAGCTTACAGGGTCACCGTCAAACTCGCTGATAATGTACGGCTTGTTATTAAAATTAAAGTAACGCCTGGCAATTACAGATAATCCGATTCCGTTTTTGCTGGCTTCCATCAAATCCAGACGATAATTATTTTCCGCAGGCAGTGCAAAAGCTTGCAGTAATGAATCTGCTGTTTGTAGCGGAGAAAGATTTTCAAGCAGCACAAGCCTGTCGTTGGTGTTTTTATGTATAACCTGGTCATTTGCAAATGGTTCCAGCATCTGCAAGCCCTGCGCTTCAATAAAATCCACCAATGCTGCCGGACTTTTCTGTAACCCGGTATGCAGCAAAAAAATCCGGTTTTTTGTAATGCTGTCCGGTGCAGGCTCAATCTTGAAATCAGGCTGTATGATAACCTTTGGATCATCTCCAAAAACAAGCAGTGGCTGCTTTTCAACTGAATAAAACCCGCCGGCAGTCAGCATGGCAAGCAAGGTTGTGTCTGCTTTATCGCTGGCAGGAGATACAATGCGTGTTTTAAAGGTTTGCTCTTCAACAAGCTGGCGGATAAGCGGCGGGATTTCATTTTTTTGATCAAGTACAATCATCCCGTCATCAATGGTGGGGTAAAGTGGATAACGGCTGGCATCAATATGCAGGTTAAAATCAGTGCCCCGTAATTCAAGGCTTTCTATGGCTAGATCAGCATCAGGCACAAGTTTTTTCCATACTTTGCCAAAAGCCTTGATATCTTTGCCTTTGCCAGCCTGTGGTTCATCAGCCAGCAAAAGCATTTGCAGCTTTAATTGTTTAGTATTTGCTGCCAAAGCATAATGACTGCAATGTAAAATCGTCGAAAATATATATAAAAGCAGTGCTAACAGGCACTGTTTGAAAATACGAAGCACGATTGACTATTCTCCTGTTACATTTCCACCCTGGTTACCACGCCTTGCAGCTTGCTTGCCGGTAATTTGTTAAACTGTACAAAGTTTGAAGTAACTTTTTTAAGGGTGGCAAAGATTTTCCAGAAAGGATTGGTGGTTACAATATCTTCAACTCCGTAAAAAATTACCTTGTCATTTATGCCGTGGCTATGCAGTTGTTGTTCTATATTTACAACTTCCATATATCCGGCATCAATCTTAAAAGACTCAAGTCCTTTGGCAACATCTGTTTTGTGGTTTATCTCCACACCAAAAGGATCTTCTGTGCGGTCTATGGATATAAAAATGTTGCGTTCATATATGATATTGCTGCGAATAATGCAATGCACAACATAGGGTGGAATCATATCCAGACCTTTAACAAAAAACAAAGCTGTACCAGGGATATTTTTATCTTTTGCAAAAATCTGCTCAAAAGATAAAAGAAATGTATCGAAATCCAGTGGTCTTAGTGCCTGGTAAAGGGCGCGTTGCCCCCTTGTCCAGGTCAAAATAGTGACAAAAGGGATGGATGCCAGAATAATTGACCAGTAGGCACCATGGGGGATTTTTGAAAAAGTGGATATAAAGTAGGTAAAATCAAGTAGTGCCACCAAAACAAGAATCGGTACTTTCCATTTTTTCATGGTATTGGCAAAAACCATAATCATCATCACAGCGGTAATGGTCATTGAGCCGGTAACAGCCATGCCATAGGCAGCAGCCAGGTTATGGGATTTCTGGAAGTAGAACATGGCAGCAATAACCGCAATCATTAAAGACCAGTTTACTGCACCGATATAAATCTGGGACTGAATATGGCTGGAGGTGTAGCTTACCTTCATAAGGGGCATCAATCTGGTGGTAATCCCCTGGTACACAACAGAAAATACACCGCTGATAATTGCCTGGGAAGCAATGATGGTTGCCATGATGGTCAGCAAAAGAAAGGGTATGTAAAAAAGCGGAGCCTGATGGTGGATCATGGAGAAAAGAATGTTACTTGCCTGCGGATGGCTGGCAATAAAAGCACCTTGCCCCAGATAGTTGCAGTAAAGTGCAAAAAAGACAAAGTACCAGGCTCTGATAATCGGTTTGCGCCCCAGGTGTCCCATGTCGGCATAAAGTGCTTCGCCGCCGGTGGAACACAAAATCACTTCTGAAAGTACGAAAAATCCGGACAGACCGTTATTGATAAAAAACTGGAAAGCATAATGGGGGCTGATTGATTTCAGTATACCGGGGGATCCGGCAATGGATACCAGCCCGGATACAAGCAGTGCTGAAAAATAAACCGCCATGATTGGACCGAAAACCCGCGCCACTTTGTCAGTGCCACGGTGCTGTACACAAAAAAGCGTGCAGGCGATGATTGCAGCTATGGCAACCAGCATCCATTGCTTTGTGCCAGCCAGGGCAGGGATAAGCAGCAGACCTTCCACCGCCGAAAGTATGGATATGGCAGGTGTAATAACCCCGTCGCCCAGAAGCAGCGATACTCCCAAAAAGGATAAAAAGCCGGCAAATGCCAAAAGTCTGCCTTTTTTCAGCATCTTGGTGAGAATTTCCCGCAAAACTATCTCACCCCCCTGACCTTTACGCCCCAAAGACATGGCCAGCCAGGTGTATTGCACTGTTACCAGTATGCTCATGGTCCAGAACACCAAAGAAAGTATGCCGTAAACATTTTCCATGGTTGGTCTGGTGAGTGTAAAAACAACGGTAAGGGTATAGATGGGGCTGGTGCCGATATCACCAAAAACCAGACCTAATGCCTTGACAATATCGCCCCAAAAAGATTCGTTTTCCTGTGTATGCGACGACATATTACCCTTTTCCAGCCATAATTGATGCTTTTACACCGGATTGCATATCCGGATAGTGCAGTTTTATATTAAATTCATGCAGCATTTTGCCATTATCCACCACCCGCGATTCAACAAAATAATTAAAAAGCAGCGGTGGCATAACTTTTTGTGCTTCTGCCATCGTGATTTGCGGTTGTCTGGGCAGTTCAAGTGCATCTGCGCAGCAGTTAAAGTAGCTAGTCATACTGCCCGGACTGCCATCACTTACATTGTAGATACCGCTGCCATGTTCAACTGCTGCCAGGCAAACCTGCACAAGGTCATCAACATGAATACGATTGGATAATTTTGCTTCTTCTTCCCGCAAAAGCGGCTGTCCTTGTGAAATCTGCATCAAAGGCAGGCGGCCTGCCCCGTAAATGGCAGAAATTCGCAAAATCACCAAAGCTATGCGATGTTTTTCTGCAAAAGCATGTAGCTGATCTTCAGCATCAAGCCGTCTTTTGCCCATTGCCGAGGTTGGTGCTGTCAAAGAATCTTCATTTACAACTGCACCGCCGGTATCACCATAAACAGAGCTGGCACCAAGGTAGATTATCCGCGCTGGCAGCTGCTGGTCACGCTCCAGGGCAGCCAGAAAATTACGCAAACGTAAATCAATATTGCCGCCGCCCTGGGGCGGTATGCTGTACAGCAAACAGCTATCAGCACAGGGCAGAAACGGGATTTCATCAAGCTGATCCACAGCAGCACAGATGGTCTGAATACCACAGTCTGCCAGCTCTTTTGCCCGCTCTTCATTACGTATCTGGGCAATCAGTTTGTATCCTTTGGCAGCAGCCTGTAAAGCTATCCGCTTACCGGTATAGCCGCAGCCGGCAATATATATCTGCTTCATTTTCCCATTCCTTAAAGTTCTGCTTGCAGCAGTTCATCAAGCCGGTTTTCAGTAACAGGAATAATCAGTACCGGCATTGTGCCAAGGGCAGCTGATAAACCTATTTTGCGGGCTGCTGCACGTGAAAGGTCAATCAATTGAAAAGGGCGCTTTCTGCAACGGTCATTGATGACAACCTGCACCCCCTGTCCGGTGGCAGGGTTAAACACCTGCACCAAGGTGTTAAGAGGCAGCGTTGCATGGGCAGCGGTCATGCGCTCAGGATGGTACGGCTGACCGGAACTGGTACGCCTGCCGATAAATTTATCAGCATAAAAAGTTGCCACTCCTGCGTATTCTTCATTGATGGAGGATTCCTGTTGCAGTTTTTCCAGTGCCAACAGATTAACATCAGCTTCAAAGGAAGCTTGCAGCGCAAATGCAGGCAGTGAAAACAGCAGAGTTACAACACAAATTATGCTTTGCAGCATTTTCAGGCACATCGGTTTATCTCCTGAAAGTTTTTCAAGCCATTGTTAACAGGTCGTTGAAAAACTTCCCTGCATCAAGTACCTTTATTATTTTTCACGGCAATGTACAGTAAAAGCATGACCCGAAACAACCCTATTAAACTTTCTGAAGGATTAACTGATGGCGCACCATGAATTATTTCAACTTGTTAAGGCACGGATAAAAGCACAAGGCAGGCTTACCTTTGCCGATTATATGGCAACCTGTTTGTATGAACCAGGTCTTGGTTATTACACTTCCAGCGGGCGTAAAGTGGGGCTTGAGGGAGACTTCTACACCAGCATAACAGTACATGCTGCCTTTGGCAGGGTAATAGCAAGGGAAGTGGCAGCAGCGTGGCAGTCACTGGGCAGCCCGACAGAATTTACAGTTATGGAAGTTGGTGCAGGGCATGGCCGGCTTGCCTGCGATATTCTGGACTTTTTGCAGGAAAGGGAGCCGCACTGCTACAAGGCAATAAAGCTGATACTGGTGGAAAAGGAACCTTCACTTGTTACTGTTCAGCGGCAGCTTATGCAGTTACATACAGACAAGCTTTCCTGGCTGACCCCTGCCCAACTGGCTGATTTCAGCTTTAAGGGGATGGTTTATTCCAACGAGTTGCTGGATGCCATGCCGGTACACCGTGTTTTAATGACTGAAAGCGGTTTGCGTGAAATATACGTCACCTGCAATGGCGATGAGCTGCAAGAGCAGCTTGATCTGCCCTCCACACCTGCATTGGCAGAATATCTCGCCAGATACGGGATGCCACTCATGCCTGGTCAAGAAGCGGAAATCTCCCTGGCAGCTCTTAGCTGGTTTGAAACAATGGCAACCGTATTAACGACAGGTTTTATACTGACTGTTGATTATGGTTACGGCAAGGAAGAGCTTTACTCGCCCCATCGTAAGCTGGGTACATTGCTTTGCTATTACCGCCACCAGATTGAAGACAATCCTTATATCCGCTTGGGTGAACAGGATATTACCAGCCATATCAATTTTTCTGCTTTAATGGAAAAAGGTGTGGAGCTGGGCATGAAAACCGTCTGGTTTGGCGAACAGTGCCGTTTTCTGCTGGCAGCCGGTATGGTTGAAGAGTTTGAAGCAGTTGAAGCGGCAGACATTCCGGAAAAGGAAAAACTGAAAAAACGGCTTACTCTTAAACGGCTGATTATGCCGGAAGGAGGGATGGGGGATACCTTTAAAGTGCTTTTACAGTCAAAAGGCGTTGAAAAGCCATCTTTTGGCTGCCTGAAAGGATTCAGAATATGAACAATGATTTTTCTAAAGTTGCTGCCATTGTTTTTGATATGGACGGCACACTATATGTTTCGGATGCCCAGGAAGAAGCTGTCTGGAAATCAGTATCCAGCTACGCTGGCGAGCTGCTTGGCTGTTCAGCAGCAGAGGGGAAAAAACATTTGCAAGAGCTGCGCAAGCAGCTGACTGCACAGCGGGGCAGCCTGCAAACCCTGGCTGTTATAATTCGGGAAATTGGTGGCACTTTGCAGGAAATGCACCGTCGCTTTGCAGCAGAGCTGGAGCCGGCAACATTGATTGAGCCGGATAACCGTGTACCCGGATTGATTGACAGGCTTGTTTCCAGCTATCGCTGCTGGTTGCTTACCAATAACAATCGGATTTTGACAGATAAAATCCTTGATGTTATCGGGCTTACCGATTCCTTTGAAAGAGTAACCACCATAGATGATAACTGGCAACCAAAGCCAGATGCTGCCCTTGTGCAAAATATTATTACCGAACTTGATCTGCCAGCGGAGGCAGTGCTTTTTGTTGGTGATCGCTATGATATTGACCTGCATCTGCCCGCGCAGGCAGGCTGCCCCACGTTGCTTGTTAAAACTGTGGATGAACTGATGAGACTCGAAGACTTACTTACTGGTAAAAGCTTGTAAAACGCCGTTATCAATATGCTTGCAAAAGCGGTGTCTCTTTGTTTTAATGTCTACAACTTCAACCGTTTAATTGTTGTGCATGTTTTACTAATTCGCAGACTTAATCTTTTTAACCCTCAAACTCCGGAGGCTATCACACATGGTTAGTAAAAGCCTGACTGCCAAAGTAGTACTTGCCATTTCCATTACACTTACCATTGGTTTTCTTTGCCTTGGTGTGCTTAGTCTTTACCTTTCCTACAATTCCATGCTGGATTTGCAGCGTAGCAGCACCCGTGAACAGGCTGCCACCTTGGTGGAAGACCTGATCAAGCTGAAGCTGTCAGGGGATTTTGATGCCTTTAACAGCTATGTAGATCAGGTGGTAAGCCGTGGTGGTGCCCTTAAAATCCAGCTGTTCAAATCTGATGGAGTTGAATATAACGGCAGTGACCGCAGTGAGCTGATGCAAAAGGCAGTTGCGGCAGGCACCCAGGTGGAAGAAAACATAAAGGTTGGCGATAAATCAGCTTTGCAGCTGGCTGTACCGATGGCCAATGAAGAGCGTTGCCATACTTGCCATGATGCAGGTGCCAAATTTATGGGCGGTCTGCAACTTACTACCTCCCTGGAAGCCGGTGTTGCCAAGGCCAAAAACCTGGCTTTTGTGCTTACGGCAGTGGGGGTGTTTTTCTTTTTTGCCATTATTGGTGTACTTTATCTGCTAATTTCAAGACTGGTTGTACGCCCTATCCGGCAGCTGTTTATGCAGGTTGAAGATATTGCCAAAGGAGAGGGTGACCTTACAAAAGTTCTGCCCGTAAACTCGGAAGATGAAATCGGGCGTTTAAGTCACGAAGTTAACCATCTTACCCAGAAGATTCGTGAAATCATCAGCTCGCTGTATCAGCAGGCGTGTCAGTTGGGTGGTGCCACCTGTGAGCTTTACAGCTCCACCGAGCGGATTTCAGAGGAGATGGGGCAGCAGATGGAACATGCCGAAACCGTTGCCACTGCTTCGGAAGAGATGAGCAGTACCATTCATAATGTGGCAGAAAATACCGAGCAGGCTGTAAGCCTTGCCGTTACCGTGGATACTGCTGCCAACACAGGTCTTGGCGTTGTGCAGCAGACCTGGCAAAGCCTTGACAGCGTGGCATCAAGCGTAAATGCCACCTTGTCAGGTATTACCGAACTTGAGCGTTCATCCTCAAGCATCGGTGAAATGCTTTCCCTTATTGAAGATATCGCCGACCAGACCAACCTGCTGGCACTAAACGCTGCCATTGAAGCTGCACGCGCCGGTGAAGCAGGCCGAGGTTTTGCCGTTGTTGCCGATGAAGTGCGTTCGCTGGCAGAAAAGACCACCCGCTCCACCAAAGAGATTGACCAGATTGTGGGCAAAATCCAGCATGAAAGTGTCCGAGCTGCCACCAATATCCGCAAGGAAAGCAGCTTGGTTTCAAGCGCGCTACAGCAGGCAGAAGAAGCAAGGAAACAGCTGGAAGAGATTAAAAACTGCGCTTCCAGTTCACGCATGATGAGTGAACTTATTGCCACTGCTGCCAATGAGCAGTCTGCGGTAACCGCCGAGATTTCATCAAAAATCCACCATATTTCCAATGCTGCCCATGGCACCAACAAGATGATGCAGGTAAACCTTGATACCTTTGGCAAGTTTTCTGACATTGTTGAAGATATTTACGGCACAGTGGGCAAGTTTACGGTTGGTAACTTCCATGACGAAATCAAAGGGCTGGCACGTGAACTACACGATAATGTACTTGCAGCCATAACTGATGCCATCAACAGCGGCACCATTTCAGAAAGCGATCTGTTTGACCGCGATTACAAGCCATATCCGCAAAAAACCACTCCACCCAAATTCACCACCCGTTTTGACGGCTTTTTTGACCGTGTGATTTCACCTTTGCAGGAAACGATTTTAAAACGCAACGACAAGCTGCTTTATGCCATCTGTATTGATAACCGCGCCTATGTGCCTTGCCACAATCTGCACGTAAGCAAACCACTTACCGGCAACCTTGAGGCAGATATGATGACCAACCGTACCAAACGCTTTTTTGACGACACAACCGGCACACGCTGCGCCACCAACACCGATGGCTTCCTTTTGCAGACCTACCGGCGTGATACCGGTGAAATCCTGAACGACCTTTCAGTGCCGCTGTTTATCAATGGTCGTCACTGGGGCGGTGTACGCTTTGGTTATAAGGCACCTTGCAGTCTGTAACTCGTTTTTCAAAAGTCTGTTAGTGGATAAAAGTTTAGCGAAAGGAAAAAACAAAGATGTCGCTTTTAATCTGGGGTACGATGTTTGAAGTGAATTTTGCCGAAATTGATGCACAGCACAGACGGCTTTTTGATCTTGCAAATCAACTTTCTGATGCGGTGCGGGCAGGAAAAGGCAACGAAATCATGTCGAAAATTGTATCCGAGCTGGTTAACTATACCCAGACACACTTTGCCTACGAAGAACAACTTATGGCTGCCAACCATTATCCAGCCAGCCAGGAACACCGCCAGCAGCACCAGGACCTTATCCAGAAAGTTTCAGTAATAAGGCAGCGGGTAAATGCAAATGATCCGCAGGTTGCCGATGAAGCATTGCAGCTTTTTACCAAGTGGCTGTCCCAGCATATTATGGAGACGGATAAGGCACTTGCCAAAGCTTTAACAAAGTCCTGAAAAACCACTGCGAAAAACTGATTATTAGCACCAAACTCCGACCCTCTCCCTGTGTGCCGCATTCGGTATATGAAATGCGGCACCTCCTGCCAGCTTACACCAGGCATCCCGTCAGCTGTTACAATAGCGGTTCATTTTGCAAACTCTCCATGTTAGACTGACTTAGGAATCTATCGGACTTTCCCTCATTAGGAACGGGCAAATCCGGCAGATCCCTGCCTTTGATTTTATCCTGACAGCGAAGGAGGGCATACCCATGTTCAAAGCTCAATTAAAAGAGTCTGTTAGCAGTCCCTTTGATTGCAATTACATCCAGAAAAATTATATTGATCTTGGCTGTGCCGATGTGCTTGCAGAGGTGTTTCAGATTTTTCAGGAAAGTGCTCCCCAAAAGCTGGCTGCCCTGCAAGTAGCCTGTGCAGGCAAAAACTTTATTGAGCTGCGACAACTTGCACACAGTTTAAAGGGTGAATCCGGCTCCATTGGCGGAAAATATGTGCGTCATGTTGCTGAAAATATTGAAAAAGCTGCCCGCGTAGAAGACCTGCAACAGATTGCTGCTCTATTGCCGGAACTTGAGCTGGAGCTGGACAGATTGTTGTTGGCAATTTAAAGAGGAGCTTGCCGGATAATGAAAATAAAAACTGCTTTAAATGTTCTTTTTGCTGCTTCTGAAGCAACACCTTATGCCAAAACCGGTGGACTTGGTGAGGTGGCAGGCGATCTGCCCCGTTATCTGCACAAAGCCGGTCATGATGTACGCCTTGTGATGCCCCGTTATTACTCCATCAATCCGGATGAATACGGGCTGACCATGCTGCCAGGTTCGCTGGTGGTACCGATGGGGATAATCGGTGAAATGTACTGCGGTGTCTGGGTAGGCAAGCTGCCGGACAGTGATCTGCCGGTTTATTTTCTTGAGCATGAGGAGTTGTACGGCAGAGATGGCATTTACGGCAATGAAAACGACGGATTTCCTGATAACGACAACCGTTATGTATTCCTTTCCCGCGCTGCCCTGGAGCTGCCCAAAATGCTTGGCTGGCAGCCTGATATATTCCATGCCCATGATTGGCATACTGCTGCCATTCCTGTTTTTATGAACACCAGCTACCGCAACGATCCACTGGTTAAAAATGCCGCATCTGTACTTACAATCCATAATATGCAGCACCAGGGTAATTTTTACTCGGGTCTGATGGATGTTCTTGATATTGGCTGGGAAAACTTCACCTTTCTTGGGCTGGAAAAAGATGATCAGGTAAACCTGCTGAAAGGTGGCATTTACCATGCAAATATGCTGAACACGGTAAGCTCCGGTTATGCTCGGGAAATCCAGACTCCAGAGTATGGCTGGGGGCTGGAAGGGGTGGTAAAAGAGCGGTCTGACGATCTTTGGGGCATACTTAACGGTATAGATTATAATGAGTGGAACCCTGCCAAAGACCGTCACATACCAGCAAACTACACAGCAGCTGATTTAAGTGGTAAAGCTGTGTGCAAACGTGCCCTGCAAGAGCGTTTCGGACTGCCGCTGCGTGATGACTTGCCACTTTTTGGTATGGTCTCGCGGATGGTGCCGCAAAAGGGGATAGATCTGCTGGCAGAGGCGATTTACCAGATTATTGGTATGGATTTGCAGCTGGTGATCGTGGGTAATGGCGAACCTTGGGCGCATTTTTTCTTTGGGGGGATGGCGCACAAACATCCGGATAAAATCGGCTGCTTTATTGGTTATGATAATAAACTGGCACACCTGGTGGAGGCTGGTGCAGATTTCTTTTTAATGCCATCCTCATTTGAGCCTTGCGGACTTAACCAGATGTACTCGCTGGCTTACGGTACGCCGCCCATTGTGCATGCTACTGGCGGACTTGATGACAGTGTTGAAAATTTTGATGAAAAAACCGGTGCTGGCGATGGTTTCAAATTCTGGAGCCATAATGCCCAGGCACTGTATAACACAATCGGCTGGGCTGTCTGGACCTGGTACAATAATCAGGAAGGGTTGAAGAAGATGCGTAAAAACGGCATGGTCAAGCGATTTACCTGGGATGCTGCCGCTGCCAGATATGAAGAGCTTTATCGGGCAGCCTTGAAGAAGAAATTTGGAGCGTAGCTTATTACTCCGGCTTCAGCTCACGGCTCATCAGTTCCAGCACAGCTTCGCGGGCAGGTTTATCCTGATGCAGAATTTTGTACACCTGCTCGCAAATCGGCATCTCCACCCCTTTGCTTTTAGCCAGATGGTAAACAGATTCCGCAGTTTTAACCCCTTCTGCCACCATGCGCATTTCTGCCAGAATAGCGGCAAGGTTTGAGCCTTGCCCAAGCTGTATGCCAACAGTTCGGTTGCGGGAAAGGTCGCCAGTGCAGGTTAATACCAGATCACCCATGCCGGCAAGACCGGCAAAGGTTTCATCCTTTGCCCCCATTGCCCTGCCCAAACGCCCCATCTCTGCCAGCCCACGGGTAATCAGGGCAGCGCGGGTATTGTGACCAAAACCCAGACCATCTGCAATACCTGCTGCCACTGCCAGGACGTTTTTCACTGCCCCGCCAAGTTCAACTCCTGTAGGGTCATCGGATGTATAAACCCTGAAACGACTGTTGCTGAAAGCCTTTTGCGTCAGAACCGCTGCCTGCTGGTTTGCTGATCCGGCAACAATAAGAGATGGCAGTCCGGCAGCCACTTCCCGTGCAAAGGTGGGACCTGAAAGTGCCACATATCTTTGTGCTGCTTTTGCTCCCAATACTTCGGTAATAATTTCCGATACCCTGTACAGGCTGTTCAGCTCTATCCCTTTGGATGCATTGACAAGTGTTGCTTCTTTTGGCCAGAAAGCTGCACTTTGCTTTAAAATACCGCGTATCACCTGGGTGGGGGCAACCATCAGAATCAACTCTTTTTCGGCAACCGCTTCTTGCAGATTGCCGGTAAAGCCAAGCTTTTCATCAAGTTTAACTGCAGGCAGGTAAAGCGTGTTGACCTGTTTTGACTGCATCTCCTGTACCAGCTGCGGTTCATACGCCCAAAGCATTACATCATGATTATTTCCTGCAAGCAGGTTTGCCAAAGCTGTGCCCCAGCTGCCGGCACCAATAACTCCGATTTTCATACCCAATCTCCATCGTCATCAAAAGCCTGTTGTTGTCGCGGGTCAATACCATCGGCCAATGAGCTGCAAGCAGCTGCAAGGCTGTCCAAAAGCAGCCTGCGCACAAAAGGATGTCTTGAAAGCGGGCGGGTAACGCTTGACAGGCTTAAACTGACGGCAAGCACCCTTCTTACAATGGTCTGATGGCAGCCAAGCTGCTGGATGAAGTCTGCGACCAGTAGCAAACGGCGTACAAAACCTGCCTTATCCGGCTCAATCAGCTCCTTGCATAGCTGTTCCACCAGTTCCTGCTGCTTTTCTGCTGAACATCCATCAATCCCTTTTTCGCCCAGTTTTTCAGCAACATCAAACAGTTGTGAGGCGTACACAAGCCAGTTCTCAAAAAAAGGTTCGGCAAGCAGAGAATCACTGTTTACGGTATCAAAACCTATACGATTACTGATGCTGTTTAAAAGTGCCGGATCAAAGTATGGCAGATAGACCTTTGGTCTTAAATCATTGCTGCCAAACAGATGACGGGCAGCGTAAAAATCCGGCGGCAAGTAATAGTTATGTTCAATGCTGCGTAACGCAGCATCCTTAATCAGCTGTAAAGCGTAATCAAACTCAATGGGAAACAGGGATTCAACAGCATTGATTTCGTCCAGATATTCGTTATGTGCCAAAAGATTGTCAAAATGATTGGTCATTGCCTGTATTACACCTTCATGCTCGCTTACCTGCAACAGCAGGCTGGTGTAACGGTTGTCCGGCAGCTCCCATGAAAACCAGATTGTGGATGTACCGTGGGCATCAAATGCCCGTCCCTGCACTGCTGACAACCTGTTGGGTGTGGCATGGCAGCCAGAAAGCGGAAGCGGTTCATTTATCCCCAGAAAGTTAAGCCTGCGTCTGCTGCGCGTAATTCTGGGTTCAAGCCCTTCCACAGCAAGGTGGCATAGCTTGTTTAACACAGTAAGGGCAGTGCCGTGGCGCAACATTCCCAGAGAATCCACAGCAAGCTGCGCAATTTCCTGGTACTCAAAATGAGCCAGCATGTACAAAATTGCGGCAGCAGCCTCACAGTTTTCACGCTCTGCGCCTAGTCGCTTGACCATCTGCTCACGCAAAGGTTCCGGCGCATCCAGAAAATAATCCATGAAATAAACCATACCCCAGTCTGCATCTGTGAGGCAGTTTTCAAGGAAAGTTGAAAGCCCTGGTTTATCACCTTGCCTGGTAAAGGGGGGTGAGGTTACATCCACGCCGTAAATATGCAGAATTTCAAGCAGAGGCAGCCGGTCATCATCAGGCAGATCCTGGCGTTTTATGGTCAGATTAACCAATTGATCCATCCAGGTGCTGGCATCAAAAAACTCAAGCATACAGGTGTAGCGGAAAAGACGTTCACGATCCCGCTCTTTCCACAGCCTGCGCACTAAAGGGGGCAGTGCCCTTTTGCCTGATTTTTGCAACCTTTTGCCGATCCGCTCCATCTGGTCGCGGGTTAACTGATCTCTACCCAGAAAATCCAGTAAACGTAGGATGCGGCGACGTTCGCGGTAACTTGTATCCAGCACTTTATGGGGATTCATGATTAAATGGTTTCTCCGTTTGTGTTGCCATTGCCGTTTTCATCGTCATCTTTTTCCAAAAGACGCGCTACAGCCACAATTTTTTCGTTTTCCTCTGTAACCATCAGCCTTACCCCCTGTGTATTGCGACCAATAACTGAGAAGTTGGAAACAGCTACCCTTAGTATTTTGCCCTGATCAGTAATTACCATCAGCTCATTATCATCACTTACCTGCATGACACCAACCACCATGCCGTTACGCTCGCTGGTTTTGATGGTAATCAGACCTTTGCCGCCCCTGTTTTGTCCGCGGTATTCATCCAGATCAGTCCGTTTGCCAAAACCGTTTTCAGTAACTGTAAAGATGGTTGAGCTGTTGACCTGGGGATCAATAATCTCCATGCCGATTACTGCATCATTATCATCAAGATTCATACCCCGTACACCACGGGTTACCCTGCCCATTGAGCGGATAGCTTCCTCACTGAAGCGGATCGCCTTGCCACAGCGCGAAGCGAGGAACACATCCTTACTGCCATCGGTTAGTGCCACAGCAATCAGCTTGTCTCCTTCATCAAGATTTACTGCGTTAATGCCGTTTGTCCTGATGTTCAGATATTCAACCAGAGGTGTTTTTTTGACCACGCCATTTCTGGTGGCCATAAAAAGGTAGTTATCTTCGCAGTTTAAGTCTTTTACCGGCAAGATGGTGGTTACTTTTTCACCATCTTGTACATTAACCAGGTTCACCACTGCCTTGCCTTTAGTGGTGCGGTTTCCTTCAGGGATTTCATAAACCTTGATTCTGTAAACGCGCCCCATATCCGTAAAGAACAGCAAATAATCTTTGGTGGAGGCGATGAACAGCTGCTCAACAAAATCTTCATCCCTGGTTTTCATGCCGGTTTTACCTTTACCGCCACGCCGCTGGGCGCGGTAAAGATCGGCTGCGCTGCGCTTTATGTAACCGCTGTGGGATATGGTAACCACCATTTCAGCATCTTCAATGGTATCTTCAAGGGATATCTCGGCAGTACGATCCACTATCTCGCTGCGTCGCTTGTCACCAAATCTCTCTTTTATTTCAAGCAGTTCGGCTTTAATCAGTGCCATAATCTCACTGTCTGAAGCCAGAATCTCCTTAAGGCGGCTGATTAAACGCAAGATATCCTCATACTCCTGGATGATTTTATCCCGCTCAAGCCCAGTTAACCGCTGCAAACGCATCTCCAAAATGGCCTGCGCCTGGATTTCGGTAAGCTGTACACCATTTTCATAACCTGCCGGAGCAGGCAGATTAAGTCGTTTTAAATATTCTGCATCGGCAAAAGCTCCATTTATCAGCCCCTGTTTTGCTTCCGGCGGGGTTTTGGATGCACGGATAAGTTCAATTACCGCATCCAACCAATCAAGGGCGATTTTAAGACCAATCAGGATATGTGCCCTTGCCTCTGCTTTTTTCAGTTCAAAAAGGGTACGTCTGATTACCACTTCACGGCGATGCTCAATAAAGCAGGTGATCATCTCTGCCAAAGTTAAAAGTTTTGGACGGTTATGCACTATGGCAAGCATGTTGATACCAAAAGAGGTTTGCAGCTGGGTGTGTTTGTAAAGCTGATTAAGCAGGATTTCGGCGTTTTCATCCTTTTTGAGGTCAATAACCACCCGCATCCCGTCGCGGTCTGATTCATCCCGCAGGTCAGATATCCCTTCCACCTTTTTTTCTTTCACCAGTTCGGCAATGCTGGTTAAAAGGCGTGCTTTATTCACCTGATAGGGGATTTCGGTAACCACAATTGATTCGCGATCATGCTTTTTGCTGGTTTCAACATGGGCTTTGGCGCGTATCTGGATAACGCCTCGTCCGGTGGAATAGGCATCTATTATTCCCTGACGACCATAAATTGTACCGCCGGTGGGAAAGTCAGGACCAGGTATCAGCGACATCAGCTCTGTAAAGCTGGTTTGCGGGTTATCAATCATCAATATGATGGCATCAATTACTTCAGTAAGGTTGTGGGGAGGGATATTGGTTGCCATGCCAACGGCTATGCCGGTGGAGCCGTTAATCAGCAGGTTGGGAAATTTGGCTGGCAGCACAGAAGGCTCGCCAAGGGATTCATCGTAGTTGGGAGTAAAATCAACAGTTTCCTTTTCCAGGTCTGCCAGCAGCTCATGGGTAAGCTGCTTCATGCGGATTTCGGTATAACGCATGGCAGCAGGTCTGTCGCCATCCACCGAGCCAAAGTTACCCTGACCATCCACCAGCAGGTAGCGCAGCGAAAAATCCTGTGCCATCCGTACAATGGTGTCGTAAACAGCCGTATCGCCGTGGGGATGGTATTTACCGATGACATCACCCACCACCCGGGCAGATTTCTTGTATGGCTTGTTCCAGTCATTACCCATATCGTGCATGGCGTAAAGACAGCGGCGGTGTACAGGCTTTAGACCATCCCTGACATCAGGCAGGGCACGACCTATAATTACCGACATGGCATAATCCATGTAAGAACGTTTCATTTCCTCTTCAATATTAACTGTTATATCCTGTAATGCAGTATCTGACATTTTATGGTATTTTCCTTTACTTGAAATGCTTGAGTTACGAGGTGCAAAAACATATATTTATAGCATAAATCCCACCTTTAGTACAACTTTCAGTAAAAGCTGTACTGCCCTGAAAAGTACGTTTGCACCAAATACCGGTTTCCGGATGGAAGCCGATTAAAACCGAGGTTGATAACTGATATGGCTGGCTTACTGCACAACATAACCGTCTTTATGGAGATGATTAAGTTTTCCCACACTATTTTTGCACTACCCTTTGCCCTTTCTGCTGCCTTGCTGGCTGCACAGGGTATGCCTGGTGGCAAACAGTTGCTGTTTATAGTTTTGGCAATGGTTGGAGCAAGAACAGCAGCAATGGCGTTAAACCGCCTGATAGATCATGCTATTGATGCCAAAAATCCGCGTACCGCCGGGCGTGCCTTGCCAGCAGGGCTGATTTCACGCAATACCGTATTGGTGGCGATTGCCATATCTGTGATTGTCATGTTCTGGGCAGCAGCCATGCTTAACCCGCTATGCCTTAAGCTTGCCCCTGTGGCACTGTTTTTCCTTGTGCTTTACTCCTACAGTAAGCGTTTTACCTCCCTTGCCCATGTAATACTGGGCATTTGCCTTGCTGCCGCACCAATGGGAGCCTGGGCTGCACTGAAAGGAACCATTGAATTGCCTGCCTGGGTAATGGGGCTTATGGTACTTTTCTGGGTGGCTGGTTTTGATATTCTCTACGCACTGCAAGACCTGGATTTTGATGTTAAAGAGGGGCTGCACTCCATTCCCACCGCACTTGGCGTAAATGGTTCACTCTGGCTTGCCAGGGTCTTTCATCTGATTACATTGGTTCTGCTTTTCTGGCTTAAACAGCTGCTTGGGTTGGGAAACTGGTTTATGGTGGGTGCAATTATCGTGGCACTGCTTTTGCTTTATGAGCATCTGCTGCTGCGTAACGGTGATCTGACCAGGCTTGATGCAGCTTTTTTCACCATGAACGGCTACATAAGCCTGACGTTTTTAGGAGCCACTACGCTGGAAGTGCTTTTGTAGATTTTTGTACTAAAGGTGATGCAATGGTATCAAAAGTCTGGACAAATACTGCCTGTTACTGCTATATATACTATCTTTTCTGGAGAGGTGTCCGAGCGGCTGAAGGAGCACGACTGGAAATCGTGTGTACGCTAATCCCGTACCGAGGGTTCAAATCCCTCCCTCTCCGCCAGTAAAAAATGTAAGCCCCTGAATTTTCAGGGGCTTTTTTTATTTGAAACTGTCCTTTGGCTGGGTCTGGTGTTTTTGTTGGTTCGTTGCTCATAAAACATCCTTATCATTAAGCGTGCGGTGGCGGTCTTCTTTCAGCGGTCAAGGCTCTCCAGCAGACGCAGGTATTCTTTCTGGCTCTCCCATACGCAGCAGGTTATAAAGTTGATGAAAGGTGCGTTGTTGACTTTGTTGGAGGCTTGCAGAGCCGCAATGTAATCACCCCGCAAGATGGGCGGGATAATGGTAACAGGGTAGCCGGATTGCAGCAGGGCAAGGTTCATCAGCAGACGTGCTGTTCTGCCGTTGCCATCAGCAAAGGGATGAATGGTGGCAAGGTTTAAATGCAGCAAGGCGGCATGTTCTACCGGATGCAGTTGCCGCAATAAAGGCATGGAAGCCACAAACTCCTGCATGGCAAAAGGTAGTGATGCTGGTGATGGAGGGATGAAGTCGGTACCGGTGATGATGACATTGCGGGTACGGTATGTTCCGGCTGCTGCCGGGTCTATCCTGAAGTAAAAAAGCCGGTGAAGTTCAACAATATCCTGCTCGCCAATCTCCTGCTTATCTGCCAGCTGCCACAGCAGATTGTACGCCTCGCTGTGCCCTGTGGCTTCATAATGTTCCCTTAACGGCTTGCCACCTATGGTTATGCCGTCTTCAAGCACAACCTTTGTTTCACTTTCTGTCAGGCTGTTCCCTTCCAGTGCGTTGCTCGTCCAGGTAAGACCGATCCGGTAGTACTCCCGCAACTGCTTCAGCTCATACTCATCAAGCGGACGGTGTGCCAATATCTTTTTATGAAGGGTGCTGTTGTCTGTAAGGCGGTTTGGATAGGTCATGGCTTATCCTTGTCTTTTGCGGGTTTGCATTAAACCATAAAAAGATAATTTTATACCACAAACCCCTTTTATCGGTCGTACATCTTTTGAATCCTTTTTGTTTTTGCAATAATCAGCGGTCTTTTTTAAGATGTGGTTTTACGGTTAATGCACAAAGAATCTGTTGGATGAGGTATTGTTACACCCATGAATGCCGTTGAAATCGAACAAGCCATCACCAGCCTTGCCGAGCAGCCCTTTGATGCCGCAGAGTTCCCCTACGCCTTTCTTGAAGCCTTTGGCAACAAGTCCACCACCATCAAGCGTCTGCGCAGTGGGCACACCAACAGTTCGGATCTGGATGGGGTTTTGCAGCGCAACAATATCCACATTGTTGTTGCTAAACCAGGCGCAGTTACCGAAACCCTGGGCAAGCTGCGTATTAGTGCTGCCACACGCAAGGCCAAAGCCAAATTTGTGCTTGCCACCGATGGCGTTGATTTTGAAGCAGAAGATATGGAAAACGGTGAAACCGTTGCCTGCGCCTATGCCGACTTTCCCGATCACTTTGGTTTTTTCCTGCCGCTGGCAGGCATCAGCACCATCCAGCAAATCCGTGACAGCTCCTTTGATATCCGCGCCACCAGCCGCTTAAACCGTTTATATGTAGAGCTGATTAAAGATAACCCCCAATGGGGTGAGGGTGAAAAACGCCATGATATGAACCACTTTATGGCGCGGCTGATTTTTTGCTTTTTTGCCGAAGACACCGGCATTTTTGCAGCAAACAGCCTGTTTACCCAAACAGTCAGCCAGATGAGCACAGCCGATGCCAGCAACACTGCCGAGGTCATCAGCACCATTTTTAGTGCCATGAATACCCGTCAGGATGAGCGCGATATAGCGGGCATTCCGCGCTGGGCTGATCGTTTTCCCTATGCCAATGGCGGCTTGTTTTCCGGCTCTGTTGAGGTGCCTCGCTTCAGCAAGGTTGCCCGCTCCTACCTGATTCATATCGGCAACCTGGACTGGACGCAAATCAACCCCGACATCTTCGGCTCCATGATTCAGGCAGTGGCTGATGAGGATGAACGGGGCGCACTGGGCATGCACTACACCAGCGTACCCAACATCCTTAAAGTGCTAAACCCGCTGTTTCTGGATGATTTGCGCGAAAAACTTAACGAGGCTGGCAACAACAACCGCAAACTGCTTAACCTGCGTAACCGCCTGGCATCTATCCGCCTGCTTGATCCTGCCTGCGGCAGCGGCAATTTTTTGGTGATTGCCTACAAAAATATGCGCGAGATTGAACACCAGATCAACATCAAACGGGGAGAAGCCGGATGCAAAAGCAACATCCCTCTAACCAACTTTCGTGGTATTGAACTGCGTGATTTTTCAGCAGAAATTGCCCGCCTTGCCCTCATCATTGCCGAGTACCAATGCGATGTCACTTACCGTGGCAAGCAACTGGCACTGGCTGAGTTTTTGCCCCTAAGCCATGATAACTGGATTACCTGCGGTAACGCCCTGCGGCTGGATTGGCTCTCCATCTGCCCGCCCACCGGCACAGGGGTAAAAATGCAAGGCGATGACCTGTTTTCCACCCCGCTGGATCAAAGTGAAATTGATTTTGAAAACGAAGGTGGCGAAACCTATATTTGCGGCAATCCGCCCTATTTGGGCAGCACCTGGCAAAGCGCAGAACAAAAAGCTGATTTAAAACAGATTTTTGACCAGCGCGTTAAAAACTGGAAATCGCTGGACTATGTCGCCGGCTGGTTTATGAAGGCCGCCGACTACGCCCGCCATACACCCTGTACCGCCGCTTTTGTCTCCACCAACTCAATTTGCCAAGGCCAGCAAGTACCGATTTTATGGCCAGAAATTTTTGCTAGCGGCAGCCATATCTGCTTTGCCCATACCAGCTTTAAGTGGGCTAATTTGGCCAGCCATAATGCGGGTGTCACCGTCGCCATTATCGGCATCAGTCCGCTGCCCAGTGCAGAAAAACGCCTGTATTCGCTGGATGAAAATGGCCAAACCGTGGAAAAGCGCTGTGAGCATATCAATGCCTACTTGGTGGCGGCAGACAATGTGATTGTGGATAAAGCCAACCAGCCCATGACGGAAGTGGCGGAAATGCTACGCGGCAACATGCCCTACGATGGTGGACATTTACTGCTGTCCCGCTATGAGCTGGATGCCTTGCAATTAACCACGCAGCAACAGGCCCGCTTTATCCGTCGCATCTATGGTTCCGCTGAATTTATCAGAGGCTTGGAACGCTATTGCTTGTGGATTGAAGATAAGCATTTGGGCGAAGCACAGGCTATTCCAGCTATTACCAAACGCATCGAAGGTGTACGGGCAATGCGGCTGGCAAGCCGCGATAAAGGTGCAAATGCGATGGCAGAGCAAGCGCATCAATTTCGTGAGATGTGCATTGGCGTGCAACATACGATTGCCATGCCATGTGTTTCATCGGAATCTCGTGCGTACCTTCCCGTTGGCTTGATTGATAGCCAATCAACAGTTACCAACCTCGCCTTCGCCCTCTACGACGCGCCGCTCTGGAATATGGCGCTAATCGCCAGCCGATTGCATTTGGTCTGGATCGCCACCGTCTGCGGCAAGCTGAAAACCGACTTTCGCTACTCCAACACCCTCGGCTGGAACACCTTTCCTGTGCCCATGCTCACCGAAAAAATGAAAGCCGACCTCACCCACTGCGCTGAGGACATCCTGCTCGCCCGCGAAGCCCATTTCCCCGCCACCATCGCCGACCTCTACGCCCAAGGCAAAATGCCCGACAACCTGCGCGCCGCCCACGAACGCAACGACGAAGTGCTGGAACGCATCTACATCGGCCGCCGCTTCAAAAACGACACCGAACGCCTGGAAAAGCTATTTGATATGTACACCAAAATGGCTGGAAAAACCGATAAAGGGGAAAAGGCGTGAGTGACAAACCCATAAAACTAACACCCGAGCCAGACGGTTATGCAGACTGGTTAGCTGAGCTTAAAACCCGCATCCACACCGCCCAGCAACGCGCTGCGTTGGCGGTCAATCGTGAACTGGTGCTGCTCTACTGGCAGATCGGGCGCGATATTCTGGAGCGGCAGGCCGCGCAAGGCTGGGGCGCGAAAGTCATTGAGCGGCTGTCGCAGGATTTGCGCTCGGCCTTTCCGAAAATGAAAGGGTTTTCGCCCCGCAACCTGAAATACATGCGCGCATTTGCTGAGGCTTGGCCGGATGAACAATTTGTGCAAGAGGTGCTTGCACAATTGCCCTGGTACCACCAGTTGGCATTGCTGGATAAGCTGCCCGGCCCACAAACGCGCAAGTGGTATGCAGCCAAGGCCATTGAGCACAACTGGTCGCGCAATGTGCTGGTGATGCAGATTGAAACCCGTTTGCTGGAGCGCAGCGGCAAGGCTGTCACCAATTTTACGGCAACCTTGCCTGCACCGCAGTCTGATCTGGCGCGTGAATCACTGAAAGACCCGTACCGCTTTGATTTTTTGGGGCTGACAGAGGAGGCGCAGGAGCGCGCAGTGGAAGGAGCGCTGGTCAAGCATGTCACCGAATTCCTGCTGGAGCTGGGCGCGGGCTTTGCCTTTGTCGGGCGGCAGGTGCTGCTGGATGTGGCGGGCGATGAGTTTTTCATCGACCTGCTGTTCTACCACCTCAAGCTGCGCTGCTATGTGGTGATTGAACTTAAAGGCGGCAAGTTCAAGCCCGAGCATCTGGGGCAGTTGAGTTTTTACCTGACGGCGGTGGATGAGCAGATCAAACACCCGCAGGACAACCCGACCATCGGCTTGCTGCTGTGCAAGAGTAAGAACAAGGTCGTCGCCGAGTACGCGCTGCGCCAGAACACACAGCCGCTGGGCGTAGCAGAATACGAGCTGATGGAATCCTTGCCGCCGGAACTGGCCACGGATTTGCCAAGCATCGAACAGATCGAGCGTGAGCTGATGGGCAGTGACGCTGTTATTGATACGGCGGAGGACTAGCCATGCAAGAAGCTCAGAATTTAGGGTTCAAGCGCGAGTGGCAGGTGTCGGGCGGTGATTTTTGGGCTATTTTCCAGTTTGCTTACCGCAATGAAATGGTTGAGGCAGAGCCGGCGGCCAGAGTCACCGACCAGAGTCACCGACCAGAGTCACCGACCAGAGTCACCGACCAGAGTCACCGACCAGAGTCACCGACCAGAGTCACCGACCAGAGTCACCGACCAGAGTCACCGACCAGAGTCAC
>JAVERM010000159.1:0-3833 GCA_034007105.1 Trichlorobacter sp.
CGGAGTTCAGATAGCATTTACTTCCGCTGATACTGCGATACGAAGGCACGTGGGTATGCCCGAACACCACCACCTCCACATTTGCTTCTGCCGGATTCTCCAGATAATTATTTTTAGCCCACGTAAAGTAGGACTCAGGGAACGCAGGCTTAACGACTGCTCCGGTGACCGACGTTGCAAACATGGAATCTGGCATCTTGACCTTATTGGCCGTCTGCCGGTCTTGCCAGGTAAGCTGGAGGTTTCTGAACAGTGTGGGTGCTGAAATATATTTTTTGCCGGTGGTTGCATCCGTCAGCAGCTGTGGAAAGAAATCCTTGTAGGTGTAATCACCGTTGAATCCGGAGATGCGCATTTTGAAGATCTTGTCGGTCGCGAAGTGGTCATCCCCGCTCTCGTAGGGCGTCATTCGGTTGGAGATCGCGGTGAGGATTTGGTAGTAGGCATACGCGCCAGGCTGGTCACCATAAGCGGGATCGGTCAGGGCAGCATAATCGGCGTCGGTGACCGTGGGCAGATTCTGGATCACCGTCGGTTTGCCCTCCAGCACCCAGGTTGCGGCATAGCGGGCATAAAAATAACCGGCCGGCAATATGGTGGTGCCCGGGTTTCCGCATAACTCCTCATTGCTGATGGTGTCAGGTGCAGAAAATACGTCATAACGATGGCCATGCTCAATAACAATCTCGTTACGGTCACCGGTGTAATAGGTGCCCAACCCCTGGGGATCGTCGTTGATACCACTGTTGACCCCGCTTGCCTGAATCAGGTGGGGGATTGCCTCTTGCAGAATACTTGCCTTCAGCGTCAGATCATGGTTTCCGGGTACATAGACCAGCTTTATTCCGCTGGCAATCACCTTGTTCAATTCGTTGAACACCTCCTGGTTGTTCGCAATAACCTGCCGATAAAACTTGTCCTGATCAGTGTAAAGCGGGTAGTAGTAGACAGGCAGAAACCATTCGTCCAGAAAATCGCCGGCAATCACCAGCTCCCGCACATCTTTGGTGTTTTGCAGGCACTGCAGAAACTTGATGAGCAGCGGACGGTTTTCCAGGCATTCTGTATATTTGTCTTCAATACCAAGGTGGAGATCGCTTATGATGACTATTTTGTCCCTTGAGCTGCCGGCCTTCCATAAGGGTGCAGCACCGGAGCTCGAATTTGACCCGCATCCGGCAGTGTGCAGTGCCACTAAACATACGCCTGCACCAACACCAAGAGTTTCAATAAATTTTCTTCGGGAAATATCCATGTCAAACCTCCGATAACCAAATGTTATTAGCTAAATTTAGTCCAGAAAATATCCCGATAATGAGCAAAATGAGTTTTAACACTTAAAAGGCTCATTTTTGCGCTTAAAAACTCACGCTATCACACCAAAAGGCGCACTTGAAAAACTCTATTTTCGATTTTATACAACAGCTCCCCGTCATATTTTTTTACAAAAGCAATGACACTCCTGCTGCCAACACCGTGACTTTCATCGCAGGCGACCGGATGACCACTTTCATCAAGCGTACTGTTCTCTGCACAGGGATTTTCCATTTCCAGCAGCAGCCGTCCCGCATTTCGGCAGGTAAAGTGGATATAGCGAGCTTTATTGTGCGGTAAACGTTCACAGGACTGGATGGCGTTTTCCATCAGATTTGAAACCACCATGGAAAGCTCCAGCGCATCAACGACCACGTTGCCAGGAATATCCAGCGTAATTTCCGTTGGTATGCCAGCCTGCTCTGCAATGCTCGCATAATGGCAGACAGCGGCATTGACGGCAGGGTTCTCGCAGTAGATTCTGCCGATTTTTGGCGCAGCTTGATTTTGACGTTGCAACAACATGACGACCTCGCCGGTTTGACCTTGTTCCAGAAGCTCCAGAAGCACATTGTTAAAGTGGCGGCGGTCATGGGCAGTGCGACTGTTTTGTGCTGCCACCTCCTCCATCAGTTTAAGTCTTTCCGACATACCATCAGCTGCCAATTGGAGGTATTCCAGTTCTGCCTGTACAGCTTGGTTTTCTTCGCGCATTGCATACTGTCCTGTTATGGTTTTAAGGGAATGTATAATGGCGACATATACTAAAAAACCCAGGATTATGAGAAATAAAAGAGGCAGATAATTATTAGTTAGCGTGGTTCTTATATCACCACCAAAAAAATAGCCTAAAAAGCAAATAAAGAGAGCAACAATGGGCAATATATAAATGTGCCAGTAATCCAGCACTTGACGATAAGGTTTAGATACCCATTTTTGAAATACGACAATGACGACTGAAAACAAAATAAGTCTCAAATAAATATTGCCATACAGTGGATCAGGGAAAATATTTCTAAAGAAGTAGCTTAAAAATACCACCGCAGCATAAATATTGAGCATGGTGATATAGCTAAAACACCACTGCATGATTTTATCGGCAAAAAGGGGTTTCAGGACAATTCCAATGACAATCAGCATGACAAGGTCAACATAAAAGACGGCGGTGTAGTTACCAACACGGTAAAAGTAATAGTTGGCACTGAGATTTCCAGCCAATATAACGGCTGCTGCCAAAACATATACGATTTTACTTTTATATTTCGGCATTGCCATGGTGCAGGGCAAAAGTATCAGCATAACATCGGTGACAACTGCCCGCAGCAGGTCTGGAAAATGCCGGCTCATCTGTACCTCCTTTGTGCCGTCAGGTAATCCATATACGCATCCCGCACAGTGGGGTACCGCTTTGCTGCAATGGGGACGAGTTTGCCGCCGTAAAGAGTGAAGCTATCCTTGGTGAAACGTTCCACCCGACGCATGTTGATGACAAATGAAGTGTGGCATTGCAGAAAACGTCTGTCCTTTAAAATAGGCGTACAGTATTCTGCAAAACTTTCCCTGAAGGTGCGGCTATGTATCTTTTCGCCATTTGTGATGCTAAAAATGACGGTGTGACTGCAATATTCACAACAGGCGATGTTCGACAGCTTGATTACCCGCAGACTGTCGGCAGTTTTTATGGTAAAAGTTCGTTCGTCATCGAGACTTGTTTTGGAGATGGCAAGGGTCAACGTATCAAACAGTTGCTGCTTGTCTATTGGCTTAATGAGGTAATTGGCAGGATTTACAGCGTATGCCTGTAAGGCAAACTGCGGTTCGGTGGTGATAAAAATGATCTGCGCCTCGTGGTCAAAGCGACGAATTTCTTTACCTAATTCCAGGCCATCGACCATAGGCATCACGATGTCCAGCAGATAAATATGGAAGCTTTCCTGCTCAGTGGCAGTCAATAGAGCATCCGGATGGGAGAATCCTGTCACTTCGGCATCAAGACCACATAATGACAGGTACTGCTCAGTCATTTGGACAAGACTTTGCAGATAGTCCGGCACATCATCACAGATCGCAATACGAAGCATAGGCAAGTAAGGGCGATAGAAAAGGATAAAAAGGACAGGAATATACGCTTTTGGCGAAAACGCCAACGCCCCGCTTTTTATTTAAGCGGGGCGTATTTATTTAATTCTGGCGGCGACCTACTTTCCCACGCAGCTACCCGCGCAGTATCATCGGCCCTGAGGGGCTTAACTTCCGTGTTCGGGATGGGAACGGGTGTGACCCCCTCGGCATAGCCACCAGAAATCTTTTGTGCCTTGTTCTTTTTGAACCTGGTCACTGATTTTGGCTGGAGTTTTCACTCCATTTAGCAATTGCATTTTGTAGTCTGGCATTTTTTTACTTTTTTTACTTTTTTTACTTTTTAATTGTTTTGATTAGTTTGATTAGTTTATTAACCGGGGGTGGGTTACACCCCCGATCATTTATTTTTTTATGGTCAAGCCTCACGGCCGATTAGT
>JAVERM010000019.1:0-25249 GCA_034007105.1 Trichlorobacter sp.
ATCTACTTCTCCCAGCCCAAAGGGATAGAGGGTGAGGGTCACGAGCGAGTTGGATTTGACACCTTGCGTTATTCTGTACCGGAAATCGAGCGGATTACCCATGTGGCTTTCAAGGCTGCCCAGAAGCGGGGCAAAAAAGTATGCTCCATTGATAAGGCCAATGTGCTTTCCTCATCTGTGCTTTGGCGCGAGGTAGTAACCACAATTGCCAAAGAATATCCGGATGTTGAGCTGTCCCATATGTATGTGGATAATGCAGCCATGCAGCTGGTACGCTGGCCCAAACAGTTTGATGTACTTTTATGCGAAAATATGTTTGGAGATATCCTTTCCGATGAAGCTGCCATGCTGACCGGTTCTTTGGGTATGCTGCCTTCAGCATCCCTTGCCGAGGGTAGTTTCGGCATGTATGAGCCTTCTGGAGGCTCGGCACCTGATATCGCCGGACAGGGAATTGCCAACCCGATTGCCCAGATTCTTTCTGCTGCTATGATGCTTAAATACTCCTGCGGCATGATTGAAGCTGCCGATGCCATTGATAATGCAGTGGCAAAGGTACTTGATCAGGGCTACCGCACCCGCGATATCTTCCAGAACAAACCTGGCGAAAAACTTGTTAATACCAAAGAAATGGGTGACGCTGTAATTGCCGCGCTGTAAATAGTTTTGCCATGTTCTTCAAGATTATTGGTGACATACAGCAGGTTGAAACCTTTGCAACTGGTTCAGGGATAAGGGAACTACAACGGCTTAACAAGCAGTATGGTAAAGGGCGTTGGAGAAAGCGAAAAGGTATAGCGTGCATACAACTTGGTTCAGAGCAGCAGTACCTTGCTGAAATTCATTGGTACGAAGCAAGTGGTATTGGTAAAAAAGAAGTTAAAATCAAATACTTGCTGAAAAAAATAATGGAGATGCAGATATGAGGCATAGCAAGCTATATGTTTGTGTTCAGAACAATGGTTATGCAGCTTCACTGGAGCAACGCAAAATTTATCAAGCCCTGCCAGACAACGATGCATCACAAATTGGTATGGTACGGATAATTGATGAATCCGGTGAAGACTATCTCTATCCAGAAGAATGTTTTGCGCAGATATCCCTGCCCGCAGAGATCCGGCAGGAACTGAAATTGGCAGCATAAACTTAATAAACCCAAGATTATTTGCATACAAGGAGAGATTCATCATGAAAGTAGGTATTGTTGGTTGGCGAGGCATGGTTGGTTCGGTGCTGATGCAACGGATGCAGGAAGAAAATGACTTTGCCCTTGGTTTTGAGCCGGTATTTTTTACAACCTCACAGGCAGGTCAGCCAGCTCCCATGGGGGGCGGTACACTTAAAAAAGCAGATGATATTGAAGAACTTAAAAAGCTGGATATTATCCTTACCTGTCAGGGTGGCGATTATACCAACGCAGTACACCCTGAGCTGCGCAAGCAAGGCTGGAACGGCTACTGGATTGATGCTGCATCCAGCTTGCGGATGGAAGATAATGCTGTAATTATTCTGGACCCGATTAACCGCAATGTGATTGATGAGGCTCTTGCCAAAGGTGTAAAAGACTATATCGGCGGTAACTGCACGGTAAGCCTGATGCTTATGGCACTTGGGGGGCTGTTTAAGGCAGGGGTAGTTGAGTGGCTTTCTTCAATGACCTATCAGGCGGCATCCGGTGCCGGTGCTCCAAATATGCGTGAACTGCTGGCACAGATGGGCAGCCTGCACAATGTGGTGTCTGACGATCTTAAAGATGCAGGCTCGGCAATCCTTGAGATTGATAAAAAGGTAACTGCTACCCTGCGTGATGGCTCTATGCCGACTAAGGAGTTTGGTTTTCCGTTGGCAGGCAGCCTTTTGCCCTGGATAGACCGTGAAGTTGAAGACGGTCAAAGCCGTGAAGAATTGAAAGGTTTTGCTGAAACCAACAAAATTCTTGGCAGCAACAGACCGGTTCCTGTTGATGGCATCTGTGTGCGGGTTGGTGCCATGCGCTGCCATAGCCAGGCCATCACCATGAAGCTGAACAAAAATCTGCCGATTTCAGAAATTGAACAACTGATTGCCAATGATAATCAGTGGGTTAAGTTAGTACCCAACAACAAGGCTGATTCTCTGGCACAACTGACACCAACAGCTGTATCCGGTACTTTAAGTATACCAGTGGGACGGGTACGCAAGATGAAAATGGGTCCCGAGTATGTGCAGGCTTTTACCTGCGGTGATCAGCTTTTGTGGGGTGCTGCCGAACCACTGCGCAGGATGCTGAGAATTTTACTGGAAAAATAGTTCTGAACCGGTTGCACAATTGCACGGAAGAAGGACTACAGAAATAACAGGAGAACCAGGGAGCGGCAAAACCGCTCCCTTCTTTTTATGCGTAAAATAAAACTTATAATCCAGTATGACGGCACCGGTTATTGTGGCTGGCAGGAGCAGAAAAACGGTATCTCTGTGCAGGAAACCGTTGAACTGGCACTGGCAAAAATTCTGGGTGAACGGGTGCGTGTCCAGGCTGCCGGACGCACTGACGCTGGCGTACATGCACTGGCAATGCCAGCAGTCTTTCAAACAACATCCCTTATTCCGCTAAGGGCTTTTATAGATGGTCTGAACAGCCATCTGCCGCCGGATATTGCTGTGCAGTCTGCTGAAGAAGTGGCAACGGATTTTCGTGTCATCGGCGGTGCAACTTGTAAAACCTACCGCTATACAATACTTAATACAAGGCTACGCTCACCTTTAAACCATCGTAGCAGCTGGCATATCCGCAATACGCTTGACCTGGAATCAATGATCAGTGCAGCCGGACACTTTATAGGCGAACATGATTTTGCTGCCTTTAAAGGTCAAAACTGCACAGCCCAAACCAGCACAAGACGCATAGATAAAGTGGAAATCAGACGTAATGGCGCATTGATTACCATAGATATAACAGGTGGCGGTTTTCTTAAACATATGGTGCGGATAATGGTTGGCACTCTTGCTGCTGTTGGATTGGGACGCTTTAAGCCAGTATTGATAAAGCAGTTACTGCAAAATCCGGATCGCACCAAGGCAGGAGTAACTGCACCCCCGCAAGGTCTTTGCCTTCTTGAGGTCTGTTATGATGCACAGAACAAGCCATGAAAATATTGTTTTACATATATTTTAACTTGACAGTAGTGGCAGGATAAGTAGAATTTGTTTTTATTCATACAGTTTGACCAGAAAAGAATACAAACATATTGAGATTAAAGGGATTTTATCTGGTTGGTCTGACTTGAAAAGCAAGTAAATTTCACACCGCGTTTTACTGTAAACGCAAAAAACAAACAGGAGGTAGCACGATGTCAGATTTTGGTACACTGGAAAGTCGGGTTCGTCGCAAGTCACTGCTTAGCAAGGTTATGAAGGCTGAAGATACCATTCAGTTTTTTAACCCGGGTCAGAACCTGCTCTGGTCAGGCTTTACCCCAGCTGGCTATCCAAAAGAAGTACCTATTGCCCTTGCCAACCATGTAAAAGAGAACAACCTGCAAGGCAAGTGGAAGTTCAACCTGTTTATCGGTGCTTCAGTAGGTGCTGAAACCGAAAACGTTTGGGCGCAGCTGGATATGATCGACCGCCGCTGGCCGTATCAGACCGGTAAGGATATTGCTGCCGGTATCAACGCTGGTCGTATCCGTATGGGTGACAAGCACCTTGGTCTTTTTGCCCAGGATGTCAGCTACGGCTTCTACACACCCAACGGTCGCTATGACATTGGTATTATTGAAGTTTCTGCCATTACAGAAGATTGCGGGCTGGCTCTTACCACCTCTTGCGGTATTGTGGCAGAAGCCATTAACCTGTGTGACAAGATCATTATCGAAGTGAACACCGGACAGCCTTCCTTTGAAGGTATGCACGACATTCATATGCAGCAAAAGCCGCCTCACCGCGCCCCGTTCCTGATCACTGAAGCAGGCACCCGTATCGGCACCCCTTATGTGCCATGTGATCCTGACAAAATTATTGCTGTTGTTGAGTCCAAGCGTCGTGACAAAGGCCGTGCTTTTGCCGATATGGATGACACTTCTGAAGCCATTGCCGGTCATATCATGGACTTCTTTGCCCATGAAATCAAAATGGGTCGTCTACCCCAAAACCTGTTGCCACTGCAATCAGGTGTTGGCTCCATTGCCAACGCTGTTATCGGCGGTTTGGCAAAAGGTCCCTTCTCCGACCTGACCGTATATACCGAAGTTTTGCAGGACACCATGCTTGACTTCTTTGACGGTGGAAACCTGAAAGTTGCTTCCGCATGTTCACTTTCCCTTTCTGAAGACCCGGGCTTCCCCCGCTTCTTTGACAACTGGGAAAAATATTTTGACAAGATTGTCCTGCGTCCGCTTTCCATCTCCAACGCACCAGAACCGATCCGTCGTCTTGGCTGTATCGCCATGAACACTCCGGTTGAAATTGATATCTTTGCCCATGCCAACTCAACCCTGGTTGGTGGTACACGGATGATCAACGGCATCGGCGGTTCCGGCGACTTCCTGCGTAACGGTTACCTGAAGATGATGCACACCCCGTCGGCACGTCCATCAAAAACCGATCCAACCGGTATCTCCTGCGTTGTGCCACACTGTTCACACATTGACCATACCGAGCACGACCTTGACTGCGTTGTGACTGAGCAGGGTCTTGCTGATCTGCGTGGTCTGGCACCAAAAGATCGTGCCCGCAAGATTATTGAAAAGTGTGCCCACCCTGACTACAAAGCTCAATTGACTGACTACCTGCAAATGGCAGAAAAAGAGTGCCTTGCCAAAGGTGTTGGTCATGAGCCACAACTGTGGGATCGTGCTTTCAAGATGCACCTCAACCTGGCTCAAAACGGCACCATGAAGGTTAAGAACTGGGATGTAAAGGTTGATCTTTGCGAGTAGCATTAACTTTCTGTAGCATTATGAGAGCCTTGGCTTGAACCACAAACCCCCTGTCAGATACATCTGACAGGGGGTTTGTTTTAATAACTGTTGTTATCTTGCACAAAGTTGCAGGATCGCTAATGGGCGTAGACTAGGAGCCTGTCGGACTTACCGCTGTTCTGCTGCGAAAAAGCCCGACAGACTCCTAGGTTTCCGATTTATTAGCTCTGGGATGGGCTTTATCGTACACTTCAAGCAAGCGGTCAAGCCCGATATGGATGTACTTCTGGGTTGTGGACAGGGAGGAATGACCAAGCAGTTCCTGGATTGAGCGCAGGTCTGCCCCGCCATCCAGCATATGGGTGGCAAAAGTATGGCGAAGCGTATGGGGCGATACATTACGCACAGTTTCCAGATTGCCTGACCAGCGTTTGACAATGGCATCAACAGATTGGCGGCTGATCCTGAACCCTCTCCTGTTCAGAAAAAGCGGTGCATCTTGCTGGCACTTGCCACGCTGCAACAGATAGCTTTGAATGGCAGTCATCGCCTTGCTGCCCAGCGGCACAATCCTTTCCTTGCGACCCTTTCCCATTACTCTTACCATACCATCTGCAAGATCCAGGTCAGCGATATCAAGCTCGGTCAATTCCGACACACGCAGACCACTTGAGTAAAGCAGCTCCAAAATAGCCTGATCCCTTAAATTTATTCCGGAAACAGCTGGAGCCTCAACAAGAGTCGTTACCTGGTCAATATCAAGGTGAAAAGGCAACCGCTGCTCTTTTTTCGGCGTGGCAACCAGTTCAGCCGGATTTACGGACAGTTGACCACTACGTACCAGCCAGTTGCAAAAAGATTTTACAGCAGCAAGCTTACGTCCAAGGCTGCTTTTGCGGTAAGTAATGGCAGTCTTTACTTTGCTGCTTTTGGGAATACTCAGCTCGGATATCCAGAGCCGGATTAAAAGATGATCAATACTGTGGATGGAAGCAGCTTGCCCTAAACGCTCTTCTGCAAAAATCGTAAATCCGGAAAGATCGTTTCGGTAGGCAGCAACAGTATGGGGTGAGCAGTTACGTTCTGTAACAAGATAATCAATAAAACCGTTGATTGCAGCCTGAATAGTTTTCAATTTAATCACCTGAATTGGGGAGGAGGCGTAACCAGCTTCCAGCCTGCCCTTTGCCCTGGTGCAAGCTGTTTACCGCGTAGCAACATCCATTTCTGCTTGTCAGTTACAGACTTAATCCGGTTATCAGGCAATGCAAAGTAATCAAATTCCACAATTACATCAGCACTGTTGTTTCCGGTTGCGCAACTGTTTGCTTTAATACGCATATCGGCAATGTTAACGTTACGTCTGCGTAAATCATCAATAGTCTTGATAAAATCATCCTGTAAACTGTTGTCCAGATATGTAAGCGCAGCAGTTTCCGGCTCATCCCAGCGGATCATCCGGTTATAATCCTTAACAGCCTTGTCACAATCCTCCTTTGTGCCAAAACCAAGGGTGGCACAACCGGTAAGTGATAGCAGCACCATGAGAAGATAAACTATACGCATTTTTAATACCTGCCCTTATGATCGTTGTTCTGTTGTACAGAAGCGTCTTTTATCGTAGAGTGTCAAAGATTTTAAGCAGAGGTTTCTATACTATACATGCTACATGAACTAATTGAAAAGCTGGTGGATATTATTGGTGCAATGGGTTATCCAGGCATCTTTTTGCTGATGGCAATGGAAAGCTCAATTATACCTGTACCAAGCGAGCTGGTTATGCCACCAGCCGGTTACCTCGCACAGCAGGGGCAGATGAGTGCTGCTATTGTTGTTTTTGCCGGAACAGTCGGCAGTCTGGTTGGTGCCTATGCCAACTATTTTGCTGCAAAATATCTGGGGCGACCGCTTATAATCAAATATGGTCGTTATTTGCTGATTCCACCGGAAAAGTTTGCCATGGTGGAATCTTTTTTTTTACGCCACGGCGAAATATCAACCTTTGTAGGTCGCCTTATTCCGGTAATCCGTCACCTTATCTCCATCCCTGCCGGTCTTTCAGGAATGAACCATCTGCGTTTTTCGCTTTATACCTTGCTTGGTGCCGGTATATGGTGTTCAATTCTCACTTGGATAGGCTATGTCATTGGTCAGAATCATGAGCTGGTGATGACCTGGTCACACCGCGCACTAACATGGGTATTACTGACAAGCTGCCTGCTGGTGGCAGTCTACATCTGGGTGCAAAAGCGCAGTACATTAAAACGTAATTAGTATTGGATAGCAAAGGAAATTCTGATGGAAATCTTACGCAAAGGGCGTGTACATTACCTGGCAGCCTTTAACAATCGAACATTTGCACCTGTTGTTGCAGCAGGATTTACCACCCGCCATGAAGGTGTTTCCCGCACCCCTTACAACTCTCTTAACCTAGGTACAAATACCGATGATGCTGCCCATAATGTTGAAGGAAACCGCAGCCTGTTTACACGTGCTTTCGGACTTGAGCTTGGTCGTTTAGTAACGGTTCAGCAAAACCACGGCACTGATATCCTGGTAATTGATGCCCCCAACCAGGACTTTGCCCATTTTTTAGGGCTGGAGGCTGACGCAATTATCACCAATCAGACAGACCTGATGATCGGAGTTACAGTTGCTGATTGCCTTCCGCTTTTACTATTTGATCCTGTAAAGCAGGTAGTTGCTTCCGTACATGCCGGTTGGCAGGGAACAGCAGCCAGCATAGCTGCTAAGGCAGCACAAGGCATGATCAGCCTTTTTGACTGCAAGGCAACGGATATAGTTGCTGCAATCGGTCCGTCCATCAAAGCCTGCTGCTATGAGGTTGATCAGCCAGTTAAAGACAGCTTTGATGATTGTAAAAGCTCACCTTGGGACTGTATTGCAGAAAGCAGTTCGACTGGCAAATGGAAGTTGGATCTGGCATTGGCTAACCGTATGCAGCTGGAAGATTGCGGTATTTTACCGGCAAACATTGAAGCCACAGACCATTGCACCTGCTGCCAGAAAGACCTTTATTTTTCCTATCGCCGCGACAACGGTGAAACTGGCCGTCAGGTCGGGTTTATCATGCTGAAGGGGTCTTGATATGCTCGCCAAGGTGCTAAGTGCTGCTGTTGTGGGAATAGACGCGGTTTTGGTGGATGTTGAGGTTGATATTGCCCCGGGTCTGCCGTACTTCGCCACAGTGGGTTTGCCCGATGGTGCGGTAAAGGAGAGTAAAGACCGCGTGAAGGCTGCACTTAAAAATTCTGGCTATGATTTTCCTGCCCGCCGCATTACTGCCAACCTGGCACCTGCTGATCTTAAAAAAGAAGGCACCGCCTTTGATCTGCCCATCTCCATCGGCATTTTGGCTGCCACTGGCGTAATTAACAGCGAACAACTGGAGCAGTACGTACTGCTTGGAGAACTTTCCCTTGACGGCACCCTGAAACCGGTGCGTGGTGCGCTACCGGTGGCAGTGGCTGTCCGTAATACAAAGCTTACCGGTCTGATTTTGCCACCGGAAAATGCATCAGAAGCTGCCGTGGTGGAGGGGATAAAAGTCATCGCTGCTGCCAATCTGGCAGAAGTAGTACAGTTTTTACAGGGAGAACAGGAGATAGCTGCATACAAACTGGACCTTGTGCAACTTTTTAACAACCAGACCGAACATGGTGAGGACTTTGCCGATGTGCGGGGTCAGGAACATGCAAAGCGGGCTTTGGAAGTATCGGCAGCAGGAGGGCACAATCTGTTGATGATCGGTCCACCAGGCTCGGGCAAAACCATGCTGGCACGGCGCATCCCTTCAATTTTGCCGCCCATGAGCTTTGATGAAGCCATTGAAACCACCAAGCTGTTCAGTGTCAGCGGCCTGCTGGAAAGCGGCTGCGCACTGGTAACCACCCGCCCGTTTCGTTCTCCGCACCATACCATTTCAGATGTGGGGCTGATCGGCGGAGGCACTTCTCCCCGCCCAGGCGAAGTAAGCCTGGCACATAATGGGCTACTTTTTTTAGACGAGCTGCCAGAATTTAAAAAACATGCGTTGGAGGTTTTACGCCAGCCCCTTGAAGATGGACGGGTTACCATTTCCCGTGCATTACAGTCGTTAACCTATCCGGCACGGGTTATGCTGGTTGCAGCCATGAACCCCTGTCCTTGCGGCTATCTGGGGGATCCGGCTCACAGTTGTTCCTGCACCCCGATCGCCATACGGCGTTATCGCTCGCGCATTTCAGGACCACTACTGGACAGGATTGACCTGCATGTGGAGGTACCAGCAGTTGCCTACCGTGATCTTTCCGGCAACCAGGCAACGGAATCTTCAGCTTCCATTGCTGCACGGATTATGGGTGCGCGTAAAATTCAGCAGCACCGTTTTGCAGGTGTCAAAGTGCATTGCAATGCGCAGATGAATGCAAGGCTGATTAAAAAACATTGCGAGCTGGATAGTGATGGGCACCGTATGCTGGAAATGGCAGGTGAAAAACTTGGTTTTTCTGCCCGCAGTTATTCGAGAATTCTGAAAGTAGCCCGCACCATTGCAGACCTGGACAGTGTTGAAACAATCCGTACCAATCATCTTGCCGAGGCTATTCAATACCGCAATCTGGACAGGAAACTGCCGGCTTAAAAATCCTATTATGTCCGAAGAAAAAATTAAAATACTGCTTGAACAGGTGAAAAATGGTCAGCTAACCATAACAG
The DNA here is from genome assembly GCA_034007105.1 of Trichlorobacter sp. Taxonomy (GTDB): domain Bacteria; phylum Desulfobacterota; class Desulfuromonadia; order Geobacterales; family Pseudopelobacteraceae; genus Trichlorobacter. Next base: position 9,615 of record JAVERM010000019.1, read on the forward strand.
AAGGGCTGGAAAAGCTGCGTTATCTGCCCTTTGAAGAGCTTGATATGGCAAAGGTTGATCACCACCGCACATTGCGCCAGGGGCGACCGGAAGTAATCTTCGGGCAGGGAAAAACAGTTGAACAAATAAGCGGTATAATCGATGCAATGCGCAAAAACCAAAGTCCGGTGCTGATCACCAGGTTGGCAGCTCCACAGGCAGAAGCACTGCTGGCAGCTTATTCTGATGCAAGCTATCACAAAAATGCCAGCTGTCTTACAATAGGCAGCTGCCCGCAGGATAAAAGTGCTGCTGGCAAAATAGTGGTGGTTTCCGCAGGCACTTCAGATATGCAGGTTGCAACAGAAGCTGCGGTTACAGCACGTTTTTTCGGTAATCAGACAGAAGAGCTGTTTGATGTGGGCGTTGCCGGTATTCACCGTCTGTTTGCCAGCTTGCAACTGCTGCGCAGTGCCACTGTGCTGATTGTGGTGGCTGGCATGGAAGGTGCTTTACCATCTGTTATCGGCGGACTGGTGGATTGCCCGGTAATTGCCGTTCCCACATCTGTGGGTTATGGCGCATCATTTGGCGGAATTGCAGCATTACTTGGTATGCTTAACTCCTGCGCAAGTGGAGTTAGCGTTGTAAATATAGATAACGGCTTTGGTGCAGCCTGTGCAGCGGATAGAATCATCCGAAAAGTAGTGCAAGGGGACTAATAGTTTGACAGAGTTTACTGAAAGATGTTATATATTTCAGGTTTTTGTCCTGCAACAGAGTGGGGGCTGGTGATTATGCTGCGTGAATTTAGCGACCTTTTCCGTAGTGTCGGTCTGGTTTCCAGCATGGGTCTTTCTGTTGCAATGGCAATCGGTATCGGTGTCTGGCTTGGTCTTGCCATTGACCGCTGGCTGGGAACAGCACCATGGTTCTTTTACCTTTTTATGTGTTTCGGAATTGCAGCCGGTTTCAGAAATATACAGGTTATTGCCAGCCGTGAACTGCGAAAGTCGGAAGAAAATGAAGAATTATGACGATCTTTTGCCAAAAATGCTGTTTGTCAGCAGCTTGCTGACACTGCTTTTTATCGTTGGCGTATCTGTATTACTCTTTACCAGTTCAATTGCCCTGTCTGCCTTTACAGGTGGACTGGTGGCAATTGCCAACCTGCTGTGGCAGCGTAAGGCTTTGGGGGCATTGCTGAAACTAACCCCACTGGACAAACCGCTATTTGCAACTCTGATCCGCTTTTTTATCCGCTTGTCACTGACAGCGGTTGCGCTTTACCTGATTATTACTGCAAAGTGGTTTTCGCTTTGGGGATTATTAGCCGGTCTTTCGGCACCTGTTATCTGTCTTTTAGGTTTAACATTTTACATAGCGATCGCGTCCAAGGAGACTCTACCATGATCCATCCCATTATTTTTCTGGAGTTCTTTCGCAAAATATTTGTACCGCTTGGTATCGGTGAAGCTGCTTCCGATGCCATTGCCTACACCTGGCTACTGATTATTGTGCTGGCTATTGTTGCAAAAATGGCAACCAGCGTTGTGCGCGAAGTGCCGCAGGGATTGCAAAACCTGATGGAAGTTGTTGTTGATGGCATTGAAAATATGATTTCAGAATCAATGGGACCAAAAGGTCGTCCGTTTTTTCCGCTGATTGCCACCCTGGCTCTTTTCATCCTTATTTCCAACCTGATCGGTCTGATACCTGGTTTTTTCCCTCCTACAGCCAATATCAACACCACAGCAGCCTGTGCTGTGGTGGTTTTTGTAACCACACATATTGTGGGCTTTAAAGAGCATGGTGCTGGTTATGTAAAACACTTTATGGGTCCAATCCTGTGGCTGGCACCACTGATGTTCTTCATTGAACTTATCGGACATCTTTCCAGAGTGTTGTCACTTACCCTGCGTCTCTTTGGCAACATGCAGGGTCATGAGCTGGTGCTGATGATTTTCTTCACCCTTGGCGTAAAGTATTACCTGCCGCTGGCACCTTTGCCAATGATGATGATGGGTATTCTGGTGTCATTTATCCAGGCGTTTGTTTTTATGCTTTTGGCAATGATTTATATTCAGGGCTCATTGGAAGAAGCTCACTAACTCAACAATTTTCTCCTATATTATCTAGGAGCATATAACCCAAGAGGAGGCAGTAAAGATGGAATTTTTCACAATGTGTATGTTGGCAGCTGGTTTTGGTATGGCAATCGGTGCATTTGGTACTGGTATTGGTCAAGGTCTGGCAGTGGCTCGTGCTGTTGAAGGTGTTTCCCGCAACCCAGGTGCTTCCGGTAAAATCATGACCATCATGCTGATCGGTCTGGCCATGATTGAATCCCTGGCAATCTACGTACTGGTTGTTTGTCTGATCATCCTGTTTGCTAACCCTTACACCGACATTGTTGTTAAGGCACTGGGTACTGTAGCTCAGTAACCACTGACTTAAATCCTGCAAACAAAAAACACCTGGTTATAATGACCAGGTGTTTTTTTGTGCTTTGTTTTCTCGTTATCAGGCTGTTAAGGTGCATCCTGTACCACAACTGACACCACCTCAGACAAACCGCTTTCCCGATAAATCCCGCTTTTTTTATCTTTTACAATCAGTCGTGCTTTATACTGATATGTCTTACCGGTCTGTACATTCTCATCAACATACTCATCTGCTGCCGGTGTCAGTACTCCAAGTGGAATAAAGTCATCCTTTGAAATATCGTCTGCGCGGTACAGCCTGAAACCAGCAAGGGTGCTGTCACTGCTTGAAGGTTCTGTCTGATTTACCAACCTGATGGCAACCATGCTTCCGAAAAGCGGACGAACTGTAATCAGCGGAGCTGCCAGCGGCGCATGTACTGTAACAACAGGTGTGTCACGGAAACTGCTGAAAGCCTCATCCTTCATCACAGCACCAACACGGTACTGATAGCAGTTATCTCCAGGCTGAACATTTTCATCAATCCAGACAATCTGGCTGTCAAAGCCTGGCTCACTTGCATCAAAGCTGCGTAAATAAACAAAAGGCTGATCAGTTGCATCGCAACCTGTTCTTTTAAGCATAATCATTGACTGCACAGGGCTTTGCAGCGGCTTGTCACGCCTGTCCCGCTTTGGCACTGAAAAGGTGAGGCGCAGTTTATCCTCTGCCTGCTCCAGCAAAAGTACGGAAGGTGCAGCAGGTAACAGCTGGTCAGGGTAAACCAATGCGCCGCGCTTGCCGCAAGCGGTGGTCATCAACAGTATTAACCCGCCAAGCAGAATCTTCTTACGCACTTTGTTGCCTTTCCTGATAACGCCTGATTTCCTGCTCCACACGGCTGCGGGCAGTACCGCCAATAACATCCCGTGCATTTACACTGGCTGCAACAGTAATCTTGTCGAAAATATCATTGGCAAAGTGGGGCGAGAAAAGCTGCCATTCTGCCAGGGAAAGGTCAGTAATCTCCATGTTGTTCTCCAGGCAGTAGGCAACCGCCTTGCCAACTGCCTCATGGGCATCACGAAACGGCAGCCCTTTGCACACCAGATAATCAGCCACATCAGTGGCAGTAGAAAAGCCCTGTCCAGCTGCCCTGGCCATTTCCGGTGCATTAACCTTCATCTCCCGGATCATATCCGCAAATATTTTCAGCGAACCTTTGACGGTATCAACGGTGTCAAACAGTGGCTCCTTGTCCTCCTGCATATCCTTGTTGTAAGCAAGAGGCAATGCCTTCATCACCGTTAAAAGTGCCATCAGATTACCGTAAACACGACCTGTTTTACCCCGCACCAGCTCAGGTACATCGGGATTTTTCTTTTGCGGCATAATGGAGGAACCGGTGCAAAAGCCATCTGACAGCTCAACAAAATGGAAAGAACTGGTGGACCAGATGATCAGCTCCTCTGAAAAACGGGAGAGATGCATCATTAAAATTGAAGCAGCCGCAATAAACTCAATGGCAAAATCGCGGTCAGAAACAGAATCCAGTGAATTACGGGTAACCTCCGGAAAATCAAGCTGTTGCGCTACATACTCACGATCAATGGGAAAGGTGGTACCAGCCAGGGCACCTGCACCAAGCGGCATGATGTTTACTCGCTTAAAACAGTCTGTAAGCCTGCATCTGTCCCGTTTAAACATCTCTGTGTAGGCCATAAGGTGGTGAGCAAACAGAATCGGTTGCGCTGATTGCAGATGGGTAAAGCCTGGCATAATTGTATCCAGGTTTTTCTCGGCCTGTTCCAAAAGCGCATCGGTCATCTTATCCAGATAGTTGATAATTTCCACAATCTCATCACGCAGATAAAGTCGGATATCCAGTGCCACCTGATCATTGCGTGAACGACCGGTATGTAACCGCTTGCCAGCCTCACCAATATCTCTGGAAAGCCTGGCTTCAATATTCATATGGATATCTTCAAGCCCAACGGAAAAATCAAAATTGCCGTCCTCAATCTGTTGCAAAATATTAACAAGCCCATTGACAATCCTGTCCACATCCTCTTGGGGAATAATCCCCTGTTTGCCCAACATACGGGCATGGGCAACCGAGCCACGGATATCCTGATGATACAGCCGCTTGTCAAAATCAATGGAAGCAGTAAATTCTTCAACAAACTTGTCGGTAGGCTGGTTAAAACGCCCCCCCCATAATTTATCCTGTGCCATACAATATTATCCTTATCTTTTTAATCATTTATGCAGCAAAAAATTGAAGTTCAGACAAAGACGGTCTGAATGTCAGACACCACCTTCAAAGGGTACAGTTACAACTCGCTGCCAGCCGCCGCTGTCATCGGGCTGCATGATGCTATGCACTTTAAGTGGCACACGGGAGCTGCGCGGGTCTATTTCATGGTGCAAAGGCAGGTTGAAATATAACAGGCGGGTACCACGGCCAAAGCGAAGCCTGCAAAGCGGTGCACCATCAAAATCATCGGTAAGAAATTCATCTGAAGTTACCTTTTTAAGCCTGTGGCGACGATTTATCAATACTGCTGCATGACCAAAACCATTGGTTTGCGGCACACCGTCAATGGTGGTTTCATTGGAGGTATTACCAAAAACTGTCACTGTTTCTCTCACACCTGGAGTGTCTTCCAGGTATTCGCCGTAAAAACCGCTGGCAACATCACGGTAAGCCTGATGTTCCGGCTTGGGGCTGCACTGGATTACAAACAGGGCATCCAGACCTTGCATTGTACTGAAGTACAGCTGGTTGGCATGGTCAACAATCTGCTTGATGTTGGAGCTGTAAAGGCTGCGGTAGAGGTAGTCAAGACAGATAATGGCCATAAAGTTAAAGCAGGAGGGACGGCAGCGTAACAGGTAAAAGTGTCGTCCACGGTAAAGGTCGCGGCGGCTGTCAATATATTCTTCACCATGAAACGGGTGGCTTTTGGCCTCAAGAAACACCCTTAACTGTCCTTTATCTTCTTTCACCAGAATCATGCACCAGTTAACCGGCATATCCGGCGGCGCACCAGAATCTATATCCTGATCAACCAGGGAGATTGCAGTTTGATTATCATCTGCAAAACGGTGCAGATACTGCCTGTATTTCTGTAAAGGGACATGTTCAACACCGATCATGGTGACCGTATTGTTTCTGAACTGCTCGGCAACCTTTTCTAGAAATTGATCAAGATACTGCACAGGCAGGCATGATTCAGGGAAAAGCAGAAAATGCAGTTTTTTCAGATTACCCTCACCAGCTATGACCAGCTCAGTTACTGAACTGATCATCTGCCATTGCCGTTCATGTTCTACCGGTGCAAGTCCTGTAGCAGTGTGCAGGTGGTTAGGTAACTGGGCGATCATACAGTGCAGATGGTGCCCAAGTGGAAATGAAAGATTGACTTTGGTATCAATAATCTGAGGCATAAGCTTAACTCAACCGCTGTTATCCAGCAGTTCAGGAAACAGCTTACAAAGGATGTGGCGGGTTCCCTCTGGCATCTGGTATGCAGAAAGTTGCTGTCGCGGCACCCAGGCTGCCTCCTGTACCTCCTGCTGATTATATTCTATGTCGCAAGCCAGCGGACGGCAGCGATAGAATAAAATGATGTAATGACAATTCCCTTCACCAGGGGCAACATGTTCAAAAACATCAATCAGGGAACCGGTTTCAACCAGCAGACCAACTTCTTCAAACACCTCCCGCTGCAAGGCTGTCAGAATAGGCTCGCCCAGATCAATCTGACCACCAGGCATTACCCACATCCCTTTAAAGGGAGAGATGCTCCTTTTGGTGAGGAGCACCCTTTCCTCATCATCAATAATTACTGCCACCACCGAGGTAACGATGTAATCTTTACGATAAAGTGGCTTGTTCAAGCTTATTTCTTCCCTTGCATTAAAGAACGGATTCTAAGCCTTAATGAATTGATTTTGATAAACCCTTCCGCATCAGCCTGGTTGTAGACCTGATCCTTTTCAAAGGTGGCAAAATCCAGATTAAAAAGTGAGTTGGTTTCAGATTTGCGCCCCACAGTACGGCAAGAGCCCTTGTACAACTTGACCCGTGCCACACCGTTTACTGTTTTTTGTGAGTCATCAATTAATGCCTGTAACATTTCCCGCTCTGGCGAGAACCAGTATCCTGCATATACCTGCCAGGCATAGTCCGGAATCAGCGAATCACGGATGCGCATAACTTCACGATCCATGGTAATTTGCTCCACTGCCGAATGCGCCTCGCGTAAAATAGTGCCACCAGGAGTTTCATATACACCACGGGACTTCATCCCCACCGAGCGGTTTTCCAGCAGATCCACCCTGCCGATGCCATGTTGCCCACCAACAGTGTTTAAGTGAGCCAGCAGTTGAGCAGGTGTCATCCGTACACCGTCAATTGCCACGGCATTACCGTTTTCAAACTCAATCTCCAGATATTGCGGCTTGTTGGGTGCTTTTTCTGGCTTGCAGGTAAGCACATACATCTCTTCAGGTGCTTCTGCCCAGGTATCTTCCAGAATCCCGCCTTCAAAGGAGATATGCAGCAGGTTGCGGTCAGAAGACCAGGGACGTTTTTTGGTAATCGGAATCGGGATATCATTTTTTTTGGCATAGGCGATCAATGCTTTGCGGCTGTTCAGCTTCCATTCACGCCAGGGGGCAATTACGGTTATGGACGGGTCAAAGTGGTAGTAAGCCAGCTCAAAGCGTACCTGATCATTACCTTTGCCGGTGGCACCGTGTGAAACAGCATCACAACCTTCAAGTCTGGCGATCTCCATCTGACGCTTGGCAATCAGCGGACGGGCAATGGAGGTACCAAGCAGATAGTGTCCTTCGTAGATGGCGTTGGCGCGAAACATCGGATAAACAAAGTCGCGGACAAACTCCTCTTTCAGATCATCAATATAAACCTTGCTGGCACCGGTTTTAAGTGCCTTTTCCCGCACCGGATCCAGTTCTTCACCCTGACCAAGATCAGCGGAAAAGGCAACGATTTCAGCATCATACTCATTTTTTAACCACTTCAGGATAATTGATGTATCCAGTCCACCTGAATAAGCCAGTACTATTTTGTTAGCTTCCTGCTTTTTAGCCATGTTGTATCTCCTTAAAAGTTGCTGTTTATTACATCAAAGTCGCCATAATGGCTTTTTGTATATGTAATCTGTTTTCTGCTTCATCCCAAAGTACAGAGTGCTTTCCTTCAACCACGCTGTCACTTATCTCTTCGCCCCTATGCGCCGGCAGACAATGTAAAACAATGCAATCAGGGCTGGCAAAGGAAAGCAACGCATCATCAACGCAATAACCTTTAAAATCCACTTCACGCTGCTTTTGTTCTGCTTCCTGTCCCATACTTGCCCAGACATCGGTGTTGATCACATCGGCACCGCTAACTGCCGCTTTGGGGTCATTGGTGATGGTAATGCTGGCAGTTTGCTGTTTTTGCGCCCAATCCCAGACCTGCGGATCAGGTTCATACCCTTTGGGGCAGGCCAGTGACAGATCAAAACCAAAGATGGCAGCTGCTTCAATCCAGGTGTTAGCCATGTTGTTGCCATCACCAATCCAGGCAAACTTCAAGCCACTGTAGCTGCCTTTGCGCTCAATTACAGTCTGCAAATCAGCCAGAATCTGGCAGGGATGGAAAAGATCCGTCAAACCGTTGATTACCGGTACATCGGAATACCTGGCAAACTCTTCCACAATTTCCTGACCAAAGGTGCGGATCATCACTCCGTCGCAATAACGGGATATTACCCGCGCACTGTCTTTAATCGGCTCGCCACGCCCCATTTGCGAGTTGGCAGAATGGATAAACAGTGCATGACCACCCAGCTGAAACATGCCAACCTCAAACGATATTCTGGTGCGGGTTGAAGCCTTGTCAAAGATCATGGCCAGGGTTTTGCCCTCAAGCAGATGATGTGCAGCTCTTTTCTGCTGCTTTTCCTTCAGCTGTGCTGCCAAAGCCAGCATCGCATCCAGCTCTTGTCTGGAAAAATCATGCAGAGACAGAAAATGTTTGGTCATTGGGAGAAAACTCCTTTTCAGGATAAAGGCTCAGGCAGCAAGCCTGGTAGGCATAAGTTTGCCTTTACTTTCAAGCTCCATATAAATTGCATCAGGGTCAAGCTCAAGCCCGATTGGCCAGCAAAGAGCCCCTGAGCTAAGAAAAAACCTTTTAAATTCGGTCAGATCACGCAAAACCCTGGTGAGCGGTGTCTCGTTTGACATCAGCAGATGTTGCAGATCATACTCACCTGACATCCCGTCAGAAAACTCACAAAATATCGTGTAGTCACCACAATAGGAAGCGTTCAGAAGTTTAATCATTGTCAGCACCTTTAATCATTACAAGTGGCATAAGTGCCTGTGCCAGATTCCAGTTGTTTATCAATTCTGTCTGGTGGGTTAAAGTCCATTCCTTGACAATCCTGGCTGCTGTACGTGGGAGCCTGCCATGCATAACAGAGCCGTCCTTAATGGCAATGGTTGCCTCAAACCCCTGATAGGCAGCATGGAAATGCGCAGGAGGATGATCATTGTGACGCATGGTGACGACTATGCCAAAAAAGCAGGAGATTATCGGCATGGCTAACCTGCCTTTATCTCCCTGAAAATACCGTCCAGTATTTTTATCATCTGATTAACTTCCTGCTTACTGATTATCAGAGGTGGCACAAAACGCAGTACTGTATCGTGGGTGACATTCAAGAGCAGTCCTTGTTCATGACCTTTTTTGACAATATCAGCAGCCGGAATGGATAATGACATGCCGATCATCAGTCCAATCCCCCGTACCTCCTGGACAAAGGGGTAGTTTCTGCCCATCATCTCCAGCTCGCCGTGCAGATATTCGCCCATCTCTTCGGCGCGGTTAAGCAGTCCGTCCTCCAAAATGGTGCGTACCACAGCAATACCGGCAGCAGCAACCAGCGGGTTGCCACCAAAGGTAGAGCCATGGGTGCCTGGCACAAAAGCAGCTGCCACCTGATCAGTTGCCAGCATGGTGCCGATCGGTGCGCCACCAGCCAATGCCTTAGCCAGGGTCATAATATCCGGAGTAATATCAAAATGTTCATGGGCAAACAGCTTGCCTGTACGCCCCATCCCCACCTGAACTTCATCAAGAATCAAAAGCAGCTGATGGCGGTCGCACAGTTCACGCACACCCTGCATATACTCCGAAGAAGGGATGTTGATGCCCCCTTCTCCCTGAATCGGCTCCAGCATAATGGCACAGGTTTGTGGCGTAATTGCCGCTTCCAGAGCTGCCAGATCATTAAACGGCACATGACAGAAACCGTGCAAAAGCGGATCAAAAAACCGTTGCACCTTTTCCTGGCCAGTGGCAGCCACTGTTGCCAGGGTGCGCCCATGGAAAGAATCAGCAGCAGTGATTATGCCGTAACGCTCTGGATTATTAAAGATTTCACGGCTGTATTTACGGGCAAGCTTGATTGCCGCTTCATTGGCTTCCGCGCCTGAATTGCAGAAAAAAGCTTTATCAGCAAAGCTGTGGCTGCACAATAGTTCGGCAAGCTCTATCTGTTGCGGAATCTGGTAATAATTGGAGCAGTGTACAAGTTTTGCTGCCTGTTTCTGCAATGCCTCCACCACCCGCGGGTGACAATGCCCCAGATTGTTAACTGCCACACCTGCCAGAAAATCAAGATACTCCTTGCCATCTGCATCCCACAACCGACAGCCTTCACCCCGCACCGGCACGATTGGATAACGTCCGTAGGTGCGCATGATATACCTGTCTGATTTTTCAACCCATTGCTGAGAGTTCATTTACTGTCTCCACACTTGTTATCTCTGTACCGATTCCCACATCTGTAAAAATCTCAAGCAGCACTGAATGCGCCATCCGACCATCAATAATATGGGATTTTTTCACCCCTGCACGCAGGGCATCGGCACAGCAGTTTACTTTGGGAATCATCCCGCCGGTGATTGATTCATCCTTAATCAGGCTATCTATCTGATTTACTTTTATTTTGGGGATCAATCTTTTTTCTTTATCCAACACCCCCGGGGTATCTGTCAGCAGGATCAATTTTTCGGCATCAAGTGCTGCTGCTACCCGTCCTGCCACCAGGTCGGCGTTAATGTTGTAGCACTCTCCGCCAGCACCCACGCCAACAGGAGCAATTACCGGTAGATAACCACCCTGCTCCATGGTGCGGATAAGCTCTGTATTTACCTTGACCACATCACCCACATAACCGATATCAATCAGCTCGGTTTTGCCACCATCAACCGGCACTGGTTGCAGCATTTTTTCAGCCAGAAGCAGATTGCCATCCTTGCCGCACAGCCCCACTGCCCTGCCACCATGCTGGTTAAAGTATCCCACCACCTCTTTGTTAACCTGCCCCACCAGCACCATTTCCACCACAGACATTGTTTCTGCATCGGTTACACGCATACCTCGTACAAATTCAGAAACTATGCCATACCGCTTTAAAGTCTGGTTAATTTGAGGGCCACCGCCATGTACAATTACGGTATTTATCCCCAGGGATTTGAGCATAATCACATCAAGGGCAAAGGATGCTTTAAGCTGCTCATCAGCCATGGCATGACCACCGTATTTGATGACAAAGGTTTTACCGGCAAAACGGCGGATATAGGGAAGTGCTTCCATCAAAGTATTGGCTTTTTCAATCAGATGTTGCATCGGTTACTCCGGTTTTAAGTGTTGTTAACAGGCTTTTGAAAAACGTTATGAGGAAGGCTGGATACAAGGCGCACGGCACGCAGCGACGAGGCATAACATTTAAAGTTAGCCGAGGAAGCGAGTACCGCGCAACGACGTAGACAGCCTCCGCAGTAGTTTTGCAAAGCTCTGTTAAAACAGTTTGGCTGCCGCAGCCAGTGCCTCTTGCAGCTTATCTGGCTGATTACCACCTGCCTGGGCAAGCTCTGGTTTGCCACCACCACGACCACCAACTATTGGTGCCAGTTTACCAACCAGTTCACCGGCTTTAAAGCGATCAGTCAGATCTTTGGTTACTGCCACCAGCAGGTTTGCCTTACCATCTAGCTCGGCACCCAGCACCAGTACGCCCGAAGCAAGGCGGTCTCGCAGTTGATCTGCCAGATCCCGCAAAGCCTTGATATCAGCCACCTGCACCTGTGCAGCCAAAAGTTTTATACCGTTAATATCCTGACACTGGTTCAGCAGGTCACCGGACTGGGCAGCGTTCAGCTTGCCTTGCAGTGCCTCCACTTCCTTTTGCAGCTCGCGCTGCTGGGCAACCAGCTTTTCCACCCTGTTTAACATTTTACTGCTGTCTGTTTTCAGCAGATCAGCCACTGTACGGCGTTCTTCTTCCAGCTTACGTACAAGCCTGATGGCATTAAAACCAGTGGTTGCCTCTATACGGCGGACACCGGCAGCAATACCGCTTTCCGAGATTATCTTGAACAGCCCGATATCACCGGCTGCCTGCACATGGGTGCCACCGCAAAGTTCTGCACTTACCTCACCCACCCGCACCACGCGCACGGTATCGCCATACTTTTCATCAAAAAGAGCAGTTGCGCCACTGGCAATCGCTTCCTGCATCTCCATTTCACTGACGCAAAGCGGCTGGTTATCCAGTATCCAGCGGTTTACCAGATCTTCAACCTGCTGTATCTCCGCAGCGGTCAGGGCAGCAAAATGGGTAAAGTCAAAACGCAGCCTTTCCGGCTCCACCAGTGAACCTGCCTGCTTAATATGCTCACCCAACAGCTGACACAGGGCAGCCTGCAACAGGTGAGTGGCAGTGTGATTGCGGGCAGTTGCTTTACGTTCATCAACCTCTACATGCAGATTTACCTGATCACCAACACTTACCGCGCCCTCTTTTACCAGCACATGATGCACCACCAGATCAGTAAAGGGGCGGCTGGTTGCCGTTACCTGCAACAGGGCAGAATCACTGCTTATGGTACCGTTATCCCCTGCCTGACCACCGGATTCACCGTAAAAAGGAGTAATTTCACAGACAAGATCAGCCTGGTCACCTGCGGTAAGGCTGGTAACCTCAATGCCATCCCGCAATAAGGCGGTGATTTTTGCAGCTGCGGTTAATGATGTATAGCCGATAAACTCTGTGGTAAAGCCACGGTTATGCAGGCTTTTATAGCTGTCGGCAACGCCGGCAACGCCGGAACCTTTCCAGTGTTCACGCCCCAGCTGACGCTGTTGCTCCATGCAGACCTCAAAGCCAGTTTCATCCACTGTAAAGCCATCGCTGCGTACAATATCTTCAGTAAGGTCAACCGGAAACCCAAAGGTATCATAAAGCTTAAACAGCGTAGAACCAGGGATAACGGTTTTAGAGGCAGCTTTAAGGCTTTTGACCTCTTCATTTAAAAGTGCGAGACCGCGATCAAGAGTCTCGTTAAAACGCTCTTCTTCAGCGAAAATCACCTTTTTGATGTAAGCACCCCGCGCCATCAGTTCAGGGTATGCAGTACCCATCATTTCCTGCACTGCATCCACCATTTTGCATAAAAGCGGCTCATTCACACCCAGCATTTTGGCGTGGCGGGCAGCACGGCGCATAATCCGGCGCAGCACATAACCACGGCCTTCATTACTGGGCAACGCACCATCGCAGATCAAAAAAGTTACTGCGCGACAGTGGTCGGCAATAACCCGCATTGATACGCTGTCCTTTTCGTCTGCACCATATTTTTTGCCGCTGTGCTGCTCAATGTGGCGGATGATCCCTTGCAAAAGGTCAGTATCATAGTTGGATTTAACCCCCTGCATAACAGTGGTAATCCGCTCCAATCCCATGCCGGTATCCACTGAAGGTCTTGGCAGCGGATGCAGCTGTCCATCAGCAGTACGGTTAAACTGCATGAAAACGTTATTCCATATCTCCATGTAACGGTCACAATCACAACCTACGGCACAATCCGGCAAGCCGCAGCCAACTTCCGGACCGTTATCCCAGAAAATCTCGGTACAAGGTCCGCAAGGACCGGTATCACCCATTGACCAGAAATTGTCTTTTTCACCAAAGCGGTAAATACGATCCCGTGGCACTCCTTCCTGCTGGTGCCAGATATCGGCTGCCTCATCATCATCTGTAAAAACAGTTACATAAAGCCTGTCTTTATCAAGCTTCAGATCTTCGGTCAGAAATTGCCAGGCAAAGGCAATGGCTTCCTTTTTGAAATAATCACCAAAAGAAAAGTTGCCAAGCATCTCAAAAAAGGTGTGATGACGGGCAGTTCTGCCCACATTTTCAAGGTCATTATGCTTGCCACCGGCACGGACACATTTTTGCGATGATGCCGCTCGGTAATAACCACGATCCTCCATGCCCAAAAAGCAGTCTTTAAACTGATTCATGCCGGCGTTGGTAAACATCAGGGTGGGATCGTTATGGGGGATAAGACCAGAGCTGGTCACAACGGTATGCCCCCGCTCTGCAAAAAAATCCAGAAAACGTGTGCGGATTTCTGTACCTGTCATAATCTGTCAATGCCTCTCGTACTAATCAATATTATTAGAATTGAACCTTTTGTTCAGCAAGTCACCGATTGTTTCATAACCAAATCCCCTGCGTTGCAGGAAACCGGCGATGCGGCGACGTAACCGCTGATCATTATTATTTTCTGCAAAATCAGGATAACGGCTTAGAACCAGTTGTACTGCCAACTCCAGCTCCTGCTGTTGATCGGTTCTGCCGGTAGTCAGTTCTTCAATCAGCTCTGCTGCTACACCCCTGCGCTTTAATTCCTGGCGCAAACGGTAACCAACGTAACGCCCACTGTTTAACACAGCTTCCACAATCCGTTCAGCATAACGACGGTCATCAAGAAACCGCTCCTGCTGCAACCTTTGCAGGCAATCTTCCACCATGTGCGGCAGGCACTTACGCTGCAAAAGCTTTTGTCTTAATGCAGATACAGACATATCCCGTGCTGTCAAAAGACGTAATGCAACCAGGTACGGGTCTGGCGGTACAGCAGGTTCTTGCCTTTGTTTAGCTGTCTTCACCGGCTTTGCCTTCAGCCTTACCTTCAAAGTTTTCCCAACTGCTGTCTGATGTGGAAGATATACCGGACAGCTTGAGGGCGAAATCATCAGGGTTTGTGCTTTGGCGTATCGCTTCATCATAGCTGATCAGCTTGTCAGAATAGAGCTTCATCAATGACTGATCAAAGGTTTGCATACCGTAAGAAACATAACCCTGGGCGATTGCATCCCTTACCTGCTTGGTTTTGTCCTGGTCTTCAATGCACTCGCGGATACGGGCAGTACCAAGCATAACCTCCACCGCCGGCACACGCCCCTTGCCGCTGGCTTTAGGAACCAGCCGCTGTGAAACAACCCCTTTGACAATGCCGGCAAGCTGTATTCTTACCTGCTGCTGATGGTAGGGAGGAAAAACACCGATAATGCGGTTAATGGTTTCCTGGGCATCTACAGTGTGCAGGGTGGACATGACCAGGTGACCGGTTTCAGCAGCAGTCATGGCGATTTCAACGGTTTCATGATCCCGCATTTCACCCACCAGAATAACGTCCGGATCCTGGCGCAGGGCACCTTTTAAAGCAGACGCAAAAGTCGCTGTATCGCTGCCCACCTCCCTTTGGCTGATGATTGATTTATTGTCGCGGTGCAAAAACTCAACCGGATCTTCAATGGTGATAATATTGCAGGTGCGGTGGCTGTTGATATGGTTAATCATGGCTGCCAAGGTTGAAGACTTGCCAGAACCGGTGGTACCGGTCACCAGCACCAGCCCCCGCTCTTCCTTGCAAAGTTTTTCCAGCACAGGTGGCAGATTAAGGCTTTCAAGATCAGGGATATTAACTGAAATCGCCCTGAAAACCATGGCAACAGATCCCCGCTGGTGATAGCAGCTAACCCTGAATCTGCCCAGACCAGATACAGAGTAGGCCAGATCAACCTCGTAATTTTCCTCAAAAATTGTTTTCTGGCGTTCGCTCATCATGGACAATGCCATGGAACTTACTGTTTCAGGGGCAAGTCTTTGCACGTTCGGGATTGGATGCAGCTTGCCATCAACCCTTACAATGGGAGGAAGTCCGGTTTTGATATGGATATCAGAACCTTTTGCCTTGACGGCGATTGTCAGAATTTCGTTAAGCTCCATACTGAGCTCCTTTTACCAAAGCTACTTTTCTTCCTGCTTTTCCTTCTGCTTATCTTCAGTTGCAGC
>JAVERM010000160.1:0-3787 GCA_034007105.1 Trichlorobacter sp.
CGGGGTACCCTCAGCAGTAGGGGAGTTGTTGATGTGAGTGCCTGGTTTTATTTGTGTAAATCTACGTGATTTGTGACAAAAGCTGGCTTGGGGTTAATATCTTCAGGGCGTGCCGTGCCCGGGCAGGTATGCCTGCCCCCACCTATCTCCACTGGACATTCACTTTTCGAGTGAATTTTGTTTTTTATAGTAATTTTCTTCAAACCTGGCTGGTGAAATATATCAATGAAAATCCTCCACACATCTGATTGGCACCTTGGGCGCAGCCTTTATAACAGAAAGTGCCACAGGGAGTTTGAGTCTTTTCTAACCTGGCTATCAGACACGATTCAGCAGCATGAAATTGATGCCCTGCTGGTGGCTGGTGATATTTTTGATACCAGCACGCCAGGCAACAGTGCCTAAGAGCTTTATTACCGCTTTTTAATGCCGGTAACCACGATTCACCATCCTTTCTCAATGCCCCCAAAGAACTGCTTAAAGCCTTGGATGTCCACGTTGTCGGTAGTAGTACAGAATCCTTGGCAGATGAAGTGCTTGTGCTGCGTAATAAACAGGGTATTCCAGAGTTGATTGTCTGTGCTGTACCTTACCTGCGTGACAGGGATATCCGCACTGCCGAAGCAGGTGAAAGCATAGAGGACAAGGAGCAAAAGCTGCTGGAGGGTATTAAAACCCACTACGCCAGCATTGGCGAACTGGCTGAACAAAAGCGTTTGTCTGGTTGAGTCCCATAACAGGGCAGCATCGGTGCAACTGATTGACGTGCCTGTGTTTCAAAAGCTTGAAAGCATCAAGGGGGATTGGGACACAATCTCAACCCGCATCCTTGAATTATTGGCAACCGGCTCCCAGGCGTGGCTTGAAGTTACCTACAACGGAAGCGAGGTCATTGGTGATCTGCGGGAGCGTCTGGACGTAGCTGTATCCGGCAGCCAAATGGAAATCCTCGGCATCAGGAACAACCACACCACCGACCGCATCCTTAAACAGATCCATGCAGATGAAACACTTGACGATCTGAGCGTGCATGATGTGTTTGAACGTTGTCTGACAGCCCATAACGTACCCGCAGAATAGCGGCCAGAGCTGCTGCTTGCCTACTAGGAAGCGATTGCATCTCTTTTTGAAGACGACGTGCGGGCAACATAGAGAGGCTGTCCATGAGAATACTGCAGGTGCGCTTTAAAAATCTGAACTCGCTGGTTGGTGAGTGGCAAATTAACCTGACCCACCGGCGCAGGAAAAACCACTATTTTGGATGCCATTTGCCTTGCCTTTACGGACGCACACCACGCTTAAACAAGGTTACCAAGAGCGCAAACGAAATCATGTCCCGCCAGACCGGCGAATGCTTTGCCGAGGTGACCTTTGAAACCCAAAGCGGGCGTTACCGCTGCCACTGGAGCCAGCATCGCGCACGCAAAAAGCCAGATGGTGAACTCCAGCCCCCAAAACAGGAAATTGCCAATGCCGATTCTGGCGAGATTTTTGAATCTAAAATCAAAGGTGTTGCTGATCAGATTGAGACAATCACCGGCATGGACTTTGACCGTTTCACCCGCTCCATGTTGATTTTACCCAACGCAGGCAATCTGTTGCTGCCAGGCTCTTGCCTCTTGGCATTATGGACATCACGGAAATAGGCATTTCATCGCTAATTGAATCCCTCAGGGTAAAACTTAAGGTATGGCAGTCCCACATTAAGAAAAAGGTAGACATGGAGAAGCAAATTACAGACATCAACAGCGAAATAAAGCGGTTGGATGCGGTTATTGAAACCCAAAGTACTGCCCTGAATAAAAAGCTGGAACGTTTGCAAACCTTGAAAAAGGAATTTGTTGCCACAACTGATGAGCGTAAGGCACTGTATGGTGACAAAAGCCCTGACCATGAGGAACAACATTTAAACAAGGTGATTACCGATGCCGAAGATGCTGCAAAACTGACCAGGGAACAGCATAATACGCTCCAGCAAAAATGGAATACTGCCCAGGCTTATGTCCAATCTCTGAAGAAATGCATCGAGCAACGAGAGCCGGAACTGGGCAGCCTGGAAACCGGATTTTTAGCAGCACTCACAACCATTGATTTTACAGATGAAGAACAGTTTCTGGCAGCCATACTGCCCCCTGAGCGCAAGACGGTGCTGGCAAAAACAGCCACTGCACTGGATGAGCGTCAAACAGATATGAAAGCCAGGCAAAAGGATAGGGAAATGCGCCTGGCTGCCGAGCTGGAATATAATCTGACTGACAAGCCGCTGGAAGAGCTTCAACAACAATTCAAAGAGTATGAGGAAAGGTTGAAAGAGCTGCGGGATGCCATTGCCGCTTGCAAACACAGGTTAAATGAAAATACTGCTGCAAGAGAGCGGGTAAAGGCAAAACAGGCAGCCATTGATGCCCGGAAAAAGGAATGCCGCAGATGGGATAACTTGCACGAACTGATCGGCTCGGCAGATGGCAAAAAATACCGCAACTTTGACCAAGGGCTAACCTTTGAGATGATGGTTAGTCATGCCAACCTGCAATTACAGAAAATGAGCGACCGCTATTTATTAACCCGGGATATTGCCCAACCCCTGGAACTAAACGTGGTGGATAACTATCAGGCAAGGGAAATCCGCTCCACAAAAAACCTCTCTGGCGGAGAAAGCTTTATTGTCAGCCTTTCCCTGGCACTGGGCTTGTCTCAAATGGCAAGTAAAAATGTTCGGGTGGATTCCTTGTTTCTGGATGAAGGCTTTGGCACCCTGGATGATGAAGCACTGGACACAGCCCTGGAAACCCTGGCTGGTCTGCAGCAAGAGGGCAAACTGATCAGTGTAATATCCCATGTATCTGTTTTAAAGGAGAGGATTGGCACACAGATTCAGGTAACACCCCAAACCGATGGCAGAAGCCGGATATCCGGTCCTGGATGCGGGCTACGAAGTTGATCTGGCCTGAAAAAATGGGTAAAACCGATCAGGCTGCCAGACGTTGCAATACTTCAGCCAAAATACGCTTGTAATAAATCACGAGTTACATATTCTCAAGTCGAGGCTTGGTAACAAGAGGAAACGAGGTATTACCTATGCAACGTAAAAAACTACCCATCGGCATACAGACCTTAGCAAAAATCCGTGAAGATGATGCTTATTACTACGTAGATAAAACAGACCTGGCTGTAAAGCTGATTGAGCAAGGGTCACATTACTTTCTCTCCCGTCCTCGCCGTTTTGGTAAAAGCCTGTTTCTGGACACTTTAAAGGAGCTGTTTGAAGGTAACGCTGCCCTGTTTACAGGTTTATACGCAGAAAAGCATTGGAACTGGTCTGTAAAATATCCGGTTATCCGCATCAACCTCGCCGAAGGTGTTTGGCAGAGCAGTGAGATATTCAACATACGTATCAGGGAGATTTTGGCGGAAAATGAGCAGCGTCTGGGCGCACACGGCACTGAAGAAAGCATTGCCGGACGTTTTGGGGGTCTTATCCGTGCAACTGCTGAGAAATATGGTCAACGTGTGGTTGTACTGGTGGATGAGTATGATAAGCCAATCCTTGATAACATTGATAACCCTGATATTGCTTTGATTATGCGTGATGGTTTGCGTGACCTCTATTCAGTCATTAAAAGCCGGGATGCTGAAATAAAGTTTGCCTTTTTAACCGGTGTATCCAAATTCAGCAAAGTAAGCCTGTTTTCCGGTCTTAACAATTTAAACGACATTACCCTTGACCCTGCCTATGGCACCATCTGCGGCTATACCGACCATGACCTGGACACTGTTTTTAGCCCAG
>JAVERM010000162.1:0-3769 GCA_034007105.1 Trichlorobacter sp.
TGGCTGAGCTGAAAGAAGGGCATAAAGCTTTTGTTGTGCTTGGCGATATGCTGGAGCTGGGGGATGAGGAGATTGAGCTGCACCGCCGTCTTGGGGCGCAGGCTGCCTCTGTGGCTGATTATCTCTATCTTATGGGTAACCTGACAAAAAACACTGCCCAGACAGCTGCTGCAACCGGAATGACCGAAGCAAACATTATGCAGGCAGAAAATCATGCCGAAATTGCACAGCATATTGTCAGCAAGGCAACTGCGGGTGATTTGATACTTATAAAAGGTTCACGCGGGATGAAGATGGAACAGGTGGCACAGGAAATCAGGCAGCTTGCCAGCCAGGAGAATTAAAAATGCTTTATCACCTGTTCTATCCATTGGCATCTGATCTGAAGATACTTAACATCTTCAAGTACCTGACTTTTCGTACTATTTACGCCATGATTACTGCTCTTTTGGTCAGCTTCCTGCTGGGGCCGTGGATGATTCGCAAGTTGCAGGGGCTGCGGGCGCGTCAGGTAATCCGCACTGATGGTCCTGAGTCACACCTTGAAAAGCAGGGCACCCCCACCATGGGCGGAATTATTATTCTTACTGCCATTGTGGTTCCGACTTTGCTCTGGTCTGATCTGCGTAACTCTTACATATGGATTACTCTTACGGTTTTGTGCGGATATGGTCTGATAGGCTTTATAGATGACTATAAAAAAGTGGTGGAAAAAAATACCAAAGGTCTGTCTGCCAGGCAGAAAATGTTCTGGCAGGTTTTTCTGGCAGGGGCAGTAGCTGTTTTTCTGTTTTTATCGCCAACTTTTAACGAAAAGCTTTACGTACCGTTCTTTAAAAATTTTCATCCGGATCTTGGTCTGCTTTTCATCCCCTTTGCAACTTTGGTGATTGTGGGAGCGAGCAATGCGGTAAACCTGACCGATGGGCTGGATGGTCTGGCAATCGGTCCTGTAACCATCAATGCAGCTACTTATATGCTGTTTGCCTATATTGCCGGTCATGCAACTTTATCCAGCTATTTGCAAATTCCGCGTATGCCGGGGGCAGGAGAGCTGGCAGTTATTTGTGGTGCCATGGTTGGTGCCGGGCTTGGTTTTCTCTGGTTTAATTCATATCCGGCAGAAGTCTTTATGGGTGATGTTGGTTCCCTTTCCCTTGGTGGTGCCCTTGGCATTATTGCGGTGCTGACCAAGCAGGAGATATTACTGGTGATTGTTGGAGGAGTTTTTGTTGTTGAAGCTCTTTCAGTTATTTTCCAGGTGGGTTCTTACAAATATCGTGGTAAGCGGATTTTCCGGATGGCACCGATTCATCATCACTTTGAGCTAAAAGGGGTGGCTGAACCCAAAATTATTGTCCGCTTCTGGATTATCACAATTATTCTGGCTTTGGTGGCAATCTCCACACTAAAGATGCGCTGATATGGAACTGCTTAACCGCCAGGTAGTGGTAATGGGGCTTGCCAGAACAGGTGTTGGCTGCGCTGATTTTCTTGCAACACAAGGGGCACAGGTCATTGCCACAGACATGCGCGATGAAAGCCAGATGGCTGACGTTCTTTTGCAACTTAAAAACCATAATATCCGTTTTGTGCTTGGTAAGCACAATGAGCAGGATTTTTTGCAAGCCGATCTTATAGTGGTATCGCCAGGTGTGCCGATGGATCATCCGATACTGCTAAAGGCTTCGGCAAACGGCATTGAAATCATCAGCGAGATAGAGCTGGCAGCACGCTTTATCACTGCACCCATGGTGGCAATTACAGGCACCAATGGTAAAACCACCACCACAACCCTGCTTGGTGAACTTTGTAAAGCCAGCGGCTTTGCGACCTATGTGGGGGGTAATATTGGTGATCCACTAATTGAGCTGCCTGCATCTGGTCAAAATGTACAGCGTGTGGTTGCGGAAATCAGCTCTTTTCAACTGGAGTGGATCAGGTGTTTCCGCCCCCATGTGGCAGTGCTGCTTAACCTGTCTGAAGATCATCTTGATCGATATAAATGCTACGAAGATTACGTTAAGGCAAAGTTGCGTATCTTTGAAAACCAGACTGCAACAGATTTTGCGGTGCTTAACCGAGATGATGAACAAGTGTGGCAGGTTGTTAACTCCATTAAGGCAGCCATTTTTCCGTTCAGCCGTCGTAAGCAACTGGCAGAAGGAATTTACTGCATTGATCATGAAATTGTGTACCGCCATAACAATGAAGAGCTGCGTTTTCCCATCAGTGATTTTAAGCTGCATGGTGTGCATAACCTGGAAAACATCATGGCTGCCCTGGCATCTGCCCTGCTGCTTGGCTGCAAAAAAGAACCATCGCTACAGCTTTTAAACAGCTTTGAGGCACTGCACCACCGGATGGAGTTTGTACGTGAGCTAAATGGTGTGCGCTATTTTGAAGACAGCAAGGCAACCAATGTGGGCAGTGTTGTTAAAGCATTGGAAAGCTTTAACAATATTATTTTAATTGCCGGGGGCAAGGATAAAGGTGGCAGCTACAAGCCGCTGCATAAACTGATACAAAAGCGGGTAAAACTGCTGGTGCTAATTGGTGAGGCAGCCGGACGGATGGAAAAAGAACTTGGTAATCTGACGACTGTTTGCAGGGCAGATAGTCTTGAAGATGCTGTTAGGAAGTCGGCAGCTAAAGCAGTAAGCGGCGATACGGTTCTGCTTTCACCGGCTTGCTCCAGCTTTGATATGTTTGCAAGCTATGAAGAGCGGGCTGACTGTTTTATTAAAGCTGTACGCAGCCTGTAACCTGGCAGGGAAGCCATGCTGAACAAGCCACAAGGATACGATTTACTTTTGCTTTTGCTGGTGGTGGCACTTACTTCCTTTGGCGTGGTTATGATCTATTCCGCCTCTTCGGTGATGGCTGCCAAAAAATTTAATGATGGTGCTTTTTTCCTGAAACGTCAGGGGTTGTACGCTGTTGTTGGTTTTGTTGTTTTGGCAATCACCATGCGCGTTGATTATCGTTTCTGGCAAAAAATGGCACCGCCGATGCTAGTTTTAAGCCTTTTATTACTGTTCGCAGTGTTATTCCCAGCTGTAGGTGGCAGCGTAAAAGGGGCTTCACGATGGATAAAGCTGCCGTTTATGAACCTGCAGCCTGCCGAGTTTGCCAAGATTTCTCTGGTTATTTACATGGCGTACTCGGTTACCAAAAAGCAGGATCGGCTAAAGCAGCTTACTGCCGGCTTTATCCCTTATATGATTATACTGGCAGCACTGGTAATGCTGCTGCTCAAACAGCCTGATCTTGGTTCTGCTGCAACCTTGGCTGCCATAACAATGTCAATACTGTTTGTTGCGGGAACCCGTTTTATGTTTGTAATCGGGTCTGCCTTAGTAGCTGCACCGATAGTTGGTTTTCTGGTCTACACATCTGCTTATCGTTGGAAGCGTATTCTGGCTTTTCTTAACCCTGAGCAGGATCCAACCGGCATCGGCTGGCAGATTACCCAATCCAGATACGCCTTTGGTGCTGGTGGTCTGCTGGGGCAGGGGCTTGGCGAGGGTAAACAGAAAATGTTTTATCTACCAGAAGCACATACTGATTTTATACTTGCTGTAATTGGTGAAGAGCTTGGTCTGATTGGAGTTTTGGTAATTGTTGCCATGTTTTTTGTGTTGGTGCAAAGGGCAGTTAAAATAGCCACAAATACCAGCGAGCCTTTTGGGCGTTTTCTGGCCTTTGGCATTGCCACACTGTTTGCAATCCAGTCCATAGTTAACATGGGGGTTGCCACAGGAGCCTT
>JAVERM010000163.1:0-3753 GCA_034007105.1 Trichlorobacter sp.
GGCTGTGGACATACAACAATGAGCGTCCCAATATGGCTCTTGGCGGAATTACTCCTGCCATGAAGCTCAAACAAGCGGCATAGATTCTACTTGTGAGTGCTACTAAAAATGGGAGGAGTACAGCCTTTACAGCGTCCCGCTTGTCCATCTCGTCCGCTGCAGCCAATGCTCTTTTCAGCATCTCAGCCTTTCGTGCGTACTTTTGCTCTTCTGTCAGCTCCGTCATACCCCCTCCTTTGCGATTTTCTCAATAGATGTAAGCCTGTAGTGCTGAATGACTTCTGTGTTTCCTCTTTTCCTATTTTATTTAAAGCTTCCTTTACTACCTGTTCCTTGTTTTTCGGCTTGTATGCTCCAGAGAACATGTCCACTTCAGTCAGCCGCCGCACAGGCGGCTTAGAAAAAGCTTCTCGTGTAGCTCTTCTGACAAATCAGCACCATCAGCGGCTTTACCGATGCCGGTGACGGCATCGGTTATCCCCTTTAACGGTGCCGTCACCTTGTCCACCAAGGCAAGTACCAATCCTATTGAAAGCAGGTTGTTCATTGTAGTATCATCGCTCATATGGATACTTTTGTACTAATAATACTGGGAATACTTGTAGCTGATCTGGTGCTGCTCTTTGTGGTGTTCCCGTGCATACTGCTGCTTTACATATTTTGGTTAATTGGTGATGTCTTAGTTTCAACTGTTGCTGGCGTAATTTCTATTTTCATGCCTGTGGGTTCTCCTTCTCAGGCACGCTCTTCAAACGTCCTGCCCACCAAATAGCCTCATCCGGCACAGTCCGCCAGCCACCCGCACAGGCGGCTTAGAAAAGAAGACGACCATGTACCTGCAAGACAACGCAACAGACAGAACCTGCGCTTTTTAACCTCAGAACTGAGGGGATAGGTGAACAACATGCGGATGAAGATGTAGGAAGCTTAACCTCCGGAGTGCATGATTCTGTCCATGGCCGCGTTCACCAAAAACCGGCTGCGGCTTTCTCCCCTGGATAACGCATAGCGGTCAATCCGCGAAAGAATACGCTTTGGCATACTGATATTCACACGCTCCGCCGTGTCGTCCAGCAGCGAGCTGTCCAACTCCACCACCGCCCATATCCACCCGGCATAGTCAGAGTCTTTGGCATGTTCAGACAAAGGCTTTGGTTTCGGCACGGTTCTGCCATCGTCCAGCACCGTCTCTATCCACAGCGCTATGGCTTCTTTGCTGTTGTCAATCGCCTCATCCAGTGTATCACCGGCAGAAAAACAACCAGGCAGATCAGGCACCACCACACCAAAAGCGGTTGTATCGCTGCCCGGCTCTATGGCTATCGGATATTTCATCATCTCTCTCCTTTACAAATCTGCCTGCTTCAGCAGCTTGTGCACCAGACCGGAGCCAAGGTCTTTCTTCGGGTGCGGCACGCTGATGTGACCAGGCTTGACCGGATGAACAAAAACATGGTGGGAACCCTTCACGCTGCGCAGCGTCCATCCATCGGCTTCAAGTTGCTTTATCAGTTCGCGGCTGTTCATGTTGTGTATTATACACAAAACTACAGTTGCTGTAACAAAAAAACATACACGATACACAAGAAAATAATTTTAAGTCGGATGCATTTTCGCGTGACAACTCTGGATAAAGACCTATCAAACCCGGCAAAAGTTTTGTGCAATACCTACAGCCACACTCTAAAAAGTCAGCTGCCGCACAGGCACCATATAAAACAACAGCGGAGGCGCATCAGCACCCCCGCTATTGTTAATTTATTGCATTTAGGCAGTTTATATTTACATGCCCATTGCTTTGGCAACGCCTGCACCATAGGCAGGGTCGCACTTGGTGCAGTTTTCAATGTGCCGACGCTTGACCGCTTCCGGTGCATCGCCCATTGCCCGCGCTGTGTTTTCAAAAAGTGCCTGTTGTTGCTCTGCACTCATCAGGCGGAAGAGGTTTCTGGGCTGGGTAAAGTAATCATCATCCTGCGGATAATGGTCAGCAAAGCCCTCCAGTGCCAGTGGTGGCTCTTTAAGTTCTGGTCTGTCTTGCCATACACCATAGCTGTTGGGATCGTATCCAAGTGTACCACCCTGGTTGCCGTCAACACGCATGGCACCATCACGATGATAGATATTTGCAGGACAGCGCGGCGCATTTACCGGAATCTGATGGTGGTTAACCCCCAGGCGGTAACGCTGCGTATCTCCGTAAGAGAACAGCCGACCTTGCAGCATTTTATCCGGTGAAAAACCTATGCCTGGCACAATATTGCCCGGGTTAAATGCAGCTTGCTCTACTTCGGCAAAGTAGTTTTCAGGGTTTTTGTTCAGCTCAAGAATACCAACTTCAATAAGCGGATAATCTTTGGTGTACCAGACTTTGGTGAGGTCAAAGGGGTTGTAAGGCATTTTGGCAGCATCTTTTTCCGGCATAATTTGTACAAACATCTTCCATTTGGGAAAATCACCCTTTTCAATTGCATCATAAAGATCACGCTGGTGGCTTTCGCGGCACTTACCAATAACCGCCTCTGCCTCGGCATCGGACAGGTTCTTGATGCCTTGCTGGGTTTTTAGATGGAACTTTACCCAATAACGCTCATTGGCAGCATTAATAAAGCTGAAAGCATGGCTGCTGAACATATGCATGTTGCGGTAGCTGGCAGGAATACCGCGATCACTCATGGTGATGGTAACCTGATGCAGTGCTTCGGGCAAAGATGTCCAGAAATCCCAGTTATTTTTGGCACTACGCATGTTTGTGCGCGGATCACGTTTAACAGCATGGTTTAATCCGGGAAATTGCAGGGGATCACGCAGAAAAAAGACCGGGGTGTTGTTGCCGACCAGATCCCAGTTGCCTTCTTCAGTGTAAAATTTGATTGCTGTACCGCGGATGTCACGTTCGGCATCAGCTGCACCACGCTCACCGGCAACAGTGGAAAAACGGATAAAAAGATCGGTTTTTTTACCTATTTCAGAGAAGATATTGGCTTTGGTGTATTTGGTAATGTCGTGGGTAACAGTAAAATGACCATAGGCACCAGAGCCTTTGGCGTGCATACGACGCTCAGGGATTACTTCGCGGTCAAAGTGGGCAAGTTTTTCCAAAAACCAGACATCCTGAAGCAGTTGTGGTCCGCGTGGTCCGGCTGTCATTACGTTGGTGTTGTCCGCTACAGGTGCTCCGGAAATTGAGGTCAGTGTTTTCTTGTCTGTCATAATTTTCTCCTTTTTGAAATTTAATACCAGCTGCCTTCTGAACAAAAACAGATTTAATGTATGTGTGTCAGACGTGGAGGCGATATTTAGTCAGTATTAAACAGTAATTATTCCTAAAAGCAACATTTTTATTAGCTGTATAAAAAAATCAGAAAACAGGCGGATATGGTTTTGGTGGTACTTTACAACCCTGTAAAAACTTTTAACTTCATGCTATAAACCTATAATAAATTAGTTGCTAGTATATACTTTATTGGAAAAAGGAGACAGTCGGATGGCAAACTACCCTATTGAAAATGTTGAAGGTATTGGTCCAGTAATGGGCGAAAAGATGCGCCAGGCAGGAATCAAGGATACTGATACATTGCTTTTAAATGTGCGCAAACCTGCACAGCGTAAGGAGTTGGCTGAAAAAACAGGAATTTCCCCAAAGCTTATATTAAGATTTGCCAATATGGTTGACCTGTATCGTGTAAACGGTATTGGTTCAGAATATTCCGAACTGCTGGAAGCCGCCGGTGTTGATACTGTTCCTGAGCT
>JAVERM010000164.1:0-3735 GCA_034007105.1 Trichlorobacter sp.
CATATTCGCGCAGAATCAATATCCAACATCGTCTTGTCTATCAGATATTACCAAAAGAACAGGTAATCAAGGTCTTACGCCTTTGGTCGCACTATGAATAATTCTTTTGCCCTTTCAGTTTTGCCACGAAAGAACACGAAAAAACAAAGCAGCCTGGGCACGGCACGCCGTGCCCCTACGATAAAAATATGAAATACCGCAGCCATTGCCGAAACATTGCGGGTGCTTGCCACGGTTATGCCTCACCAGCGGCGCACCCACGCAAAGACAGCGTAAAAATCTGATTTCCGTAGAATACCTTAGCCCGACAATAAGCAAAGCCCCGCCTTCCATCGAAGGAAGCGGGGCAGTTTCGTTTCCTTTGAAGTCTAACCGGATTCAGAATATCGTGTACGAGCGGAATCTCAACCTTCTCAGCAAAGTCAGTCTGCGTTGTCTTGATCGTTAGGTATAAATCGCTCGAAGTCAGCTATTTGAACCGGAGGTAACGCATACCAGTTTTGTTGGTAAACCCTTTCTCGGCCGACTGGCAGATTCTCAATGGTAGTGAGTCCAGCACCCGGCATGCCGGTTTCCTGGTTTACAACAAGGCACGTAAGTGCCGGGAGGTTGTTATTATCGCAGTAACGCATAATGCGTCCTAAGATTCTCGATAGTACTCCAGCACCTCCAAACTCAAGGTATTCCGCAACTTGTCCGTACGTCAGTGTTTGACGATTGTGGGCCGCACCAATAAGAATCTGCCAAACTTGCATAGCTCTTTCGCTGAGTGTCATACTGCCTCCTGTAGTAATGATGTTGTCTTTCAGAAACTCCGTTGTTACAGACGTCTGCGGCTCCCTCCCCCTTTCTCTTTCTGGCTATCTGTACCGATTTCGCTTACGAAAGCAGCCGCAATACCGCCTGTGCGGCCTGACTGGCGAGGCTTAAAGAAGTGATGCCCAGGTTTTGCCGAGTTTGCAGCATCAGCATGTTGGCTCCTTCCTCATTCATGTCCGCCAGGGTCAGGTTGTCAGAGCCGGTTTGCAAGGTGTTGATCATGTCGCGGGTAAAGGTCTGGCGGACGGTGATCACGCTCAGGTTGGCGGAGAGTGATGCCGCGTTGGCCCGCAGGGTGCTTAAGGCGTGTTCAAGCTGCCGTTCGGAGACGGCGATGCCCGCGTCGGTTGACCAAGAAGGACCGAGTAGCATGATGCCGGACTGAGCCTCGGGCGGTACAGTTGTTTGACCATAGTAGTTATCCCCCCATGCAACCACAGAGCCGTCACTCTTCAGAACCAAAGAAGTTCTATCTCCGGCAGCAATAGCCACCACACCAGACTGCGCATCTACCGGGACGGTGGTTTGACCAAAACCGTTCCACCCCCAGGCAACCACAGAACCGTCACTCTTCAAGGCGAAAGAATGCCCACCTCCGGCAGCAATAGCCACTATGCCTGACTGGGCTGCCACCGGAACCGTGGTCTGGCCGTCACTATTGTAACCCCAGGCAACCACCGAGCCGTCGCTTTTCAAGGCCAGAGAAAAACTATTTCCGGCAGCAATAGCCACTACACCGGACTGGGCGGCTGCCGGGACGGTTGCTTGACCAGCGTTGTTCTGGCCCCAGGCGACCACTGAGCCGTCGCTCTTCAAGGCCAGAGAAAAATAATTTCCCGCATCAATGGCCACTACACCGGACTGGGCGGCTGCCGGGACGGTTGCTTGACCAAAAACGTTATCCCCCCAGGCAACCACGGAGCCGTCACTCTTCAAGGCGAGAGAATGTCCAGCTCCGGCAGCAATAGCCACCACATCGGATTGGGCAGACGCTGGGACGGTGGTTTGACCACTACTGTTATTCCCCCAAACAACCACCGAGCCGTCGCTCTTCAGAGCCAAAGAATGGCCACTTCCAGCAGCGATTGCCATCACCCCGGATTGGGCCTCCGGTGGAACAGTGACCCGTCCCCAAGTATCGTCACCCCAGGCAACTACTGAACCGTCACTTTTCAGGGCCAAAGAATGCTCAGTTCCAGCAGCTATCACATTACCCTGCTGCTGGTTTGTTTTCGCAACCTCCAACGCCCCCGAGGCGGCATCCACCCCCTCTATTGTTAGATTGGAGCTACCATCCTCGTTGAACTCCACGATGAGGTCGTCGTTGTTCAGCAGGTTGGTGCCCCGGTAGCCGGAATCTCCGGCCAGTGAATCGATCTGCTCCAGAACCACGTTGAACTGCTTTGCCAGTTCAGCCCGTTCGGCGACCCCGGCCATGCGGGCGGCGGAAGCGATACCCCTGCCTGTATCTATCAGCGAGGTTATGGCTGTAAGCCCGGCATTGGCGGCTTCGCCGTTCTGTACGGCCTCGGACATGCCGTCCTTGCGGATGGAGAGATCATCGGCCCGGTTCAGGTGTGCACGGGCGGCAAAGAAGTTGGTGGGGTTGTCCAGGGCACTGTTCACCCGTTTGCCGGTTGAAAGGCGTTCCTGGGTCCGGTCGATTCTGGCGGATGAGTCCCTGAGCGACAGCAAGTTGGCGCGCATGCCGGTGGTAAGCGATATATCCGATAGTGCCATTACTTACCCCTGTACACGCAAAAAGCCGCTTTTCCGGGAGTTTCCCGAAAAAGCGGCTTTCATGCCACATTCATGAAATGAACTGACTACGCCATTATGGTGCTGTGCTGTGCTGTGCTGTGCTGTGCTGTGCTGTGCTGTGCTGTGCTGTGCTGTGCTGTGCTGTTTTCATGTCAGCTCCGTTACAAGTCGCTTTTAAAAAGTTATATTTATTCTTTTCGGCATGTCAAGCGATTTTCTTTAGTCATGTGGGCACGGCACGCCCTGACGGGTTAGGATGGCAAATCCATGGTTTTACAAACCAGGTCTTTTATCAATAAATACTGTAGTTTTCCGGATCACTGAACAGTTTGCGCAGCAGCAGGTTATTCAGATAATGTCCGGTTTTAAAAGCCTCAACCTTGCCTAAAATACGGTATCCGCTGGTGTAAAGGTCACCAATCAGATCCAGTATTTTATGGTTTACAAGTTCTTTACGGTAGCGCAACCCCTGCGGGTTTAATACATCTTCTGCGCCGACAACCACGGCATTATCAAGTGAGCCACCTTTGGCAAGCCCCATTTTCTGGATCGCTTCTATCTCTTCCTGCAAGGTAAAGGTTCTGGAGTTTAAAATGGAAAACGCATTTTCAACATCTGCAACCCGCCGCTTTTGCTGCCCCACTGGCTGACGAAATTCAATGGTCATGGTGATATCAAGGGTATTTAGAGGCTTTATACGCACCCAGGCATCGTTATGATTAACTTCCACCGGCTTTAAAACCTTCAGATAAACCTCTTCTTCAGGAAACTCATAAATACCGGCTTTCCAGATTCCCTGATAAAAATCCCAGGCAGAACCATCAAGAATAGGCACCTCCTGACCGCTGATATAGACCAGGCAGTTGGTTACCCCTGCATAGTAAAAAGCTGCCATCAGATGTTCAATTGTTGAAACTGCTGCACCATCTTTAGAAATAAGTGTGGACAGGCGGGTATCAACCACATGGTCGTACCGCGCCGGAATTTCAACATTATTAAGCACAAATGCAATGCCATGCTTGCGCCGAGGAATAAATTCCAGGCTCACTTCATGACCAGAGTGCAAGCCAATGCCATTAAGCTTGAAAATACTGTTGATGGTTGTTTGACGTTTTATCATTTTGTATAAACTCCGGGGCTTTTATGAAAGCCGTT
>JAVERM010000166.1:0-3712 GCA_034007105.1 Trichlorobacter sp.
GAATCTATGTTAACCAAGATTCGGAACAAAAAAGGCTTCACCCTTATTGAGCTGCTGATAGTTGTGGCAATTATCGGCATACTGGCAGCAATTGCCATCCCGCAGTTTAACTCTTACCGTCAGAAAAGCTTTGATAGCGCGGCAATGAGCGACATCAGAACCATGAAAACCGGCTTGGAAGCATATGCTGTAGAAAACAATGGCGATTATCCATTAAGCCTTGGTGCAGAGTAATAGATTTTAATCAAACTTGTATTTTATTTTAAAAGGAGAAAAAAATGAAAAAACTACTGTTAAGTATATCAGCTTTAACCCTGGCTTTATCATTTAGCAGCGCAGGCACCTCCCATGCTGCTGAAATCAAAGCAGCTAATTTTACAGAGCAGGCTGGTAAAACAATTACTGGTTATGATACGGCTGGTGCTGCTGGTAATGCAACTCCCATTGGACAACTCTCCAGTAATGTTGCCTTGGCTGCAAAGTCTGATACAGGAGGCTATGTAATTATTACAACTCACAGAAACGGCACCAAAGCCTTTGGTACAGGTAGTGATAGCACTACACTTTATTCTGCAACAATAGACAAAACTAAAATAGGTAACCCTGAAATCAAAGAGCCTACCGCTGCACGCGCTGCTGATAACTTCTTTACAGAAACAACAGACGATGATGGAAATGTAATCAAAAGAGAAGAAAAAGACGCGGCAGTTACTGGTGATTTGACCGGTGTCTGGAAAGCCATGTAATTTTTGTTTAAGTGTATAGCTGAACAAAGGTAAATAGCTGCAAATAACAAAAGCGGGGCATATAAAAATGCTCCGCTTTTTTGTTGCCGTGGAATTAAAAACAAGCTTCAAGGGCATGGCACGCCATGCCCCTACGAATAAATATGAAATTGCAAAATTAAATGTACGGGCACGGCGTGCCGTGCCCAGGCAGGATGACAACTTTACGTTCCCCCCCACCGTCATTCTGCAGGAAGCGTCAGCGAACTTGCAGAATCCAAAACCTAGATCCTGCGACTAAAGCGCAGGATGACAACATTTGGCGCGCAGGGCGGGGTGGTTGGGTTAAAGCCTTTGGTTTTATTCGTGAAAATTCGTGTTAATTCGTGGCTAAAAACATTAGATCCTGCGACTAAAGCGCAGGATGACAGCTTTTGCTTTTATCCGTGAAAATTGGTGGCAAAAGCGGTTTTTTCTTATTGAACATGGTTAGCATATCGGCTAACATTTCTACCATGAACTGGTCAATCATCTACTTCAACAAACGTGTGCAACAGGAAATTATACAATGGCCAGTGGGTATTTATGCCGATTTCCTGCGTCTTGTATGCCTTATGGAAGAGCATGGCGCAGATTTGCGTTTGCCACACTCTCGCGCCATGGGCGAAGGCTTATTTGAACTCCGTTGCAAGGGCAAGGAAGGGATTGGCAGGGTTTTTTACTGCACAATGGTTGGTCGGCAGATTGTTATTTTGCACAGCTTCATCAAAAAATCACAGAAAGCACCTGCATCTGATGTTGCTGTTGCACGCAGACGTTTAAAGGAGGTTAAAAATGGATAATGACAGCTATCGTCCGGTTGCCCTGGATAGCAGGGCAGAGCTTGTCAGTGCCATGCAACGCCCAGGTTTTAAAGAGGCATGGGATGGCTTGGAGGAGGAGTATGCAGCCATAAATGAGCTGCTGCAAGCGCGTAAACAGGCAGGTTTAACGCAAGAAGAGGTGGCTTTGCGTATGGGAACCACCAAAAGTGCTGTTTCGCGGCTGGAGGGGGCAATCCGCAGTAATAACCATTCACCCTCATTTAGCACTTTGCGTAAATATGCTAATGCTTGCGGCAAACGGCTGGTCATCAAAATGGTGTGATAAATAATCCCAAAACCCCGTAACCACCCCGTCATTTAGCAGGAAGCGTTAGCGAACTTGCAGAATCTAAACCTAGTTCCTGCGACTAAAGCGCAGGATGACAACATTTGGCGCGCAGGGCGGGGTGGTTGGGTTAAAGCCTTTGGTTTTATTCGTGAAATTCGTGTTAATTCGTGGCTAATTTCGTTCGTGTTCTTTTGTGGGTTTCGTGGCGAAAAGTGGTTTCATCAGTTTACAGCTTTATCCAGCAGTTTAAGCCCGCGCTCTTTTTTACCAGAGCCACGCTTTGCCCGCAATCTGAAGCGGGTTTCTGCATCAAGCTCGGCAAGTAAGACGGTTGTAACTTCATCCAGTAACCGGTTTACACTTTGCCCGCGTTTTTGCGCCAGCTCTTTTAAACGCATATGTTTTTCATCAGTTAAACGCAAAGTTAAGGCACTCATAGCACAAGCTCCTTACAAAATGCTTCAGGGGTAATGATTTTCAAATCCGGAAAAACCAGATCCATGCCAGCCAGATCGCGTATATTACGGGTAACAATATATTCTGCACCACCGGCAATGGCCAACTCTACCAGATGGTTATCAGCTTCATCCTTAAGATTTGGTCGCCAGCCATAGTAAATTTTAACCCAACGACAAACAGAAAGAAAAATATCCAGAAGCTCTGACCGCTCTTCCTCATTAAGACGGCTTTTGTTAAAAAGCCAGGCTCTGCCCAGCAAGTCTTCATATTCAGATAGCAACGCCATGCCCATCAACGGAATCAGTTTTTCCTCAAGACAAGCGATAATTACCGAACGGCAGGCACCTTGTCCAAGACATGCTCCAACAAACAGGTTTGTATCAACAACAATGTTCATAGTAAAAATTATGGTAGCATTTGTGCCATCATTATTAAATTTATTTTTACACCTTGCGCTTTCCATCCTGCATGGCTTTGGCAGGGGCAAATTGTATTTGTCCGTTTTTACCCCCACCGTCATTTAGCAGGAAGCGTTAGCGAACTTGCAGAATCTAAAAACCAGATCCTGCGGCTAAAGCGCAGGATGACAACTTTTGGTGCGTAGGGCAGGGTGGTTGGGTTAAAGCCTTTGGTTTTATTCGTGAAAATTCGCGTTAATTCGTGGCTAAAATCGTTGTTTCATAACTCCCCCTGCCCCCCTCTTATCTTAAGAGGGGGAACTTAAAGCCCCTCCACAGGATGGAAATTATGGAAAAACTGGCAAATCATCCTTGTTGCACACCACGCAACAAAGTATAGTGTAACAATGATCAAGTCTTTCCGGCATAAAGGTTTGCGCCGCTTGTATGAAACAGGAAACGGGGCTGGCGTTCAAACCAGCCATATTAAACGTCTAAGGCTCCAGCTTTTGGCACTGGATACCGCCAAAATGATTGAAGATATGGATTTGCCTGGCTTCAGGCTGCATCCTCTTAAAGGGACAATGAAAGACCGCTGGGCTATCTCGGTAAGTGGAAACTGGCGTATTACTTTTGAGTTTAAGGATGGAAACGCATACATTCTTGACTATGAGGACTATCACTAATGCATATGTATAATCCCCCGCATCCAGGAGAGTTTATCTCTGAAATCTACCTTATACCCAACAACATCAGTGGGCGCACGCTTGCGCAAAAACTCGGTGTTGCCAGCTCTACATTAAGCCGGGTGCTTAATGGCAATAGTCGTATAACCCCTGAAATGGCATTGCGGCTTTCAAAGGCAATAGGACGTTCGGCGGAAAGCTGGCTGGCAATGCAGGATACCTATGATCTGTGGGTTGCACGCCAAAATGTTGACCTGCACAACGTAAGTGAACTGAACTTTGCAGCCCAACG
>JAVERM010000167.1:0-3641 GCA_034007105.1 Trichlorobacter sp.
CACAAAGGATGATGGATTGGGGAAAGTGTTCAGGACGCTGGGCATAGCCAGCACGAATCTGGCGTAAAAGCGAGATGAGGGTGTCACCAATAAGGGCATCTACTTCATCAAGTAATAAAACCGTGGGTTTGTCGGATGTGCGTGACCAGTGTTCCAATAAATCTGATAGCAATGTCTGGGCAGGTTGGTTTAGGTGCTGCGTCAGCCATTGTACAGCATCCGCATTGTCCAGATATCGTTGTAAAGATGTTGCAATGGCACGGCACACTGCCGGTATTCCCTGGGTTTCATCTCCCCGTGCTGCTTGGGCACCTTCTATGTTGGCATAGGCGCAGGCGTAGTTGCCGCTGGCATTTAGTTCTTTCATTATAGCCAACAAGGTGCTGGTCTTACCGGTCTGGCGGGGAGCGTGTAGGACAAAATAACGTTTGGCTGTAATCAGATGTAAAACTTCTGACCAGTCAAGGCGCTGCAAGGGGTTTAAATGATAATGGTCTGCCGGAATTGTAGGCCCGGCAGTATTAAAAAAACGTTCCATGTAAAGCTCCTTTTATTGATGCCTTGAATACGCAATACGTCCTCAATAATATCATCAATGTGGGTGGAATATAACCCAAACGGGAATACAATCTTTTCCCTCGTTCCCAAGTTACATCTTGGTAACGAGGGAAAACACCTACGCCCCCCACACAGTTATGGGTAAATCACCAAAGCTTTCCTGTTGTTTCCAGATTTTAGCATCCCAAGGGGTGTCTGGATTGCGGTTAAAGATAATCAGGTGGGCTTCATCAGCACCAACACGGTTTACATAGTCAGCGGTTTGCTCAAGTCCAGTGGTAAGGATGTTGTCCAGTTGTCCACGCTGGATTTTAAGTTCGATGACAATACGTTGCAGTGGTCCATACATGCCCTGTTCAGGGTCAGTTGGCCATTCAATGAACAGGTCAGTGCGTTTTCTGCCCAGCCCATATTCACGGCTGATTCTACCCCCACCATTGATGATGCGTTGTAAGAATGCCTGCATGAGCAGTTGCGGGGCAGCTTCTTTGTAGCTAAAGCCTTCACTCCAGATGTCACTGTGTTCGCGGAAGAATTGCTGAAAGGCAGTGAGCAGTTTAGGCATGTCCAGGCGGTGGTCTTTGGTGATGTACCAGCTTTGTTCCTGGTTGGCGATGTAGCTTTGGGTTACCCAGGTAAGTTCTCTTGGTATTACTTCTTGATAGATACGGTTGCTGATGCGTAATGAGGGACGGTTTTTAATCAGACCAAGGTCAATTACGTATTGTACGTCATCGGGGTTAACTTCCCCTGGGCGCAGTTCCTGTTTGCTGCCGATGATGGCGTTCATTACTGCTTGTACCCGTGGTTCACGCAGTTTGTCAGCAAGTTGGTCCAGGTGGGTGGCACGGGATTGGATAAGTCGCTCACGGGCTTCTTTGTAGTCTGTGAGGGTGATGTTGTAGCTTCGGTTACGGGCTGTTCTGTTTTCCCAGGTAAGTTCATAACCCAATGCGTTTACAAGCCAGGGCTGACCTTCGGTGTCAAGCCAGAGTTCAGGGAAGATGGTTTCATCAAATTGTTGACCTGTGGCTTGTGTGTGTTGCAGCCACAGGGCTTTTGTTTCTTCTTGGGTGAAGTTACCCATGCGCAGGGATTTAGCTTTAATGTTAAAGGCACTGCCACCGGTGATTACCTGGGCACCTTCCTGGTGCATACGGTAGTCCCGTACATCACGGACTCCACAAAGGATGATGGATTGGGGAAAGTGTTCAGGACGCTGGGCATAGCCAGCACGAATCTGGCGTAAAAGCGAGATGAGGGTGTCACCAATAAGGGCATCTACTTCATCAAGTAATAAAACCGTGGGTTTGTCGGATGTGCGTGACCAGTGTTCCAATAAATCTGATAGCAATGTCTGGGCAGGTTGGTTTAGGTGCTGCGTCAGCCATTGTACAGCATCCGCATTGTCCAGATATCGTTGTAAAGATGTTGCAATGGCACGGCACACTGCCGGTATTCCCTGGGTTTCATCTCCCCGTGCTGCTTGGGCACCTTCTATGTTGGCATAGGCGCAGGCGTAGTTGCCGCTGGCATTTAGTTCTTTCATTATAGCCAACAAGGTGCTGGTCTTACCGGTCTGGCGGGGAGCGTGTAGGACAAAATAACGTTTGGCTGTAATCAGATGTAAAACTTCTGACCAGTCAAGGCGCTGCAAGGGGTTTAAATGATAATGGTCTGCCGGAATTGTAGGCCCGGCAGTATTAAAAAAACGTTCCATGTAAAGCTCCTTTTATTGATGCCTTGAATACGCAATACGTCCTCAATAATATCATCAATGTGGGTGGAATATAACCCAAACGGGAATACAATCTTTTCCCTCGTTCCCAAGTTACATCTTGGTAACGAGGGAAAACACCTACGCCCCCCACACAGTTATGGGTAAATCACCAAAGCTTTCCTGTTGTTTCCAGATTTTAGCATCCCAAGGGGTGTCTGGATTGCGGTTAAAGATAATCAGGTGGGCTTCATCAGCACCAACACGGTTTACATAGTCAGCGGTTTGCTCAAGTCCAGTGGTAAGGATGTTGTCCAGTTGTCCACGCTGGATTTTAAGTTCGATGACAATACGTTGCAGTGGTCCATACATGCCCTGTTCAGGGTCAGTTGGCCATTCAATGAACAGGTCAGTGCGTTTTCTGCCAAGCCCATATTCACGGCTGATTCTGCCACCACCGTTGATGATGCGTTGTAAGAATGCCTGCATGAGCAGTTGCGGGGCAGCTTCTTTGTAGCTAAAGCCTTCACTCCAGATGTCGCTGTGTTCGCGGAAGAATTGCTGAAAGGCAGTGAGCAGTTTTGGCATGTCCAGACGGTGGTCTTTGGTGATGTACCAACTTTGTTCCTGGTTGGCGATGCGCGTTTGTGCCAGCCAGGTAAGTTCTCTTGGTATTACTTCTTGATAGATACGGTTGCTGATGCGTACTGAGGGATGGGTGATGATAAGTCCAAGGTCAGCTACATATTGCTGGTCATCAGGTTTTAAGTCGTTAAGGTTATGTTCGTCCTTGCTGCCGATGATGGCGTTCATTACTGCTTGTACCCGTGGTTCACGCAGTTTGTCAGCAAGTTGGTCAAGGTGGGTGGCACGGGATTGGATAAGTCGTTCACGGGCTTCTTTGTAGTCTGTGAGGGTGATGTTGTAGCTGCGGTTACGGGCTGTTCTGTTTTTCCAGGTAAGTTCATAGCCAAGGGCGTTTACCAGCCAGGGCTGACCTTCAGTGTCCAGCCAGAGTTCAGGGAAGATGGTTTCAGCAAATTGCTGACCTGTGGCTTGTGTGTGTTGCAGCCATAAGTCTTTTGTTTCTTCCTGCGTAAAGTTACCCATGCGCAGGGATTCGGCTTTGATGTTAAAGGCACTGCCACCGGTGATTACCTGGGCACCTTCCTGGTGCATACGGTAGTCACGTACATCACGGACTCCACAAAGGATGATGGATTGGGGAAAGTGTTCAGGACGCTGGGCATAGCCAGCACGAATCTGGCGTAAAAGGGAGATGAGGGTGTCACCAATAAGGGCATCTACTTCATCAAGTAATAAAACCGTGGGCTTGTCGGATGTGCGTGACCAGTGCCGCAACAAT
>JAVERM010000168.1:0-3617 GCA_034007105.1 Trichlorobacter sp.
TGAAACAGCTTGCGCAAAACCCGCAACTGCTGCACACAACCGGTAAAACCGCCTGCGCCTATGTGGTGGAAAACTTTTCACCACAAACAGAAGCAAAGGCACTGCTTGAGCTTTATCATTCCTGTTAAGGGTGGTAATGGGGTTTTTCAGCCACGAAACCCACAAAAAAACACGAACGAAAGCAAAACATTCGTCATCCTGCCTGGTCACGGCACGCCGTGTGCCCCTACAGTTAAATATGAGATGCCTGAGGTTGCTTGTAGGGGCATGGCATGGCACGCCATGCCCAGTAAACAAAACATGAAACCACCCCACCCTTGTCATCCTACGCACCAAAAGCCTGTCATCCTGCGCTTTAGTCGCAGGATCTTGTTTTTAGATTCTGAAAGTTCGCTGCGCTTCCTGCAGAATGACGGTGGGGGGGAGTTATGAAAAATGTCTGTCAGTTGCAATAATTCTTTGCTGGTTTTTCAGCCTGTTGTTCCTGTGTTGATTGCTGCTCTTCCCTTGCCTCCTGCTTTTCCTGATCTTCATCATCAGCACTGGTAGCGGCGTCGCCCGTACTGTCGGAAACATTACCCCCACTGCCAGCAGCTTCACCACTTTCATCTGCAACCATACCTACCAGTTCAAGACCAGCCGGTGCAACCGCACTGGTGGGTTGCTCCTGTGTTTCCTTACTTATCTGGCTGGTTACATTGTTTTGTTCCTGCTTCTTTGCCTGCTCCTCTGCTGGCGGAGTCGGCTTTTCTGCTGGATCTGGATCAGGTATTCCGGGATCTGGATTAACCGGTGGCTGTGTTGATACTTCAGTTATACTGGCTTTGGCATATTGCTGACCGGTAATGCTGTAATTATTCTTGTCTGTACCGCCGTATTCACTGGTAAGATTAACGTTTTTATTTTCTCCCGCATTTGCATCTTCAAACTGACCGCTGGCTGTTATAGTCAAATTATCACCGCTTACAAGACCATCAAAAATAACATGACTGGTATCAACCTGGGCATTGGTAGTGCCGTCATACTCTTTATCCTGGGCAGTGATGCCGCTGATGATCAATTCTTTTGGGGTGATGTCTGCCGTAAGTCCGCTCTGCTGGATAAGGTTGTAGTTAACGGCATCATCACCGCTGATTGTGTAGGCAGTGGTGATGTTTTTGTTTGCACCAGCATTTTTGTCGCTGAAAAAGGCGTTGGCAGCGGATAGGGTGACATCGTCATTTGCAAGTGCATTTATTGTGCTGTTTGAAACATCGGCTGCGGTGGTGCCGTCGTAGGTTTTATTCTGGGCAATACCGTTAGCAATCTGTAAGTCAGCTTTGGTGATGTCTGCCGTAAGTCCGCTCTGCTGGATAAGGTTGTAGTTATCAGCATCATTACCGCTGATTGTGTAGGCAGTGGTGATGTTTTTGTTTGCACCAGCATTTTTGTCGCTGAAAAAGGCGTTGGCAGCGGATAGGGTGACATCGTCATTTGCAAGTGCATTTATTGTGCTGTTTGAAACATCGGCTGCGGTGGTGCCGTCGTAGGTTTTATGCTGGGCAATACCGTTAGTAATCTGTAAGTCAGCTTTGGTGATGTCTGCCGTAAGTCCGCTCTGCTGGATGAGGTTGTAGTTATCAGCATCATCACCGCTGATTGTGTAGGCAGTGGTGATGTTTTTGTTTTCACCAGCATTTTTGTCGCTGAAAAAGGCGTTGGCAGCGGATAGGGTGACATCGTCATTTGCAAGTGCGCTTATTGTGCTGCTTGAAACATCGGCTACGGTGGTGCCATCGTAGGTTTTATTCTGGGCAATACCGTTAGCAATCTGTAAGTCAGCTTTGGTGATGTCTGCCCTAAGTCCGCTCTGCTGGATAAGGTTGTAGTTACCGGCATCATCACCGCTGATTGTGTAGGCAGTGGTGATGTTTTTGTTTGCACCAGCATTTTTGTCGC
This sequence comes from Trichlorobacter sp., assembly GCA_034007105.1. GTDB lineage: Bacteria > Desulfobacterota > Desulfuromonadia > Geobacterales > Pseudopelobacteraceae > Trichlorobacter. Next base: position 1,939 of record JAVERM010000168.1, read on the forward strand.
TGAAAAAGGCGTTGGCAGCGGATAGGGTGACATCGTCATTTGCAAGTGCATTTATTGTGCTGTTTGAAACATCGGCTGCGGTGGTGCCGTCGTAGGTTTTATGCTGGGCAATACCGTTAGTAATCTGTAAGTCAGCTTTGGTGATCTCGCCAATATCACCGCTTACACTTGTGCTGGTGCCACCATAACCGTAAACCGGCTTGCCATTATCGGTAATTGCTATTTCCAGATTATCGATTGTTACTGTTTTACCGGTACCGGCATTTTTATTATTGTAAACAGCATTGTAGTATTCAGGATTGCTCACTGTATCGCTGCCAATAAGGCCGGTATAAGCAAAGTTATCCATATAAAGCTGGGCAGCATCTGTACCATCATAAGTTTTTGAAACAGTGCCTTGCAGGTTTATACCAATGGTTGGCGCAAGCGTATAAAACAGTCCGTTGCCAGAGCCAAGAACATCACTATGTTCAGAATCAGTACGATATGCATTGTATTGCTTAAAATCGTAGCTAAGCCCGTTTAATGTATCCAGGGCTGGATCTACAGACCAGACCTGCCAGGTGCCATTTGTTTGCAGAGCATTTGCACCGACGTTGTTTATAAAAGCTTCACCGGTTTGCAGGATAACATCCCCTAGTTGTATCTGTTCATCAAGGGTTAGTTTGCCGTTTGGCACCATAATGGTGATCTTATCAAAATAGTTTATGCTGCTGCCCAGGGTAAAATCACCTTGCTTCTGCGTAAAGTAAAGGTCTGTTATAGGAGCTCCGGAGACACTGCCGCCACTGGCAGTTATGCTATCTGTAACAGTAAAGTCATCAAACGTCATAAGAGTGCCGCCGGTCTGGTTATAATGGGCAATCTCAGCACCACTATATAAAAAAAGCACTCCATCACCAGATAGTGAAAGTTTGCCAGTGCCGGAAGTATGTTGCAGATAAGCAGCACCACCGCCAGAGACAGTCAACTCACCATCCACAACTGTATTGCCACTGACATTAAGCGAACCACCAGAGATGTTGAGGGAATTATTGCCGCTGCTGATGGTAAGTGCGGTAATGGTATCCTCACCAGTGGAGTGTGTGACAGCGTAACCACTGCTCAGCAGTACGTGGTCACCCGTACCTGGCTTGCTGCTGTCAGACCAGTTGCTGTCAGTAGCCCAGTCAAGGTCACCGCCAACATTGGTAAAGGTTTTGGCACCAGCACTATAAATAAGCCGTGCTGCCTCACCTGCATCAAGGTTGTAGCCAACATTGTAACCTTGATTCTGATTATTGTAATAAATCTCGTTAAAAGTGCCGCTTGCTTCGCCGGTAGCAGTCAAAAACGGGAAATAATCACCAAAGTGCGGTGTATAGTTATCATCATCAATACTTACATTTAATCCTCCGCCCAATTGGGCATCACCGCTTACAACAAGTCTACTGTATTGATTTTGCCCTGTACCAGCCACCGCAATGTACAGATTGCCAGAATCTTCTTGGGCATAATCACCGGCAACCTCGATAGTACTGCCGGCAGCAACACCAAGTTGACCGTAGTTAATCAGGTTGCCGGTGAAGTTTATGTAGCCTTCTTGCGGTGTTTCACGTTGGACAAGACCAACACTACCATATGGTTCTATACGAACATTATAATCACTGACTGTGCTCATACCTTTAATGTTAATGTTT
>JAVERM010000169.1:0-3597 GCA_034007105.1 Trichlorobacter sp.
TTAATTAGCCTTTATGGAATGATTAAAGTTGCGGCAGAAGCAGCTAAAACAAAGCATGCAACCTCCAGTGCATCAGAAAAATAAAAAAACAGGGGGTAAACACCATGTCAGCACTCTTTGATTCAATCGGGCAAGTAAAATCAGTTTACACTATGGTGGATTTTTATCAGTATATTAAAACCGTTGAATATTTGATTTGCCTTGCATTTTTTGTAGGTTTCCCGATGTTCTATCGCTACTTGCACAAATCAGACAATAACAGTGTTCACTAGTTTATCTACTGCTTAACTCCCGGTCAGGGATGGTGTAATAAATAAACACCGCCTCTGGCTGGGGTTTTTAAGTTTTAGCCTTGCGGAAAGGATACAGTTACATGCTTTTTACCATTCCAGGTCTGGCTACTCTTGAACTTAACCATCTTGTACTTGATTTTAACGGCACCATAGCAAGGGATGGTCAGCTGCTTTCAAATCTTGACCGGACAATAGTTCAGCTTGCCGATAAAATAAATTTACATGTAATAACCGCCGATACCGGTGGCACTGTCAGCCATGAACTTGCAGGTCTGCCCTGTGTTTTAAAGATTATCGAATGTGATGATGAGGCAGAACAAAAAGCTGCCTATGTTCGCAGCCTTGGCGCAGAACATACCATCTGTTTTGGTAATGGAGCCAATGACTGCCTGATGTTAAAAGAAGCCAAAGTTGGGGTAGCTATATTGGAAGGTGAAGGTATGGCAGTTACCACCATGAATAATGCCGATATAGTATGTCGCAGCATCTATGATGCTTTCGGGCTTTTGATGGTTCAGCAAAGGCTCATAGCTACACTGCGCCGCTAGGAGCCCCTTACTACGAACGGACAAGTCTGACAGACTCTTGGAGAAGCAGCATAAATCAGACAATATGTGTATTCCTTTATGCGTAAAATAACGCCCATCAGCTACTGTTTTACCAATCAATTGCATTAGAAATTTTATCTTTTGTTACCCTCCAAGTGTTCACTCGCCTTACCTCTCTAAATACCCCAAAGCCAGCTACGAAATATTGCTACAAAGACATATACAACCCTGCCCCCTGTATATGCGATGTATACATTTCTGATTTATCCAATGATTTTAGGTGCATAACATTTATTTTCACACAACTAGCTGCAAAAAACGCAGAAGCTCGTATTTTGATTGTATACAGTATACAGAATATGAAACAGTGTTTTTGAAAACAACAGTCAATATAAAATAGCTTGGATATCAGTACGTTAAGTGAAAAACAGGGTGTTTATGAATATGTGGCATGAAGTATGCATATGTATCAGATACATTTAGCAGACAAGTCTTTACAGCTGCAAGAGGGGAAGGAACAGAAGGTCATGACAAAGTTATTGGTTTCAATTTTCACAGGTTCAGTAATTGCATTTTTTACAGCCAGCAGTGGTGTTATGCAGGATGCCGGGCTGTTAATCTGGCTCTTTGTTGTTTTTGGTTTCACACTACTAACTTTTAAAATGATGCCGGCAATTGTGATGTTTACAACACTTCTAAAAGGTTTGGTATCAAGTGATCCTGAACAAAACAGATTTTCTCCACTTAGAACTAAAAACAAATAGGTTTTAATAGGGGTTATTGCCATGCATGGTGTTTTGATAGCTGATGAAAATGTTGAATCGCGCAAAATTCTGGCTGATCTTTGTATTGATGCTGGATACAACGTAATGATTACAACTTCAGCTGCAAACGTGTTGCATGGGATTCTTAAAAAAACAGCACAGGTTGTATTGCTAAGTAGTGAGTTTGATGAGCTGGCAGCAGGAGAACTTATTCCGCTATTAAAAAAGTGCAGTAGAGATTTAACTATTATACTTGTTTCAGACGAAACATCACTACCACTAATCAGAAGAATGCGTAAAGAAGGGATTTTCTATCATTCTTTAAAGCCGATTGATCCAGATGACAAGGAAGAGTTGCGTCAGGCATTAGTCTGTGCTTTTGACAGCATAAAAAATTCTTGAACAACCAACAAAAGGAGGAGAAGGCAATGGCAGAACTGTTTAACACAATTGGTCATGTAAAGTCGGTGTACACAATGGTTGATTTCTATCAGTACATCAAGACAGTGGAGTACTTGATATGTCTGGCTTTTTTTGTGGGTTTTCCGATGTTTTACAGATACTTGCATAAATCAGACAATCAGCAGGCAGTAAACAATTAAATGCAAAGCTGCCTTTATTTGGCAAGGAGACTACTTTATGCGCAGACCTCGAACAAAACTGTTTTTGAGTATTATCACTGCATTAACCATACTTGTTGCCGCAATCTGTTTTGCTGATGCAATACCCGAGCAGATTACAATCAACAAAATACAAAAATATTATGACCCGGTAGTGTTTAATCATGGCAACCATATCAGTGCATTGCAAGATTGCTCGTTATGTCACCATCACACAGCTGATGGTCAGGTAAGCAATCAAAACTGTGTACGTTGCCATAAAAACAGCGGTGCACAGCCGGTGGTGGGCTGCCAGGGTTGCCATGCGGCTGATCCATTTTCCTCAACTGCCATAAAACAGATGGGCAGGCAACAGCCACCTGTTTATCACCGTGATCAACCAGGGCTTAAGGCAGCCTATCACCAGCAGTGCCTTGGCTGTCACCAGGAAATGGGTATGCCCACTGATTGCCAGGATTGTCATGCACGTAATGACAGCGGTGATGCTCTTTTTAAATCCGGTAAATATGCGCCGGTCAAAACCAGACCTTAGCCCGACTATTTTAATCGCTATCCATTGGAAGGAGAACGTCAACCATGATTGAACGTCGAGATTTTCTAAAGGGGTGTCTGGCATGTAGCGTAGCTGCTGCAACAGCCGGAGTTGCCGGAAACGCCCTTGCAGCCGGATCTTTTGAGGGATACCCGGATTCCATGGGTGTTCTGGTGGATCTGACCCGTTGTATCGGTTGCCGCAGTTGTGAGGCAGCGTGCAACAATGAGCAGAAACTGCCTGATCCGGATGTGCCGTTTGATGATATGTCTGTTTTTGATGAAAAACGCCGCACCACTGAAAAGGCGTACACAATTGTCAATAAATACCAGGTGGCAGACAGTGAAACACTTTTCCGCAAAATGCAGTGCAACCACTGCATGGAGCCTGCCTGCCTAAGCTCATGCTTTGTTAATGCATACACAAAAACCAATGAAGGTGCTGTTATCTATAACAGCAAGGTTTGTGTTGGTTGCAGAAACTGTATGATTGCATGTCCATTTAATATCCCTGCCTATAGTTATTCCAGTGCCATCAACCCGCTGGTTAAAAAGTGTATCTTCTGTTATGACACACGCCTTAAAGAAGGCAGACCGCCGGCTTGCGTGGAAATCTGCCCACAGCAGGTGATGACTTTCGGACGCAGGTCTGACCTGATCAAGCTGGCCCATGACCGCATACAAAACTACCCTGATAAATATATTGACAAAGTATATGGCGAAAAAACAGTTGGTGGTACCAGCTGGATGTATCTGAGCAGTGTGGATTTTGACAAGGTTGGTTTTGATGCAAAGATGCAAAACGAGCCGATTATTTCAAACGTAAAGGACTTCCTGGGAT
>JAVERM010000020.1:0-23994 GCA_034007105.1 Trichlorobacter sp.
GTTTAGGTTTAAATGTCAAAAACTCAAGCCCTGCTGCCCTGCCCTCATTGGTTATACTGGTTAAAAGCGAAGGAATCTCGCGGGAGTTGGGCAGTTCTGTCAAGGCATCATCCAGTGCTGCCAGCAGATTGTCGTATTCTTTTTCCAGCTTGGGCAGATTTTTAGCTATTGAAATCTTCTGGCTAACAGTTGCTGCAAGCTTCTCGTTTTCCTGGGTAAGTTGTTCTATCTCTTCATGCTTTGGGAGGTAGAAAAACCAGACAAAAGCCGCTGATATCAGGAACAGCAGCAACACAAACAGGGTTATTTTCTGTTTGGTGGGCATTTTGAAAAGTTTTTCTACGCGCTGATCCATATCCCGACTCTTGTTTACTTACTTTTTTTTGTTTTTTTGTCAGCAGCCTGAGCAGGCTTTGCGGTTTCAATTCTGGCATTAAGATCAAACCGTTTCAGCTTGGTATCTGCCACCTCTTTTTGCTCAGAAACAACCAGTTCCACATTTTCAAACTCAGGCGATTCTTCCAAAGCCCGTATAAACTGGGCGATAAGTTCTTCATTAAAGGCAAGACCACCGATTTTGATATTCACCCCTGCTTCACGGTAGGCATCCAGCCAAAGCTGGCCTGGGGTTATATCGCTGAGTTCGGACATTCTACTGGCTGGCCCAGTCTTGTTTTTACGCAGCTGTGCCAGTATATCAAGCTTGTTTTTCACCTGGTCACGCAGTTTGGTCAGGTTGTTAATCTTGCCTATTTTTTTATCAAGCTGGGTGATCATCGCCTTGTTACTGGCAATATTCTGCTTGAGTTCAGCAATTTTTCTGTTTTGCATAAACAGCAAGGCAAGTGCAATCGCAATTACCAGCACCAGCCCTGATACCAGTATTACAATTTGCCTGGCTACTGATTCCTGCTTTTTAGCTGTACGCAGAGGTAACAGGTTGATTCTGATCATTTATCCCCGACCCTCCGCATCGCCAGCCCCACTGCTATGGTCATCAAAGGTGCTATTTCTTTCAGATATTCAGGATCAAACCTGCTTTCATCAAACCTGATGCCGGCAAAGGGGTTAAACAGCTCAACATCAACATCTGTACGGGCTTTTATGGATTTAATCAGACCACAGACTTTGGAGCTTCCGCCAGAAAGATACAGCCTGGTTACTTTTTCTTCTTCAGTGGCAGTGGAACTGTAAAAATCAAGGGATCTGCGTATTTCCTGGGCAATTGATTCATTTATCCGCTGCATCATATCCAGCAGATGTTCGTCATCAAGCTCTTCAGCCAGCATTTTTTTGGTTTCTGCCTCTTCAGCAGAACAGCCAAGCTGCTTTATAATCTCTTCATTATACTGATTGCCACCCACCTGAACATCGCGGGTAAACAATGATTTACCTGCCATGATGATGTTTATATTCATGGTTTCAGCACCAATATTAACAAGCCCCACAACCTGGCTGCTGGCACCATGATTCAGCTCAAAAGCATTTTGCACTGCAAAAACATCAACATCCATCACTGTCAGGTTAAGTCCGGCATTTTTAAAGACCAAAACATAATCATTAATTACTTCTTTTTTGCTGGCAACCAGCAAAACCTGCATTTTGGACGGGTCTTCAGGGTCTTCGTCCAGAATCTGAAAATCAACATAAACATCGTTGATATCAAAAGGGATATACTGCTCGGCTTCCCAGCTTATCTGCGATTCGAGCTCCTCGGTGGTCATCTGCTGCATCGTAATCTTGCGTACAATAACCGTGTTTCCGGAAACAGAACATGCTGCTTCTTTGCCAGAAGCTTTAAGGCTTGCCTGAAGCTGCTTGATAGTTTGGCTGATTATTGCCTGATCTGCAAAATGATTATCAACAACAGCACCATCTGACAGCGGTAAAATGCCAAGGTTAAGCAGATGATAGCCATCCTTGCCGGCTTCAAGCTGAACCAGCTTGATCGCTTTGGAACCAACATCAATGCCCAGCATATTTTTTTTGCGCTTAAAAAGCTCAAAGTTGGCCAACATCAATTGCTCCTGCATCTGCAAAACAGTTCTTATACTTTATTTAAGCTTTCGGGCTGCCCTTTTGTTTTGCAGGCAGACAGTACAAGCTTGTAAAAGCTGGTGATTGTTTACTTATCTTAATTACAGCAACAGTCAAGTGCTTTTATCAGGTTACGGGCTATTTGTGCACTATTTTACGTACAAATCCGGCTTCTGGATGGAAACACCTCAGAAACTCTCTGCAACAGTTTGCCAAAGTCCTGTTCAGGCAGCACTAGGAAACGGTGATGTCCCCTCCGGAGGTGCCGCAAACACCCGCTGGCCAAGCTCATTATCAACCATCAGCAGACCATGTCCGTTTTCGCCAACTATTTTAAGTTTTGCCAGAATATCGCGGTCATTGTTTTCTTCTTCAATCTGCTCGGTTACAAACCACTGCAAAAATATCTGGGTGGCGTGGTCTTTTTCCTGCACAGCCTGTTCAGTCAGCTCATTGATACAGGAGGTAATCAGCTGTTCATGGGCAAGGGTTTTGGTAAACATATCCAGCAGCGAGCTGTATTCATTTGGCACAGCTTCACTGGCAAGAATGCTGATGTTAATCCCCTGCTCAATCAGGTAGTTATAGAATTTCATAAAATGCACCATCTCTTCTTGATATTGTGCCATAAACCAGTTGGCTGATCCTTTAAAGCCCATATCATTGGCGCAAGAAGACATGGAAAGATAGATATTTGCTGAAAACAGTTCCAGGTTCATATGTTTGTTCAGGGCTTCTGCCATTTTGTTGCTAATCATTGTTTGCTTCCTCCTATTTTTGTGATTGATAACATACTCATCTGACAATTAAATTCCGCTTAGGTACTCCGTCAGCCGGTTAACATCATTCATAAGTTGATTAAATCCATCAAATGTAAGTGATTGTGGTCCATCTGAAAGAGCTTTTTCAGGCTCTGGATGTACTTCTACCAGCACTCCGTGGGCACCGGCAACCAATGCAGCCCGTGACATAGGTATTACCAGACTGCGTTTGCCGGTGGCATGGGAAGGATCCACCATTATCGGCAGATGGGTCATCTCTTTTACCAGTGGCACCATCGCCAGATCAAGAGTGTTACGGGTGGCAGTTTCAAAGGTGCGTATACCGCGCTCACAAAGGATAACCTGCTCATTACCCTCTGCCAGAATATATTCGGCAGCAGCCAGAAACTCTTCAATGGTGGCACTCATACCCCGTTTCAGCAAAACCGGACGGCGTATTTTGCCCAACTCCCGCAGCAGATCAAAGTTTTGCATATTACGGGCACCAACCTGCAAAAGATCAGCATATTCTGCCACAAGCCCCACGTTATCAGGGCTCATTACCTCTGTAACTATTGGCAGTCCGCTTGCTTCCCGTGCCTTGGCAAGCAGCTTCAGCCCCTCCTCCCGCAAGCCCTGGAAGGTATGCGGACCTGTACGTGGCTTGAAAGCACCACCACGCAGCAGATCAGCACCGGCTTTTTTGACAAAGGCAGCGGTTTTCAGAATCTGCTCTTCGCTTTCAACGGCACATGGCCCTGCCACCACCACTGCTTGCTCGCCTTCACCGATTTTAACACCAGCAACATCAACAACTGTATTTTCAGGATGAAAATCACGGGAAACCAGTTTGTACGGTTTGGAAACATGTAATGTCTGCTGCACACCTGGCAAATCACGTATTTTGGCATCATCAACATAGCCCTTGTTGCCAAGCACACCAATGGCAGTACGCTGGCTGCCTGGTATGGGAGCTGCCGTGTAACCGGCTTCCTTCACTGTAGCAATAACCCGATCAATATCAGCCTGACTGGCAGAATGTTTCATGACGATCAGCATACTATTCCCTTCAAAATGGATTCTAAAGCACACAGATTACTAAACAATACCTGACTGTTCAACAACTTCCTGTACCTGTGGCAGATAATGAGTTTGGAATATAAAAACAATTCATGTATAAACTGCATCTATGTACTGCACATTCTATGGTCTTAAAGAACGCCCTTTTACCCTTACTCCCAATCCGGATTTTATTTTTTTGGGCAGGGCGCACCAGGAAGCGTTTGCTCACCTGATCTATGGTCTTGAGCAAAAGGTGGGCTTTATTGCCCTTACCGGAGAAGTGGGTGCAGGCAAGACAACAGTTATACGCACACTGCTTACCCGCCTTGATTCTGCCGTCTATTCCACAGCCCTGATACTTAACCCGATGCTCTCGTCTTTGGGGCTTTTAAAAACCATTAACCGCGAATACGGTATTTCAGACAATGGCGATGAACCAGCTGAACTGGTGGAAGCTTTAAACAGCTTTTTACTACAGGAAAAAGAAGCCGGGCGGATTGTTGTACTGGTGATTGATGAAACCCAGGATATGGATCCGGAAGTGCTGGAACAGGTGAGGCTGCTTTCAAACCTGGAAACAGCCAGAGACAAGCTTATCCAGATTATTCTGGTGGGTCAGCCTGAACTGGAAACATTGCTTGCCAGACCTGAACTGCGTCAGCTTAACCAGCGGATAACAGTACGTTATCACCTTACCCCAATGGATGCAGCCGATACCCGCGATTATATAGCCCACCGTCTGCGGATAGCCGGTGCAGGACCTGAAATGGTTCGCTTTTCAAAAAACGCCGTGCAATCTGTACATGGCTATGCAGGGGGGCTGCCAAGGTTGGTTAATGCCGTTGCCGACCGTGCACTTTTAATAGGTTATACAACCGAGGCACGTATTATTGAGCCGGCGCAGGTGCGTAGTGCAATAAACGATGTTGCACCAGCCACCAAAAAAAATATGAAACTGCCTTTATACAGTATTGTGGCAGCAGTTGTGGTTATCTTGCTGGTTATTGCTGGTATCCGCCTGATGCAGCATCCGACAGCTGTTGCAGACAAAAGCGCAACCACCGCAAATCCGGTAGCACCACCACCGCTGAATACAATCCTGCAAAAACTGCAACAAACAAACAACAGGCAGGATATTTATAAAGAAATCCTGAAAGCCTGGCAGAGCAAAACTGCTACAGCAATACTGCCTGCAAACACTGCTTTGGAAAACGGTCTTAAACAGGCTGGCTTTGAGCTGCATAACTTTAACGGCAGCCTGGGTAACCTTGCGCGGCTTGGCTATCCGGCTATTTTAGAGCTGTCACTGGAAAACGGTCGTAAAGGCAGGCTTGTTTTTGCAGGGCTTACCAAAAACCATGCCCTGGTGATGAATGATTATGGTGCGCTGGTTGAGATTAACCCGGCTGAACTGGAGCAGGTCTGGAGCGGCAGGGCACTGGTTCCGTGGAAAAACATGCTGGGGCTTGCCATACCAACCCCTTATATGGCAAACGAAGAACAGCGGCTGCAACTTGTCAGGCTGCTGGTTGCCAACGGAGTACTACAGGAAGGTGCGATTACGCCCCACGAAACATCGGTGCGGGATGCACTGCGCCTGTTTCAGCAAAAAAACGGGCTGGATACTGACGGCGTGGCAGGTGAACAGACCTTGATGATTCTTTACCGCCAGTCAGGTGACTTTAAAATGCCCAATATTCAGAAAGTTGAGACCATACGATGAGCAACATACTTGATGCCCTGCGCAAGGCACAGGATGAAAAAACAAAACCGCAACATGGCACCGTGGAAGGCGGGGATAATCTGATCGCCAGGCGCGGCAACAATTCCGGTGATTCAGGCAAACGGCTTAAAATCATCGTGGTTGCCGGAGCTGCCTTACTGGCTGTTGTGGCATGGTTTTTATATGGACCTGCTCCCGAGAATAACAGTTCTGATAAAAAGCAGCCTGTGGCACAGATAAAGACAACAGCACCTGAAATGACTGTTAAAACTGAAGAGGTACCGCCAGAAGCAGTATCAGAATCAGAGCAGACCGCTGAAACAGCACTAACTGAAAATGAAGATGCTAATGAAGTACCAAAAGCAAGAAAAGCCTTGCCTCTGGATGATGAAGAAGAAACCGCACCACCGGCCAAGTCCGCACCAGCCAAAACCGTTGCTGCTGAAACCAGACCTCAACAAAAAATCGTGACAGAACCGGTAAAGCAAGCTGCCACAGTCACACAGGCAGACAAGGAGACTGCGGTCAAACCACTTGAACCAGCTGCACCCGCTGAAGTTGCGGTAAAACCTGTAACACCACCTCTGCCACCGCCCCCGCCTCCCAAACCGGTAATACCTGATGTTGCCGGAACACCGGAAGGGATAACCATCAGCGGCATTGCCTGGCAATCAAATCCCAAACTAAGACGGGCTGTTATCAATGACCTGCTGGTGGGAGAAGGAGCCTTGGTTGCGGATGTAAAAGTGGTGGAAATAAAGCCAACAGCCGTAAGACTTGAGAAAAACGGTACAGTTTACGCATCACCACTGCCAAGATGAACTAGGAGCCTGTCGGACTCCTAGATTAAAGTGTTGACTTTCACAATTACAGCTGCTATATAATTTTTCTTTATCAGGCTTTTTAAAACAGTTGTTAAGTGGACAGCCTCCGCAGTGGTTTTTCAAAGGTCTGATTTATTGAAGGGGTGTCGCCAAGCGGTAAGGCACCGGATTTTGATTCCGGCATTCCTAGGTTCGAATCCTGGCACCCCTGCCAAACAAACACCAAACGGGTTACACAACTGTGTAGCCCGTTTTTTTATTTGTTTGTCCAGCCAGATAACGCTATTCTTTAAAAACCATGCACACTATCCGCACAATGAATAAATCCGACCTTGTTGAAGTACTAGCCATTGAGCAAGCCTGTTTTCCCCACGGCTGGAGCCACAACCATTTTCTGACAGAATTATCAGCAGCAAACTCTTGTTGCATGGTTTTAGAAACAGCAGGCAAGGTGGCAGGCTACTTTTGCGTGTCTTTTGTGCTTGATGAAGCCGAGCTGTTAAATATAGCTGTAGCCCCCGACCATCAGGGTAAAGGCTTAGGCAGGGATTTACTGCAAAAAGCATGTGACCTTACAGTTGAGCATGGGGCTGTAAAAATCATGCTTGAAGTCCGCGCTTCCGGCAAAGCTGCCATTGGGCTATACAAAAGCTTTGGCTTTAAGCAAAGCGGGCTGCGTAAAAATTATTATGAAAACAATATTGATGCTGTTTTGATGGATAAAATATTTTAAAGGGAGAAATATCCAGATGCTTTTTAAATCCATGATTCTTGATAACGCCGAGATTTCACCTGACTACTGGCGGATGAGGATGACCGCACCGCCGGAAATGCTATCAGCCAGACCAGGGCAGTTTGTAATGGTTCAGGTGAACCAGTCCATTGACCCACTTATCCGCAGACCACTTGGTATTTTTGATGTTGGCACCCAGCAACCGGATTACACCGGTGCCAATCCTCTGCCCTATCTGGAGATTTTGTATAAGGTGGTGGGTAAAGGCACCGCAATGCTCTCTGCTTTGCACAGTAACGATATTCTGGATATCCTTGGTCCACTGGGCAACGGCTTTCAAAAAGGCGAAAAAGATGAAGAAAAGCTGATTGTTGGCGGTGGTGTGGGGCTGGCTCCTTTATACTTACTGGCAAAAGAGCTGGTAAAAGATTCTCCGGTGCGGCTTTTTGCCGGCGGCAAAACCAAAGATGATATACTTTGCACAACCGAATTTGAACGATTGGGTGTCGAATGTTACACAGCCACTGAAGACGGATCACTGGGCGAGTGCGGACTGGTCACACAAGTACTGGAAAAAAGGCTTGATCTGCTTGGCAACAAAGGCAGCATCTTTGCCTGCGGTCCCCACGGCATGTTAAAAGCCATTGCTGAAATCGGCAGAAAACGTAATGTACCTGTACAGGTTTCCCTGGAAGGTTATATGGCATGTGGCATGGGTGCCTGCCTTGGCTGCGTTTGCCAGGGAAAAGAACACAGCAGCGAAACTCCGGATTATCGCTGTGTCTGCACCGAAGGACCTGTTTTTGATGCCACAGAACTTAAATGGGAGGAAAACTGAAATGAAAGCGGATATGTCCGTTGAAATAGCCGGAATCAAGCTGCGTAACCCAGTGATGACCGCTTCCGGCACCTTTGGTTATGGCGAAGAATTTGCAGAATATGTTGATCTTGAAAAAATCGGTGCCTTTGTCACCAAAGGGCTTTCCCTGAAGCCTCGCGCCGGCAACCCGATACCACGGATTGTGGAAACCCCCGGCGGAATGCTTAACGCCATCGGGCTGCAAAACGTAGGCATTGATGCCTTTATCAAAGATAAAGTTCCTTTTTTGCGTACTGTTAACACGCCAGCCATTGCCAACTTTTTTGGCAACACCCCTGAAGAATATGCCCAGCTGGCTGCCAGGCTTGATGAAATACCGGAAGTTGCCGGACTGGAGGTAAACATCTCCTGCCCCAACGTAAAACAGGGTGGCATTGTTTTTGGCACTGATCCTGATTGTGCTTCAGATGTGGTTGCTGCCTGCCGTGCAGCCACCAAAAAACCGTTGATTGTCAAGCTTTCCCCCAATGTAACCGATATCGTGGAAATGGCAAAAGCCTGTGAAGCAGCCGGTGCCGATGCACTATCCTTAATCAACACCCTTACAGGCATGGCCATTGATCTTGAAAAACGTCGCCCCATACTGGCAAACATTACCGGCGGGCTTTCCGGCCCTGCCATCAAACCTGTTGCCCTGCGCATGGTCTGGCAGGTTGCCAAAGCTGTAAAACTACCCCTTATCGGCATTGGCGGCATCATGTCTGCCACCGACGCACTGGAATTTATCCTGGCTGGTGCCACAGCAGTGCAGATCGGTACTGCCAGCTTTGTAAACCCTTCGGCAGCGCAACAGATAGCAGCAGATATGGAAACCTGGCTTGTTGAACATGGTGTCAGCTCTATTAAAGAGCTGATCGGCAACCTGCAAACCTGATCGGAGACAGCACCATGGCAGCACCCAAAACAGCTGATACAACCGGTGTTGACAGCGGCAACATCCTGTCTTTTGTGGATATCAACTACATTTTAGTAAATAAGTTTGTAGTGTTGCTGGGAGTGCTGCTTTTTTTCATGGCTGTTATTGTTATTGCCTGGGCACGCCGCAAACCATCCGCAGCAAACCACTCCGGCACCATCAAGCTTTCGCTTTTCGGGCTGATACTGCTTTATGTTGAAACAACCTTAAGTGGTTACCCCAACTACCGCATGATGCTGGAAAAGCTGGGCAGCGTAATTGTACTGCTTGCCCTTGCCAGGCTGGCTGTGTACCTGCTTGTTGATGTAACCATTGCCCTGCGCCGCCATGATGATGTGCCGATGCTGCTGCGCGATGCCATCCGCCTTGCTGTATATATTCTGACTGGCATTATATCGCTGCATATGGTTTTTAACGTTGATCTTACTGCGGTCATCACCACCACCACCGTACTTACCGCAGCCATCGCCTTTGCCATGCAGACCACACTTTCAAACGCCCTGCACGGCTTTACTGTGCAGATTGATCCCCTTTTAAGCCGTGGCACCTGGATTACCATTACTGATAAAAATCTGTATGGCGAAATAGTTAATGTGGGTTTTCGCTACATCACTTTGCGCACACAGGATAACAGTCAGATTCTGGTACCAAACAACATGGTGGTGCAAAGTGTCATCAACGCCCACGGCAGCAGTCAGCAGCCGGCAATTGAACGGGCTGCCCTGTTTTTAAATATCAGCCTGCCCTATGAGCTGCCTCCGGAGCAGGCACGCGAACTGCTGTTAAATGTACTGGACAGCGAACAGATGGTGCTTAAAGACCCGCCGCCAATGGTGCGCTTGCAGGACCTGGATGAAAGCAGCATTGTTTATCTGCTGAGATTCTGGGTTGCCGATCCGCAACAAAAAGGGATTGTGTTTGATCTGCTGCAAACAAAGGCATGGTATGCAGTACATCGCAACGGCTGGAATTTCTCCTTCCCGCGCCGTCAGATGGTTGAAAGACCTAAAAAAGAGCCTTTTGCCTTTTCCCGCGAAGAATTACTGCAAGGTTTGCACCAAAACCAGCTGTTTAATATTCTGGAAGAAAACGAAGTGCAGCAGCTTGTTGACAATGCCAGACCAGGCGTTTACGCACCTGGAGAAGCCGTGGTAAGGCAAGGCGATCAGGGAAGCTCGCTGTTTTTTGTGCTTTCCGGACAGCTTGAAATACTGGTTGATGGGCAAAGTATATCTGTATTGCAAAACAACCAGATGTTTGGCGAAATGTCTCTGCTTACCGGCGCGCCACGACGGGCTACAGTCAGAGCTGTGACAGAATCAATACTGGCTGAAATACCCAAAAAAGCTTTGGCTGATCTGCTGGATAATAATGAAAAGCTGATGGAACACCTTGGCGGAATTATTGAACAGCACCTTGAAGCGATCCGTGAGCGTCCAGCCAAAGACTCCAAAAAGGCAAAGCAGAAAAAACCAGCACAGCGTTCTGATTATCTTGATCTGATCAAATCTTTTTTTGGAAGGAGTTAACCATGCAAGCTGTGGAAGAGATTTTAAACCGTTACTGCACGCCAAAAACTGTCGCTGTTTTAATGACCCACGGCAAAATGGTGGCTGGCAAGGCACTGGCAGCCTGCGCTGCCGTTAACGCAGATGCAGAAACAAGGCGATTGGTAATTGAAGCCGCTTACCTGCATGATATCGGTGTTTGCAGGGTAAATGCTCCGGAAATCGGCTGCTTTGATGACCAGCCTTATATCATGCACGGAATTTTGGGGCGTGAAATACTGGAACAGGAAGGGCTGCCGCAACATGCCCTTATTTGTGAGCGTCATATAGGCACAGGATTAACCACCGCTGATATTACCAGCCAGAACCTGCCACTGCCACAGCGGGATATGCAACCGGAAACATTGGCAGAACGGATTATTAGCTACGCTGATCTTTACTTCTCCAAAAACCCGCAACAACTGGAAACAGAAAAAACTGTGGCTGAAATAAAGACAAACCTTGCCCGCTACGGTCAGGAAAAAACAACAATTTTTGATGGCTGGTTACTGGAGTTTGGCGGGTAGCTGGACAGCAGGATGATGACCTTAAGCCCCTCCCCTTAGCTTAGGTTAAGGGGAAGTTGGGAGGGGTTACAAGGTTTTGACACGAGGAAAGCCTTTGATGTAAGTAGTTGATTTTATTCCCCTCCCCTGGAGGAGTGGCAGGTGCAACCTGACGGGGTGGTAGACACAAAATCATAACTCCACACCATTGTCATTCTGCACAAAGCGTTAGCGAAGTTGCAGAATCTTAAAGCGAGATCCTGCGATTAAAGCGCATGATGACGACTTCTGGTGCACAGTTGGTCACCACTCATAATCCATTAACTTGTTCCATGGAATCACCTGCACGCCATGGCGTAGCTGGCTGGTTTCGCCACCATAAATAATGCGTTGGTTCTTCAGCGTTATCGAAGCGTTGTTTTCCTTAAACTGCTGGTCAAGTTTGTTTAAATTGTCAAAAAAAGTTTTGGCAATGGTTTGCCCAGATTTGATTTCAACAGCGGTCATGGCGTTGGCGTCTTCGATGACGACATCAATTTCCACTCCGCGAGTTTGGCGCAAGTGGAAAACTGAGCGCAAGGGAAGGTGGTTGGCAGAGCGGTATTTCATGATTTCACTGGTGACCCAGGTTTCAAAAATAGCGCCGCGCAAGGGGTGAAACTCCAGCTGTTCTACTGTGCGAATACCTAATAAAGCGCACACCAGCCCGCTATCGACAAAGTGTAATTTAGGCGATTTCACCCAGCGCGAAGTGTAGTTGCTGAACCATGGGGGTATCTGCCAAATTAAAAAACCTGTTTCCAGCAAGGAAAGCCAATGACGAATGGTGTTGTGCGAAACGCCTGCATCACTGCCCAGACGGCTTAAATTGATTTCCTGCCCTGTGCGACCTGCGGCCAGGCGCATGAAGTTCTGGAAAGTGGACAGGTCACCCAGATTCGCCAAGCGTCTGACGTCGCGTTCCATATAGGTGGCAATATAGTCTTGCAGCCAGTTGCCAGAATCCATGCCCGCCTGAAATGGACGCGGATAACCGCCCGCAAGCACCACCTGCCACAAGGAAGTGGGCGCATTGGGAAATTGTGATAACTCAGCGTAGGACAAGGGCAAAAGATGCCGGATTGCCACCCGACCAGCCAATGACTGCGATACCGACTGGCTCAGGCTTAAATTCTCCGAGCCGGTTAAAACAAATTGCCCAGGTTGCGGGTTTTCATCGACTAAAACTTGCAAATAGCTGAACAGCTCCGGCACTTGCTGCACTTCATCAAGCACTGCCCCCTCGGGGAATTGCGCCAGAAACCCGCGCGGGTCTTCCCTGGCAAATTCACGCTGATCCAGGGCTTCTAAATTGACATAGGGCTTGTCAGGGAAGCAGGCGCGTGACAAGGTGGTTTTGCCAGACTGCCTTGGGCCTGTGAGCAGCACAAGCGGCAACTGTTTTGCCGCTGCCAGCAAGGAGGGTTCTAAATCACGTTTATAGGTTTTCATGCACCGATTGTAAGTTGAATTTACAATTGGTGCAAGTGATTAGTATTGGTATTGTTGCACCAAACCCAAAGGGGCAGTTAAAGAGCTCCTCCCCTTAGGTTAAGGGGAGGTTGGGAGGGGTTACAAGGTTTTGCCACTAAATCCACAAAAGAACACGAAAAACAAAGCAGTCGGTCACGGAACGCTGTGCCCCTACAATAAATATGAAATTACAAAATTATATGTACGGGCATGGCGTGCTATGCCCTGACGTGGTGGTAGGGGAAATCCCCCCCACAATTGTCATTCAGCACAAAGCGTTAGCGAAGTTGCAGAATCTTAAAGCGAGATCCTGCGACTAAAGCGCAGGATGACGGCTTTTGGTGCGCAAGATGACAACCTTTTTTCATAACTCCCCCTGCCCATTTCTTACCTTAAGAGGGGGAATATGAAAGCCCCTCCCCTTAATCCAAGGCGAGGGGCTTTAGTTCATTAACCTGCGCACAGGGTGACAAGCCTGAGCTATTCTCTGTCAAGTGTAACCTTACCTGCTTCAGGCACATTTTTTAAGGTCAGCTTGTTACCGGACACTTCTGCTACAGTTTTTAAAACAGGGCTATCAGACTGCGACAGCCCTATGATTTTCATAATATTACTTTTATCTGTAGGTGCTAAAAAAACCTGGTAATCAAGAGATGTATGGGAATTGCCATTATAACTAGAATACTCAAAGCTGCCTGCACCGCCATCATCAACTTCGATAGATGAATAGGAATAAGAATACTCAGCAGATGTATCCTGGGTGTCATGTTGCGGTTCTTTATGGTATACCCAACTTCCTTCAAAACCATCAAATCCGTCAAAAGGATAACAAGTAATCTCTACCGGAGTATTATCACCCGTAATTGTTACCAATTTCTGCCCGCCATATTTGTTACCATCGCTTCCCTCTGCCATTACACGAAAAAGATATGTTTTATTATCTTCCAAATTATCAATCTTAATGGAATCATGCTCATCTGTACTATCAAGCTTTACAAGCGAAACTCCCAAGTGATCGCTGTAGGATAAATCAGTTGCCACCCACTCCAGATTACCTTCAGTCAGCTCAACATATGTCCCATCTTCTGTTGAAGTTTTTATGGCAATGTTTGCCTTGGATGCTTTTGCTGTAGAAGTTCCACTACTGCCGCAGCCAAACATAGCCAGCATCAGCACCAATCCGGCAATATATAGTAAATTGCGTGTTATTTTAGTCATTTTAGCAAGCTCCTTTTAGAATGATTTAAACAGTCCGAAGTTTACGGTTACATCGCGGTCACGCTTTACACTGTTTGTGCGGTCATAGTCAGTAACAGCAGGAACAATTACACCCAGTACTACTGCTGCACCTTTACCAAAGTAGTATTTTACTTCCGGTGTAATATCCAGGGTTGTGGTGGCATCTTTTTCAGACAGACCGTTAATTTTGTTGCTGAAAGAGTGGATACCGGATGCTTTTACGCCAAACCACAGTTCCGGCAACCATACCTGATGCTCGGCAGCAGCCATGTATGCCAGTGATGTTCCATAATCAATTTTGTAGCCATAGTATTTGGGATCATTAAGTGCCTGGCTGACACCAGCCATCAGGGTAAGGCGACAGTTGTTAATCCGCTTGATCAGTTTTTCGGTGACTGTAATGTCATAACTGCCGGTACCCAGACCTTTTTCATGATCACCACTGGCAAATTTGGTGGTTACAAAGGTTTGTGATTCAAGTCTGTTTTCGTTACCAATACGGTATTTTGCAGAAAGGCTGATGTCACCCACGCCGGTTTCAGTGTTTGTTCTTCCGGTGGCAAAGTTGCGGTTACGGGCAGTTACTATGGGGATGTCCAGTTTTACCTGAAAGTTTGGGGTAAAGCTGTATGATAACGGTATGTTGTATATCTTCAGGTCTTTGCTGAAGTAGGTATCCATACCAACACCTGCTCCCTGAAGAGCCGGAACCGTTGCCGTTTCATCAACAAATGCTGTTATCGGATGCTCGGTTTTGGTCTGGATGGTGGTGAATACCAGCGGAACTTCAACAACTGGTTGCGAGATTACAGCCAATGGTGTCGAGCGTCCTGGCGAGTTGAAACTTACATTGGCAGAACCAGCCTGTGCTGTTAGTGGTGCTGCCAGTAGTAAGGCAAGCAGACCTGCTGTTTTTTTGTGTTGCATAAACAAATACCCCCTTTTTTTGGTGTTGCTTTAAAAAGCTTAAATTTAGAACATCGTGCTAACTACAGTAAACAGGTTGCAAATAATTACCCAATGGTATCGCGACTGTCAATTAACTTTTACTGCCGTTGGGCTGCGCAAAACAGCAGAAAGCATGGCTGCGCCTTGTTCGGTAAATACATAAGGAAGATAACGACGGCCACCATGGTCACTTGAGGTCGCAAATTGCGACCTCAAGAGTGCAAATTAGTAGCTAAAGCTGTTTCACCGCACAACAACCGAGGCATAACCCACCACCTGCTGCATATCTCCACTAACTTCGCCGCTGTTGGTGTAACCCACCAGCTCTGCACCGGTTGCACCAAGCTCTTTTGCCGCTATCAGCATCACTGCTGTTGGTATTACACCACACATGGTAATCCGGTTACTATGGCAGGTTTGCACCAACCCTTCCGGATCGTAAGCAACTATTTTCTCCAGAGCCTTGCTGTCCTTTTCTCTTGCTGTTGCGGCTGATTCATAATGGCTCATATCCGAACTTGCCAGTATCAGCACCGCTTCACCATATTCCTTGATAGCCGCAGCCAGCCCATTACCAAGAAGTTTTGCACCTTCGTAATCGCCAAACCCAAGGCACAACGGTACAATTGCCACATCTGGTCGCAGATATTGCAAAAACGGAACCTGCACCTCCAGTGAATGTTCATTTTCATGGGCAGTATCATCCTGCTGCACCGCTGGAACATGTTTCTGGATAAGGTTATTCAGTTTTTTATTAACAGGCAGATTCCCAAGCGGGGTTTGCCAGTAATCAGAAGCAGAAAGGGCAGCCAAGGCTCCCTTGCCACGATGGTTTGGTCCGATAATCAGCACAGTAGCCGGAATCTCAACACCAGCAAGCAGGTGTCCGGCAGCAGCACCAGAGTAGATATAGCCGGCATGGGGGGCAATAACCCCAATGGCTGGCTTTTTATGCAAACCTGCTGGTACACACCTTTGCAGCTCAGATAACAACGCCTGCCTGTTATCCGGATAAAACTGCCCTGCAACCGCTGGTTTTCTGATCATGACTTAATCCTCCTCCCCCTGCACCCTGTAAGCGCAGGCTGTAACTGAGATATAATTAACAGATTCAGGCTATGGCAGCCAGCTCCAGCCTGCTGCCCCAACGGCGTACAAGTTCCTGGTACACAGCTTTGCCACTTGCTGAGATCAGCTCGCTGTCTTCTGTCAGCAATCTGGCAGCAGCCTTTTGTGCCTGTTCCAGAATCATGCCATCACGCAATACAGAGGCAACGCGAAAATCCGGCATACCGGATTGGCGGGTACCCAGAAAATCACCAGGTCCGCGTATTTCAAGATCAGCCTCGGCAATCATAAAGCCATCATTGGTGCTTTCCATCACCTGCAACCGTTTGCGCCCGTCATCTGAAAGCGCACCGGAAGCAAGCAAAATACAGCACGACCTGTGCGCACCTCGCCCTACCCTGCCCCGCAGCTGGTGCAGCTGCGAAAGTCCGAAACGCTCGGCATGTTCAACAACCATCATGGTGGCGTTTGGCACATCTATCCCCACCTCTATTACGGTGGTGGCAACAAGGATATCCAGCTTTACCGCCTTAAAGGCTGCCATAACCGTTTCTTTTTCTTCCGGCTTCATCCGCCCGTGCAGCAATCCCACCCGCAGGTCAGGAAAAATATCCTGCTGCAACTGCTCTGCCATCTGGCTGGCTGCCCGCAGATCACTTTTTTCCGATTCCTCCACCAGCGGGTAGATCAGGTAAGCCTGTCTGCCCTGCTTCACCTCTTCCCGTATCAGCTCATAAATCTGTGACCGCCGCGATTCATAATAAATTCTGGTATCTATGGGAGTACGCCCGGGAGGCAGCTCGTCAATTACAGAAAGGGAAAGGTCACCAAAAAGCGTCATGGCCAGGGTGCGGGGAATGGGTGTTGCAGTCATCACCAAAATATCCGGATTTTGCCCCTTTTTCCTGAGAATCCCCCGTTGCAGCACCCCGAAGCGGTGCTGTTCATCCACAATCCCCAGCCCCAGACGATGAAACTCCACCTTATCCTGAATAACTGCATGGGTACCGATGATGATGGCAGCCTGTCCGCTTGCCACCTGCGCCAGCGCATCTTTACGTGCCTGCCCTTTGACGGCAGCAGTCAGCAGCAACACTGTTATTCCCAGCTGCTCGCACCAATGATGGATATTGTGCCAATGCTGTTCGGCAAGGATTTCAGTGGGTGCCATAATGGCAACCTGGTAACTGTTTTCCACTGCCACCAGTGCTGCCATCAGTGCCACAATGGTTTTGCCGCTGCCCACATCCCCCTGCACCAGGCGGTGCATCGGATGGGGGGCAATCATATCCTCCTTGATTTCAGTCAACACCCTGCGCTGGGCTTTGGTCAGCTTGAAGGGCAGCAGCCTGGCAAGCTCTCGCGTATAACGGTGGGTCACCTGAAAAGAGATGCCCTGCTCCAGGGTAATCCCCTTTTTCTTCAAAGCCATACCCAACTCCCAGAAGAAAAATTCATCAAAGGCAAGGGAGCGGTGGGCTTTTGTACGCCCTTCATCAAGCTCGGCAAGGGAAGCGGTATCCGGTGGGTTATGCACCTGCCCCAGGGCTTCACGCAGTGGCAAATAACCCTCCGGCAGCAAGGCAGGAGGCACAATATTGGCAACATCTGCAAGAAACTGCTCCAGCACCTGCGCCATTATCCGGCGCATCGCTTTTTGCTGTAATCCTTCGGTAAGCGGATAAACCGGCACAATCCGCCCAAAATTAACGCTGTCGTTAGCCAACACAGTGGCGATATCAGCTCCTTCTTCCAGCCACTCAACATCAGGATGATGCACTTCCCGCTGGTAGCCAAATGAAGAAATCTCACCGCTGAAAATACCCTGCCTGCCCACTTTCCATATCCGCTGCATCCAGACTTGATTGGCACGAAACCACTTAAGGCTGATGGAGCCGCTGCCATCGGTAACAATAACTTCAAAAAAACGGCGGCCGCCTTTGGTGGTAATGCTATCAGCAGATTGTACCGTGCCGTGGAAAATGCCATTTCTGCCTGCCTGCAAATTGCGGATAAGCGTCAACTGGCGACGGTCTTCATAACGCAGCGGCAAGCAAAAAAGCGCGTCCTCCACTGTGGCAATATCTTTTTTAGCCAGCAGTTCCAGCATTTTAGGTCCTACACCTTTGATAAACCGGATACTGTTTTGCAGGTTTTTCTGGCTGATGGCCAGCTGTACGGGGGGAGCGGTGATGCTGTCAGCTGTGTCTTGTCGGGCTATGCAGGTGGTTTCCGGTTTTGGCGGTTTTGCAGAGTTTTCTTTTAGCTGCTGGAACTTGCGCAGTTGCAGGCAGTTGTCAATAAACTCAACCTCCAGCAGGTCGCCATCCTGCAAGGCAAGCTTTTGCAGCAGCTCTTTTGGCAGGTGCAGCCGGTTATGTTCATCAAGGTGAAGGATCATCGGTTATCCCAGATTTGATCATGATTCGTGTTAATTTATGGCTAAAGAGTTTAGCAGGCTTTTGAAAAACGTTATGAGGAAGGCTTGATACAAGGCGCACGGCACGCAGCGACGAGGCATAACAAATAGTTAGCCGAGGAAGCTTGTGACCTTGCAACGAAGTAGACAGCCTCCGCAGTAGTTTTTCAAAGCTCTGTTAGTCTACTTCTTGCCCCCCAAAATTGACCCCATCACTCCCCGCAAAATAGCTCTGCCCAACTGGTTACCCACTGTGCGGGCAGCAGACTTTGCCATCGCCTCCACAACCCCCTGACGTTTGCCTCCTCCACCCAGAATCTCGCCAAGCAAACCACCGGCAACGCCAGTACTGCCACCTCCGCGAGATGCAGTCTGTTTGCTCTGTTTTACTGCTTCTGCCTGCTGCATTGTCGCCTCTGCCCGAGCTTTAAGCATTTCATAGGCAGATTCACGATCTATGGCTGTATCGTAAACTCCGGCAACTAAAGAGTTACGGACAAGTCTGGCTCGTTCCTGCTCGGTTATGGGACCGATCTGCCCTTTAGGTGGAACAATATAGGCACGCTCCACAACCGTTGGCCGCCCTTTTTCATCCAGAAAAGAGACCAAAGCTTCACCAACACCCAGTTCGGTAATGGCAGAAACTTCGTCAAGCTCCGGATTATCACGCATGGTTTCAGCAGCAGCTTTAACCGCTTTTTGATCACGGGGGCTAAAGGCACGCAAAGCGTGTTGCACTCGGTTACCCAGCTGGGAAAGCACTTTATCAGGAATATCCACCGGATTCTGGGTGACAAAATAAACCCCCACCGCCTTTGAGCGGATCAAACGTACAACCTGCTCTATCTTGTCCACCAGTGCAGGCGGCGCACCATTAAACAGCAGGTGGGCTTCATCAAAGAAAAACACCAGTTTGGGCTTTTCCAGATCGCCTGCTTCCGGCAGTTTTTCAAACAGCTCTGATAAAAGCCACAAAAGCATGATCGCGTACATACGCGGTGACTGCATCAACCGGTCGGCAGCAAGGATGTTAATCATCCCTTTGCCGCGCTCAGTCTGCATCAGGTCATCAATATCAAGCATCGGCTCACCAAGGAACAGATCACCACCCTGGCTTTCCAGTGCCAAAAGCCCCCGCTGAATTGCACCAATACTGGCAGCAGAAACATTGCCGTACTCTGTGGTAATTGTTTTGGCGTTTTCACCCACAAACTGCAACATTGATCGCAAATCCTTAAGATCCAGAAGCAGCAGACCATTGTCATCAGCCACCTTGAAAGCAAGGTTAAGTACGCCGGTTTGGGTGTCGTTAAGCTCAAGCATTCTGGCCAGCAAAAGCGGTCCCATATCAGAAACAGTTGCCCGTACCGGATGCCCCTGCTCGCCAAAAGTATCCCAGAAAGTGACCGGAAAATCTTCAAAGGGACGATCAGGCATACCAAGCAGTTGCAGCCGCTCTTCAACTTTGGCATTGTTACCACCACTTTTGGAGATGCCGGAAAGATCACCTTTAATATCAGACATAAAGCAAGGTACACCGATGCTGGAAAAATGCTCGGCAATGGTTTGCAGGGTAACGGTTTTGCCGGTTCCGGTGGCACCGGTAATCAGACCATGACGGTTAGCCATTTTAGGCAGTAAACACAGCTCTTTATTATTATTTTTGGCAATCAGCAGCGGTTCTGGCATATTTACAACTTCTCCCTTGGTATTCATTTTATAATATAATCTTAACAGGCTTTTGAAAGACGTTATAAATAGCATACAATAGGAAAGGAGCAAACGGTACCTTGCTTATCAGCGTAGTGGAAATTTTTATCATGGCGATTTTTGCCGGCATCACCGGTTCAATCCTGGGGCTTGGCGGCGGTATTATCATCGTACCTGCCCTTACTTTGATTTTCGATATACCGGTACGCACCGCAGTGGCTGCCTCAACCGTATCCATCATCGCCACCTCCACCGGTGCGGCTGTTGCCTATCTTAACGAACGGCTGACCAATACGCGGGTGGCAATCTGGCTGGAGATGGGTACATCCCTTGGTGCTGTGTGCGGTGCTTTAATTGCAGCCTGGCTTAACCAGCGTTTTCTTTTTCTGCTTTTCGGGCTGCTGTTAAGCTATGCAGGTTACAACATGTTCAGGCACCGTCAGGAAGAGCTGCCAAGCGGTGTTACAGCCGATGCTTTATCAGAAAAGCTGCAACTTTCCGGCAGCTATTACGACCGGATGTTAGCCAAAAAGGTTGATTATCAGGTAACCGGAACTTTAACAGGGCTGGTTTTGATGTTTTTCTCCGGAATTGTGGCAAGCATACTGGGCATTGGTGCAGGGCTGTTCAAAGTGCCAGCCATGGATCAGGTTATGCGGATTCCGTTCAAGGTATCTTCAGCAACCTCCAACTTTATGATCGGTGTTACTGCTGTATCCGGAGCAGTGGTTTATTTTGCCAGGGGTGATGTTGATCCGCTTGTCACAGGTCCGGTTATACTGGGGGTGCTTGTGGGGGCAATGATCGGTGCAAAGCTGATGGTCAGGCTTAAAAGCTCTACAATACGCAAGTTTTTCATCCCTTTGATTATCTACACAGCTATCCAGATGTTTTATCGGGGGTTATGCAAATGACATCATCAACAACAAAAAAACATACGGCAATTGAAGCAGTATTGGCACGGCTGATCTGGAGTGGTTCCATGCTTTCTGCCATTTTACTGGCAGCAGGGATTGTGGTGATGCTGACCGGCAGCTCGGTAACTGCCACCAGGTTTATTTCTGCTGGTATTGTTACCTTAATGGCCACCCCCATAATTCGTGTGCTGGCTGCCGGGCTTATTTTCACCCGCGAGCGGGACTGGCTTTTTGCTGTTTTCTGCCTGGTGGTGCTATGCACCCTGGCTGTTGGTGTATTTCTCGGCACAAGTTTTAATTAGGAGTCTGTCGGACTGTTTTGTATACATTTTATAACAGTGGTAAAAACCAGTTCTTTATGCTATGATTTTCTGATAAATTTATCGTCTTGACCCTGTTACTAACAACATTACTTCAGATACATTTAAACAGAATCAGGTAGCGCACAAAACCATGTTTGAAAAAGCAGAATCAGATATCATCTTCCAGGCTTGTCACCCCCATCCCCCCTGATTTTACCCTTTGCCATTTTGTTACATAGTTTCCGTCTGGAAACCCGCTATATTCAACAAGTTTTTTGTTTCCTGATCGGCAAGGAGGAGCTTTTTCAGAACCTTTTCCGAGCGGAAATTACATAGGGTAAAATCATGAAATTCTCAATCAACCTTGAAAACTGGCTGCCCAAGTCAGTTACCAGCTTACGCTCATACTCAAAAAAGGATTTTTCAGCCGATATTGTGGCTGGCATCACCGTTGGTCTGGTGGCTCTGCCCTTGGCCATGGCATTTGGTATCTCTTCCGGGGTAACACCCCAAGCCGGCATATACACCGCTGTTATTGCCGGTTTTTTAATATCTGCCCTTGGCGGCTCACGCACCCAGATCGGCGGACCCACCGGTGCTTTTGTCGTGGTTATTGCTGCCATTATTGCCAAACATGGTCTTTCCGGTCTTTTAATGGTCACCATCATGGCTGGCATGATACTGCTGTTTTTAGGGCTTACCGGACTTGGCAGCGCGATAAAATTCATTCCCAGACCAGTAGTAATCGGCTTTACAAACGGCATTGCACTGCTGATAGCATCCACCCAGATCAAGGATTTTCTGGGGTTAACCGGTCAATCTGAAGTACCAAGCGAGTTTATAGAACGCATGGAATGGCTTGGTACAAACATGGCAAGCATTAACCTGCCTGCCTTGTTACTGGGTATCGCCTCTTTGCTGGTAATCATATTTTTTGGCAAAATCAGCAAAAAACTGCCAGGCACTATTGTGGCTTTAATACTTGCCACCATTGTCACTGCCCTTTTTGATCTGCCGGTTGCCACCATAGGTACTGCTTTTGGCGGCATACCCACCGGACTACCGCAGATTCAGATGCCTGAATTCAGGGCTGATCTGATTATTCCGCTGTTTCCTGCGGCACTTACTGTTGCGCTGCTGGCAGCCATAGAAAGCCTGCTTTCTGCTGTAGTGGCTGATTCCATGAGTGGTGACAGGCATAATTCAAACGTTGAGCTGGTTGCCCAGGGGGTGGCAAACGTGGTTGTTCCGTTTTTTGGCGGTCTGCCTGTAACCGGTGCCATTGCCCGCACTGCAACCAATATCCGTTCCGGAGCAAAAAGCCCGGTTGCCGGTATGGTTCACGCCCTTACTCTGCTTTGCATCCTTGTTTTTGCTGCACCCCTTGCCCGCTTTATTCCGCTTACAACCCTGGCAGCTGTACTGTTTATAGTTGCCTACAACATGGGGGAATGGCATGAAATCCTGCATATCATCCGGCTGGAAGCCAAGGATATTGTGGTCTGGATGATTACATTTCTACTGACTGTGGTTGCAGATCTTACCGTTGCTGTTGAAGTGGGGCTGGCATTGGCAGCACTGCTTTACATCTATCAGGTAACCAAAACAACCCGCGTAGCCATGATTACCCCTGATCTGGTGGAAAAGTCACGCCAGCACAACCTGCAAAACTACACCATCCCACCGTATATAAGCCTAGTGCATGTACAAGGACCACTTTTGTTTGGCACTGCCGAGAAACTTACGGATATACTGCATGATATCAACAACTTAAACCGTATTGTAATCTTGCGTTTACGCCACACAACCGCCCTTGATGCCACCGGTCTGCACGCCATAGAACGTCTGCACAGCCAGGTTAAGGCCACTGGTCGGACTTTTATGATCTGCGGTGCAAGACAACAGCCAAAACGGCTGCTTTATACATCCACCCTGCCCCGCGTTATCGGTGCCCGCAACATATTACCAAACATTGAAATCGCCCTTAAACGTGCTGAAAAGCTTCAGCAATCAAGCTTTAACGGTCTGGAAACAGAAACAGCCAAAAAGCTGTCAACAATGCGGATTTAGCCAAAAATAAAGCCGCCCCTGAAACAGATCAAAGGCGGCCTTGTTTTCATATTTTCTGAAAACGGCTACTCACGCACAAAAGTATCAATATCGCTTTCATGCACCATCCCCATCTGATGGGCATATTCTGATTCAATCAGAATATAATGATTATGGGTATCATGGGCATTTTGAAGATAAACCGCTTTCACATCCGGATCAGTGATACTTTCAGCTATTTCTTTTAATACTGCCTCAAGCTGAAGCTCTTTTTTCATTGCCAGCTCCATTGCATGTTGCGCGTTGCAATCCTTATCCAGCAAAGTTGCCAGCGCATCCTGCCAGGTGCTGTCTTTTCCTGCCGATTCAGACATCAATTGATCAAAATCCGGCAGATCATCACCTTTGTACATCTTGTAAAAACTGGCAGCATGTTCCCGCTCTTCCCTTGCCAGCAGCTCAAAAATACGTTTTGCCTCTGGATCAGTCATCTGTTTTGCTGCCTGCTGATAAAAATCCATCGCCCCTTTTTCGGTATAAATGGAACTCTTGATAGCTTCTTGCAGATTGATAGCCATGATAAACCTCCATAAAGTTTAGTTTTTGCATATATATCATCTAAGTTAAAAACAGTGCAACAGCTCCGGCTTTTCCGCAGCAGAATAGTGGTAAGTCCGACAGAGTTCTAATTCGCCTCGTTCCAGCTTCTACCCTCCTCACATTGTCTGTGTATCAAAGCCCACAATATTGCGTTCATCTTTGCTAAACTCCACCCCCACCAGATGTACTGATCCACTGCCAAGGTATTTCTGGGCATAGTTGCGCTCACGCAACTGTTCTA
>JAVERM010000021.1:0-23843 GCA_034007105.1 Trichlorobacter sp.
TGCTTGATGAAGCGGTCAACTGGTCTGCGCAAATGTTGCTGCTTGCAGCCAGGGAAAAGATTCCGGTAATCAGGCTTGGGCTGCAAAGTGATGAAGGCTTGATTGTTGGTGACACAATACTGGCAGGGCCCTGGCACCCTGCCTTTGGGCAACTGGTGCGCAGCAAACTGTATTGTAACCTTGCAGAACAGATGTCAGACAAGCTGGGCAATAAAGGTCAGCTTGGCTGCCATCCTGCCCGCCTGGCAGATGTTGTGGGGCATAAACGCAGTAACCTTATCCGCTGGCAGCAGCTTGGTTTTGAATTTACAATCAGATCGCAAGCAGAACTTGAACCAGAGCAACTTATGCTGCAAACAGTAAATGGCAGTGCCACAGGTTCAATATTTAGTGACTTTTCATAACTCCCCCTGACCCCCTCTTATTTTAAGAGGGGGAACTATAGCTCCTCCCCTTAGGTTAAGGGGAGGTTGGGTGGGGTTACGGGGTTTTAGCCACTAAACCCACGAAAGGACACGAACAAAAGCAAAGAGTTTTCATAATATACCCCCTCCCGGCTACGCCGTACTTCCCCTTGGCAGGGGGAGAGTCTTAAAACTCCCCTCCTTTTGAAGGAGGGGAAGCCCGCAGGGCGGGGTGGTTGCATTAAAAAAGCCCTGCAATTTTATTGCAGGGCTTTTTATGGTTTATAACTGCAAGTTATAAATTAGTCTTCAGTAGTTCCGCCATCAGTACCACCTGTAGCACCGGTTTCTATAGGCATCTTACCACCATCTTCAATAATACCATCAAGTATAGCGTCATAGTCTGGAATAGATACTGAATTGTCTGTTTCAAAGGTTGTAATAGCAGTACTGATAGCAGCTTCTGAATCAGCTTCGTCTTCTATTAAAACAGCAGCAGCAAGTGCATTAGCAAGTTCTTTTGCCTTTGCAGGAGTTGTGTTTACAAGAGCAAAGCCCAGAATTTCATTAAGTTCGGTAGCTTCTTTAGTTGCAGCAGTTACTTTAGCAGGTGAGAAAGTAAGTGGATTGTTAATACCCAGTTCTTTTAATGCTTGTTTGAAATCAGCTTTTTCTGCATCAGTCATATCAGCCATTACAGTTGTAATAGGTGTGATAACTGTAGCACCTGCCTCGGCTTTCATGTCGGGGGCATTGGCAATTGTATCTGTAGCTATATCAATATATTTACCACCTGTTGATGTTACTTCTACACCTTTTTGTAGTATCTTATAGTAGCCGTTTTCATTAGTTGTGCTAGTTTTAGTTGCATCTCCATCAAAAGTAACTGTTGCGCCATTTACAGGACCTTTTACCACCTGACCTTGGCTACTCTTATGGCTGCTGCCACAGGCGGCAAGCATACCAAGTGCCATTGTTACCAATGCTGTTGTTAAAATCCTTTTCAGTTTCATACTCTTTCTCCTTTTTGGGGTTGATTTCAGGTTTATGCACTATGCATAACCATTTGTAATGCCTGAATAATATTTAAATGAGATTAAGTTTTATAATATATCTAAACAGTTTGTTCAAGCTTTATTTTGTCGTTTTTAGTTAAAGGTCTGCCTGGGCATGGCACGCCATGCCCCTACAATAAACACAAAATTACAAAATTAAATGTACGGGTACGGCGTGCCGTGCCCAAAACAAACAAAAACACCACCCCGTCTGCCTCCGGCATCCACCCCTCCTACAAAAGGAGGGGAGTTTTAAGACTCTCACCCTGCCAAGGGGGAGGGGGTATATTTATGAAAACCCTTTTGTTTTTTTCGTGCCCTTTTGTGGGTTTCGTGGCTAAAACCCCATAACCCCCAATCACCTGAATATTGCCGGCATTGTGCTTTCTGCGTCTTTGCCGTATTTGCCCCAGGCTTCACGCAGTCTGTCCAGATGTTCGCGCAGGTAGCTTTCATTCAGCCTGTCGCGGTTAAGGTACTGGTTATGCAGCGATCCGGTGAAGACAGGTGATATTGCCAGTGCCACCGGCGGCAGGTAGTTGGCGTTGTTTTTGTTGCTGCCAGCAATTACGCTTTGTTGTGCGTAGCTCCATTCATCGGTTCCGCGCAGTTGTATTTTTGCCATTGGTTTCATATCCCGCCCAAAGGTAAGCGGGAAGGCAAGTTCAAGCCCTGCTGCTTCCCAATGTTTGGGCAGCCCGCGCCTGTCCTGCTCTCTTATGTTGGTGTTTTTGTAAAATACATTGACTGAGGCATCACCAAAGTAGCGTTTAAGCTCCAGCCGGTAGCCTTCATCCTGTGAGCGGAATCTGCCGCCAGTTGCTTCAAAGGATAAATCAAACGGGCTGAAGTAATAGCGGTATGCTGCCAGGTAGCTGGTTGTGTTTGCTTTGGTTTTGCGGTTGTGCGCCCAGGTTTGAGCAAGGCGGATACGGTGGGAGCCATCCCACGGTTGCCAGACAAGTTCGTTCATGGTGCCATCCTGATCAGCGGTAAGTTTGCCACCGCCCAGGTTTAGCATTACGCCTGGCAGCAGTTTTACCCCCTGAAAGAGCATCAGTCTGTCCAGTTGTGAGGGGTTGCGGGATTTGCGGTAGGGTTTGCCGTCATCCAGGTTGTCGCTCCAGGCAACAGGGATGTTCCAGCGCGCACTTACCACAGCACCGCTCCACAGGTTGGTAAATATTTCCGGTCTCATGGATAGCAGGTAGTCAAAGGGACCGTAATCAGTGCCAACCCAGGTGGATAGACCAGGCTGTAGTACAAGCGAGGTTTGCAGAAAGCCGGATCTGTTGTCACCATCAATAAAGCGGGCTTTTTCAATGGTTTTTGTGTCGGTGCTGATGGTGATCTGCTGCCGCAGGGTGGCAATATCAGTGTTATCCTGCATAAATGAACGCAGTGTGCTGGCTGGTGCGTTTACCAGCAGCATTTTTATCCCTTTACGCTTGATGATTATGGCAACCTGCTCAACATCTGCCGGTGTATGTTGCAGGGTAATTCCGGTTACTACGCCCAGTGCATCAAGCTCATTGTGGTTGTAGCGGGTGTTTTCGTATTCAACCACCAGGGTGTTTTTATCCTCATCAAGCCCCACTTGCAGGTTGATAAAGCCGGCATTGCCAAGTTTTGCCAGCAGTTGTTGCAATAGCCCCTGCATGGGGATATCTGCGGATTTTGTCGCTGCTTGTGCTGCTTCATCTGTTTTGGTGGTGGTTGCCTGCGGGGTTTTTGCTTCTGCCTTTGTTTCATCAGTCCTGGCTACGCTTGTTGTCCAGGGGTAGGGCAGGGGGGGGGCTCGGACAGCTTTGGTTCTTGCCTGCGTTCAGGGGCAGGCAATGGCGCATCAAGGTTTGTAATGGCAGGTCTTTGGTATTTATCCGTTTTTTTACTGCCACCAAGGGGCAGGGTAAAGCCAAAACCCATGCTGAAGCTTTTGGGGCGGTCTTCAAAGGTCTTCATGGCGGTAAAGGTTAAGGATACAGGCAGATAGGGCATGGGCGGGGTTACCAGACGACCGCCGATGTTAAAGTCTTTGGTTTCATACTCGCCCAGCAGGTGCAGCCAGTCAAAAACACGCAGTTCACCACCGGCAAAACCACCTTTCATGCTTTTGGAGCCAAAGCCATAGCCACCGGAAAGGCGCAGCCGCCAGATATCCTCACTCATTACAATGTATCTGTTTTCCAGATAATGGGCACCGCCGCCCATATCCTGCACACCTATGGCGATGTTGGGAATCCACTTGCTATATGCTTTAAGCGGTGCTGTGGTCAGTTTTACGTTGGCAGAAAGGTCGTTGATTTTATCATTATAGGTAAGTCGCCCGCCTATTTCGGCAAAATTAAAAAACCCGATTGACAGCATGTAGTTATCCTGCCACCTGGGCAGTTTGCCTCTTATACGGTTTTTTTCATTGGAATACTGAAAATGGATGGAACCTTCTTCGCTTACAAAGGCGTTGGGGGTATTAAGGGTGCCGCTGTAACCTTGCATACCAAGGTATGTAGGCATGGAACCACTGTTTTCAGAGGCAACAGCCAGGTAGGGCAGGGCAGATATAAGCAGTGCAGATAAAATAAGCTGCTTTGTTGTACGTTTGTTGACAATCATGATCAAAGACTCCTTTAACAGAGCTTTGAAAAACTACTGCGGAGGCAGTCTACTGCGTTGCGCGGTACTCGCTTCCTCGGCTAACTTTAAAATGTTATGCCTCGTCGCTGCGTTCCGTGCGCCTTGTATACAGCCTTCCTCATAACGTTTTCAAAAGCCTGTTAATCAGTAAAATAGCCTGATTTGATAACGTATTTAAATTTTATTGGCAAGAATTACATTGTGGAAGCAATCAAACAAAGGGCATGGCACGCCATGCCCCTACAAATAAATATGAAATTGCAAAATTAAATGTACGGGCACGGCGTGCCGTGCCCAGGGAGAGCCACGAAAAGTTATTACTGACACAAAACTGACATTGCTGATTGACTGAACATGCTGTGGTAAAGTATAAATAATGATTTGATTCTGACAAGCTATCTTTATCAAGGAGATTTATATCAATATGTTACGCAAACTGTTTATCCAGACAATGGCAATGCTGCTGACCGCTTCCATGCTTTTTGCCGAGGTTATACCTGTGGTTGGTTCAACCGGTACTGTCCGTTTTGATGAGCATCAGCAACAATGGACAACAGATCCTGTTAGTACTGAAGATTACGGTAATCCTGTAAACAAAAATATTTATCAGAAATATGACAGGCTTAATGCCAGCAAAGGAGAAATGCAACTTTTTACAGACAAGCAGGGTGAAGAGCAGCCGTTTTGCTTTTTAAAAGGTGCAGATGGTGTATTGCGACCACTTTATGAACCTGAAGTATCTGATGAAAATATCTATAACAGACCAATTACTGATGGTACACACAAACACTTTATAAAAACACCTGATAACAAAGTGCAGCAACTGGTTGCCGGGCCTGGCGGTGTTTGTGCCATTAAAGATGATAAAAACCACTTTCTGCCTTTTACAGCTTATCCGGAAACCATACAGTTTGTTTCAGACGAGCAGATGGCTGAAGACGGCAGCCAGGTTGTTCTTTCACAAATAGAGCAAGCCATGCAGGATACAGCAAATGCTGAAACAAAACCTGCTCCCCAAAAAGTGGTAAAGGATAAAATACTTACCCAGTTTGGTTATGATTTTTTCAAGCCCGATGCCCGTGGATTTGCACCTCTAACAGATATACCGGTGGGCAATGACTATATCCTGGGTGCAGGGGATCAACTGAATATCTCCATCTGGGGCAGCATTGACGGCAGGTTTGATCTGGAAGTTAACCAAAATGGTGATCTGGTTATCCCCAAAGTGGGTACAGTACCGGTTTCCGGCGTGGCATACGGTGATCTTCCGGCACTTTTGCGCAGCCATATAGGTCGTATCTACAAGGATTTCAAGCTGAGCGTAACCATGAACCGGATGCGCCTGATCAAGGTTTATCTGGTTGGGCAGGTAAGTAAGCCTGGTGATTACCAGGTGCCTGGTGCGTCCACAGTGCTTACCGCACTTGCTGCCGGCGGTGGCCCCACCAAAAACGGCAGTATGCGCAAAATAGAAATAAAGCGTAATGGCAAGCTGGTGGATACCGTTGATCTTTATGACTTTTTTCTGAAAGGGGACAAAGTACGCGATATCCGGCTTTTGCCTGGTGATACCATTTTTGTGCCATCTATCGGACCGGTTGCTGCCATTAGCGGCAACGTGCGTCGTCCTGCCATTTATGAGCTTAAAGACAATGAAAACAACAGCCTTAAAGACCTGATTTCCCTGGCAGACGGCATTATTGCCACCGGTTATTTGCAGCGTTTGCAGATGACCAGGGTGGAAGCATTTGATAAAAAAATTGTTACAGATATAAACCTTGATCCCAAATCAACCGGCAAAAGCATTGAAGAGATTACCGCAGGGGTGCGGGTAAAGGATCAGGATCTGGTGCAGGTTTTCCCCATTGATAAATCTCTGCGCGGCTATGTGCGCCTTGAAGGTTATGTACTGCGCCCTGGTGATTATGAAATGAAGCCGGATCTGCGGGTGGCAGATGTTCTTGCCAAAGATAATCTTCTGCCTGAGCATTATACCGCTGCCGGGCAGATTGTCCGTACAGTCCCTCCGGATTTTCATCCAGAGCTGCTCTACTTTAACGTAAAGCAAGCCATGGAGGGTGACCCAGAGCAGAACATCAAATTGCAGGAGATGGATATAATCCGCATCTTCTCCCGCTGGGAGATGGAGGAAATGCCCCAGGTGCGCATCAGTGGTGAGGTGCAAAAGCCTGGTATTTACCGCCTTTTTGGCAATATGAAAGTGCGGGATCTGCTGGTATTTGCAGGTAACACTAAAATGACTGCCTTTTTGCAAAATGCCGAGATAAGCCGCACAAAAATGGATGGCAATTCAGTAACCAGCTATCCGATTGTGATAAACCTGCAACAGGCATTGGCTGGTGATCCCCAGCACAATGTGGCTTTAGAACCTTTTGATGAGCTGTATATCCGTAAAATACCCAACTGGAGCGAAGAAACCGACCGCTATGTAACCTTAAAAGGTGAATTTGTATACCCTGGCGTATATCCGGTTTACCGTGGCGAGCGTTTAAGCTCGGTAATTGCCAGGGCTGGTGGTTTTACTGATCGTGCCTATACTCGGGCAGCCAAATTTACCCGCCGTTCGGTACAGATAGAGCAGCAAAAAAGAATGAATGAGGCCCTGAACAGGGCAGAGCGTGAAATTGAGCAAAAGCAGGGGCAGCTTGCCTCTGCATCGGCAAGCAGGGATGAGCTGGCATCTACCCAGGCTTCACTTGATTCCTTGTCAAAAGCTGTGGAAAAAATGCGCCAGCTTAAAGCAGAAGGCAGGGTTGTTATACAAATTGAAAGCCCTGAAAAGCTGCGCAACTCAACCTATGACCTGATGCTTGAAGGTGCAGAAACCCTGGAAGTTCCACAGCGTCCCGGAGTTGTACATGTGCTGGGTGAGGTTTACAACCAGACATCATTTGTCTACAAGCCTGAAACTGCCCGCGTAAATGAGCTGCTTAACATGGCTGGCGGCCCCACTCGCAACGCAGAAGTGGCTGATATTTATCTGATTCGTGCAGATGGTTCTGTGGAAAGCCGGCAACAGGCATCCTTTGGTTTTTCGTGGAACAAGGAAACCCGCAGCTGGGGCTTTGGCGGCTTTATGTCAACACCGGTTTATGAGGGCGACACTATTATTGTTCCCCAGAAGCTGGAAAAAACAGCCTGGATGCGTGACATTAAAGATATAACCCAGATTCTGGCAAACGTAGCCATGGCAGCCGGCAGCGTATACTTGTGGTTTAAATAGATAAGCAGGGGTAGTGGGGATTGTGAAAAAAATGTAAAAACATTTAAGCCACGAACCCCACAAAAAGCACGAAAAAACCAGGAAAGTATATGGAAATACATGAAAAAGACTTGGTTTATAAAATACAAGGTGCTGTATTTGAAGTGTATCGCGAGTTAGGAGCTGGTTTTCTGGAATCTGTTTACCAAAATGCGCTTTTATTAGAACTGCAAAATCAAGGGCTTAGGGCAGAAAAAGAAAAAGCCTTAAATGTGAAATATAAAAACAATGTAGTAGGTGAGTTTAGAACAGATATAATTGTTGAAAACCGTGTGCTATTGGAGCTGAAAGCCCAAAAAGAGCTACCACTTACCGCTGAAGCACAGGTTATTAATTACTTGAAAGTTACGGGGATAAAAGTTGGTTTACTGATCAACTTTACCTTCCCTAAAGCAACCATCAAAAGAATTATTTTTTAACTTTTCGTGTTCTTTTGTGGATTTAGTGGCGAAAAATATTGTCATCCTGCGGATGAAATAGTACGAAATGATGAAAGATCATGCCCTATAAGCTGAGAAGAAAATATAGCCACTGGTATCAATACCTGTTTTTTAACCCGTACTTCCAGTTTTTGGTCAGTTTTCTGGTTATTATTATTATTCCTGCCTGTTTTTTCTGGGAAGACCTGCTGGCAGATTCTTCTTTTCACGGAAAACAGGTTAACACTTTGGCTGTTAACAGTGCTGCTTTTACCATCTCCTTTATACTGCTTTACAAGTTCAAGCGTTTTCCTGGCACCCGTTCTTTACCTTTTATCATCCCCACCCTTACAACAACCTGGCTTACTGTATTTGCACTAACTGTTTTTCTGCATATAACCGACTTTGAACGCCACCTGATGTTTACATCATACCTGACAGCAGTTTGTATGGCTTTTGTCGGGTTTATCCTGGATAGAAAATACAATCTGGCAAAGCTGGCACTTGCACCTTTTGGAAGCTCACTTGAGCTGTCTGAAAGCATACATGCTGATACATTTTTATTACAGGAGCCAACACTGCCTGCCTGTCATTTTGATGGCATTGTGGCTGATCTGCACGCAAAAGACCTGCCCAGGGAGTGGGAACGTTTTCTGGCAGAATGTATACTTATGGGAATGCCCGTATACCACAGCCAGCAGGTACTTGAATCCATAACCGGCAAAGTTGGCACAGAGCATTTATCAGAAAACTACTTTGGCAGTTTAATGCCATCGCATTTGTATTCAATTATCAAGCGCGTAATTGAAACTTCACTTGTGCTTCTGACAGCACCGTTATGGCTGCCGTTAATGTTGATTACTGGAATTATTGTTAAACTTGACAGTGAAGGCTCCATGTTTTTTGTGCAGGAGCGTGTTGGGCAGGGCAATAAGGATTTTAAAGTATATAAGCTGCGCAGTATGTGCATAGACTCTGAAAAATACGGCGCACAGTTTGCACAGACAAATGATATGCGTGTCACTCGCGTTGGTAAATTTATCCGCAAAACCAGGTTGGATGAAATACCGCAATTTATTAATGTTATCAAAGGTGATATGAGCCTGATCGGACCACGTCCCGAACAACGCACTTTTGTTGAACAGTTTGAAAAAATAATACCTTTTTACTCATACCGTCATGTGGTTAAGCCAGGCATTTCCGGCTGGGCACAAGTAGTACATGGATACGCTGCTGATGCAGATGACACCAAAGTCAAACTTGCCCATGATTTCTACTACATCAAACATTTTTCGCTTTGGCTGGATATACTTATTTTCATTAAAACCATCAGAACCATCCTTACCGGATTTGGTTCACGCTGACCAGGATCAGGAGCGGATAAGCCCGACAGACTTCTGGGGGATTATGAGAATATAGTATGCATTCCCAAGCTGGAGCCTGGGAACGAGAGAACGAGAGAACGAGAGAAGCCAGAGCTTGGGAACGAGGGAACAAGGAATCCTGCGCCTCAAGGTTTGTCATCCTGCGCTTTAGTCGCAGGATCTAGTTTATGCATTCCCAAGCTGGAGCCTGGGAACGAGAGAACGAGAGAAGCCAGAGCTTGGGAACGAGGGAACAAGGAATCCTGCGCCTCAAGGTTTGTCATCCTGCGCTTTAGTCGCAGGATCTAGTTTATGCATTCCCAAGCTGGAGCCTGGGAACGAGAGATGTGCCTTTGCAAAGCAGCAGTAAAAGGAGCTTTACATGGAACTTTTTTTTAACAATGCCGGTCCCATAAAGCCGGAATTACATTATAACCTTAACCCACTTAACCGTCTGGACTGGATTGAGATACAGCAACTTATCCGCGAGCAGCGTTACTTTGTGCTGCACGCCCCCCGCCAGACCGGCAAGACCAGCACCTTGTTGGCTATAATGAAAGAGCTTAACGCCAGCGGCAACTATGCCTGTGCCTATGCCAACATAGAAGGTGCCCAGACAGCGCGAGGTGATGAAAGCCAGGGAATACCAACAGCCTGCGATGCTATTGCTCGATCTATCGCCTTGTATCTGGAAATGCCTAATTTGCAGAACTGGTACCAGAAGCAAGGTAAACTGCTGCATACTCCCCAAGACCAACTTACAGCCTTGCTTACTCACTGGTCAGAAACCTCTTCCAAGCCCACGGTTTTATTACTTGATGAAGTAGATTCCCTTATTGGTGACACCCTCATCTCGCTTTTACGCCAGATCCGTGCTGGCTATGCCCAACGCCCTGAACACTTTCCCCAATCCATCATCCTTTGTGGAGTCCGTGATGTACGGGACTACCGTATGCACCAGGAAGGTGCCCAGGTAATCACCGGTGGCAGTGCCTTTAACATCAAAGCCAAATCCCTGCGTATGGGTAACTTTACGCAAGAAGAAACAAAAGACTTGTGGCTGCAACACACACAAGCCACTGGTCAACAATTTGCTGAAACCATCT
The DNA here is from genome assembly GCA_034007105.1 of Trichlorobacter sp. Classification (GTDB taxonomy): domain Bacteria; phylum Desulfobacterota; class Desulfuromonadia; order Geobacterales; family Pseudopelobacteraceae; genus Trichlorobacter. The sequence continues at coordinate 10,266 of JAVERM010000021.1, forward strand.
TCCCTGAACTCTGGCTTGATACTGAAGGTCAGCCCTGGCTTGTAAACGCCCTTGGCTATGAACTGACCTGGGAAAACAGAACAGCCCGTAACCGAAGCTACAACATCACCCTCACAGACTACAAAGAAGCCCGTGAACGGCTTATCCAATCCCGAGCCACCCACCTTGACCAACTTGCCGACAAACTGCGTGAGCCACGTGTACAAGCAGTAATGAACGCCATCATCGGCAGCAAGGACGAACATAACCTTAACGACTTAAAACCTGACGACCAGCAATATGTGGCTGACCTTGGACTTATCATCACCCGTCCCTCAGTACGCATCAGCAACCGTATCTACCAAGAAGTAATACCAAGAGAACTTACCTGGCTGGCACAAACGCGCATCGCCAACCAGGAACAAAGCTGGTACATCACTAAAGACCACCGTCTGGACATGCCTAAACTACTCACTGCCTTTCAGCAATTCTTCCGTGAACACAGCGACATCTGGAGTGAAGGCTTTAGCTACAAAGAAGCTGCCCCGCAACTGCTCATGCAGGCATTCTTACAGCGTATCATCAATGGTGGTGGCAGAATCAGCCGTGAATACGGGCTGGGCAGAAAACGTACTGACCTGTTCATTGAATGGCCAACTGACCCTGAACAAGGTATGTACGGACCACTGCAACGTATTGTCATCGAACTTAAAATCCAGCGTGGACAACTGGACAACATCCTTGCCACTGGACTTGAACAGACCGCTGACTATGTGAATCGTGTCGGTGCTGATGAAGCCCACCTGATTATCTTTAACCGCAATACTGATGTAAACTGGGATGATAAAATCTGGCAGCAACAGGAAAGTTTTGGAGATTTGCCCATAACCGTGTGGGGGGCGTAAGTGTAGCTTCTCTTGATTTCAAGATATAGCTTGGCAATTAGAATGAACATCATTGAAGGGCACGGCGTGCCGTGGTAGTAGTACAAGAACTTGGGAATAAAAGAAAAACAACCAGATCAGGTTGTAACAAAAGTAACAATAAATCAGGAGAATCCAGTGAACCTTCCAACAATTGAAACTACAAAACTTGCTGTCATTGGTCTTGGTTATGTTGGTTTACCTTTAGCAGTAGAATTCGGTAAAAAATACTCTACGCTAGGTTTCGATATTAACGAAGCGCGCTTGCAGGAGCTTAAAAATGGCCATGACAGCACGCTTGAGGTAGAAAATGAGGAGTTGGCACAAGCTACTAAGCTTAACTACAGCAATCAAATAGCCGACCTAAAAGCTTGCAACGTATTCATAGTTACCGTGCCCACACCCATCAATAAAAATAAGCAGCCTGATTTAACACCTCTTATCAAAGCCAGTGAAACTATTGGCAAAGCGTTAAAAAAAGGCGATGTTGTTATTTATGAGTCAACCGTTTACCCAGGTGCTACAGAAGAAGATTGCATACCAGTGCTTGAAAAGCATTCAGGCTTAACATTCAACCAAGACTTCTTTGCAGGCTACAGTCCCGAGCGTATCAACCCTGGCCATTTCCATTTTTATCAATGATTAAACCGCTCAATAGCATATAGGCAAAGTGATGGTACGCTTGGTTGGTCGACTATGCATGAAACGGAAGAGCGACTGCGATCTGAAAATAAAAACTAAAACTATCTAGAAAATCTTTTTTACTGTAATGCCTACGTATTCCAAAAGACATAATTTAAATATTTAGAGTTAAATAATGAAATACTTAGTCACCGGCGCAGCCGGTTTTATTGGCTCCTACGTAGCCCTGCGTTTGTTAGAACAAGGCCATATAGTAGTGGGATTGGATAATCTGAATGATTATTACCTTTCAGAATTAAAAGATTACCGCTTGGCGCAGCTTTCATCGTTCGATAACTTTCGTTTTGTGAAGTTGGATTTAGCTGATCGTGAAGACATGGCGAATTTGTTCAAAACCGAGCAGTTTCAGCGTGCAATTCACTTAGCAGCGCAGGCGGGTGTGCGTTATTCCATCGAAAACCCTTTTGCTTATGTAGATAGCAACCTTGTGGGTATGATGACTATTTTAGAAGGCTGTCGTCACAATAAGGTGCAGCACTTGGTTTATGCATCATCCAGTTCTGTGTATGGCATGAACGATAAAATCCCTTTTAGCGAAACTGATCAAGTTGATAATCCTGTTTCTCTGTATGCCGCCACTAAAAAAGCCAATGAGCTCATGGCGCACAGCTATTCCAAGCTTTACAGCATTCCGACTACGGGATTACGCTTTTTTACCGTGTATGGCCCTGCTGGTCGTCCGGATATGGCGCCTTGGTTATTCACCGAAGCTATTTTAAAAGGCGAGCCAATCAAAGTTTTTAATCACGGCAAAATGCTGCGTGACTTCACCTACATTGACGATATTGTTGAAGGCGTGATCCGTATTCAGGATGTGATTCCTGGAACTAAATCTGCTGCGTCATTGAAAGCGCAGCGCGGCAATCCAGAAGATCGCCACGTCGCTAGCGCTCCTAGCGATGACAGTAAAGTACCTTATGCCTTGTTCAACATCGGCAATAACGAGCCCATAGAACTGGCGCGCTTTATTAAAGCCATTGAAACTGCTTGCGGCCGAGAAGCTGAAAAAATTATGTTGCCTATGCAGCCAGGTGATGTCGAGCGCACCTATGCCGACACCAGCCGATTAGAAGCTGCAGTGGGCTATAAACCACAAACTCAAATAGAGCATGGCATTCAGCAATTTGTGGATTGGTACAAAGAATACAGAGGGATTTAAGCAGAATGAAAATTGCAGTCGCAGGTACGGGCTATGTGGGTTTATCCAATGCGGTGCTATTAGCCCAGCACAATGAAGTGGTCGCTTTAGATCTTGTAGCAGAAAAAGTTGAGCTTATCAATCAAGGCAAATCGCCCATTGAGGATACTGAAATCAGTGAGTTTTTAAGTACTAAACCACTGAACCTGACTGCAACCCTAGATAAAGAAGTGGCTTATAAAAATGCGGATTACGTAATAATTGCCACCCCAACGAATTACGACCCTAAAACCAACTACTTTGATACCAGCAGTGTAGAAGCCGTTGTAGCTGATGTGATTAAGATTAATCCTAGTGCGACGATTATTATTAAATCCACGGTTCCGGTTGGTTTTACTGCTGAACTACAACAAAAATTCAACACTGAGCATTCAAAACTTAATATTATCTTCAGCCCTGAGTTTTTGCGTGAAGGTCAAGCTTTGTACGATAACTTATACCCTTCACGCATTATTGTGGGTGGGCAAAGCGAGCGAGCTAAAACCTTTGCCGAGTTATTGAAACAAGGCGCAATTAAAAAAGACATTCCTGTACTTTTTACTGACAGCACCGAAGCAGAAGGTATTAAGCTCTTTTCTAATACTTACTTAGCCATGCGCGTTGCTTATTTTAATGAGCTCGACAGCTACTGCGCCGTTAATGGTTTGGATGCAAGACAAATTATTGAAGGTGTGGGGTTAGACCCTCGCATAGGTGGCCACTACAATAACCCGAGTTTTGGCTACGGAGGTTATTGTTTGCCCAAAGACACCAAGCAGCTACTAGCTAACTACGACCAAGTGCCCAACAACATTATTCAAGCCATTGTCGAAGCCAACCGCACCCGTAAAGATTTTATTGCCGATGCAGTGATTGAAAAACTAAAAGCGAGCCAAGGCAGCACTACTGGTGTGGTTGGGGTTTATCGCTTAGTCATGAAAGAAGGCTCAGACAATTTTAGAGCCTCCGCTATTCAGGGCATTATGAAGCGTATAAAAGCTAAGGGAATAGAAGTTGTTGTTTATGAGCCAGTTTTGCAAGAAGAACACTTTTATAATTCACGCGTTATAAGCGATTTAGAAGAGTTTAAGCGGGTGAGTGCTGTGATAGTGGCTAATCGTTTGAGTGAAGACTTGTTAGATGTTAAAGACAAGGTTTATACACGTGATTTGTTCCAGTCGGATGCTTGACTTGTATTCTGAGCAATCGTCAGGCATCGCTAAAGCGGTTTGTGGCAGGAGTGCAGTGTAATGAAACTAAAAAAAATCAAACTCGAAAATTTTCGCCTTTGGGAAAGTAGTGATCTTTCCCTGGGTTCGCGCTTAACCTTATTGGTGGGCGAAAACGGTGCGGGTAAATCGGCAGCACTGGATGCTATCGCCATAGGGCTGGGCGAAATTCTCGCACGCTTGCCCGGTGTTACCGGCCCCAGCTTTCGTAGCCGTGGCGACATTCGTCAAGCGGGCAACCAGCTGCAACCCTACACACGTATCGAACTCACCAGCGACAACGGCTTGGTCTGGGACCGGATAAAGCGTCGAGACCAGAGCAAACAGGTGGCTCAAAGCATTGGTAAGCGAGCAGGCGTTAAAGACATTCGCGAGCATATTGACCAGAGCATTTTGGAACCCTGGGGTGCCAACCTGCCTTTTGAACTGCCAGTTTTTGTCAGTTATGGCGTCTCCAGGGCCATGCTGGATATACCGCTGCGCAGGCGAGGCTTTCCGCAGGAGTTTGAGCGGTTCGATGCCCTGCGAAATGCGCTGGATGCCGACACCCACTTCAAGTCTGCATTTGCCTGGTTCTACTACAAAGAAAACGAGGAGCATCGTCTGCAAAAAGAGCAGCGAAGCTTCGAAGTAACCTTGCCAGAGCTGGATGCTGCACGGCAGGCCATAGCCAGCATGTTTCCCGGGCTAAGCAACCCGCGAGTAGAAATCAACCCGCTACGCTTTGCGGTGGACTACCAGAATGAAACCCTGGACATTGCCCAGCTGAGTGATGGCTATCAAACCATGCTAGGGCTGGTTATCGACCTGGCAGCGCGCATGGCCATGGCCAATCCACAAGCAAAGGATCCTCTTGCCATGCCGGCTCTGGTCAGCATTGATGAGGTAGAGCTGCACCTGCACCCACGCTGGCAAAAGCATGTTATGGGTGATCTGCTTAAAACCTTCCCCAATACACAATTTGTTATCACCACCCACAGCATGCTGGTGATCGAAGCAATCAACAACCACCTCAAGCGCGCACAGCTTGGCAACCGCAGCATGCCTGGCGAACTGGCAACTATAGAGCCTTTGGCCAGCACAGACTGCCGGGTGTACTTCATTGAGCAAGGTAAAGAAAACAACATACTGGATGAAGAAACGGGCCTTATCGACAACCGGCTGCTGTATCACTTCAACGCCGTCAATCATATTTATGAGCAACTGCGGGACTTGCAGTGGGAAGCTGGCGAGTGACAAAGATGAACAGAATTCAAGGATGTACCTGTCAAAAAATGGGCCGCACACCAGCGCTTTGCGTTGGGCAATATGGTTTTGAAGAAAACGGCATAAGGGTTAGTTGTAAACCTAAGCGCAATGAGCAGGTTTTTGCTATTCAGCTGGATGGCTGCCTGCTTAACGACAACGACCCCAAGTGCGACGGCGCTTTTATCTGGCAGGCACCCAACAGAGCCGCTTTGCTGTTAGTCGAGCTCAAGGGGGCGGGTGACATACCCCATGCGTTTGGGCAACTGGCCTATGTGAAAAACCGGCGCCCTGAATATCAGCAACTAAAAAGCCTGATCACAACGCCACGTCCCATAGAAAAAGCCTTTATCGTCAGCAGCGGTGTAATAAGTAAGCCGCAAAAAGAAAAGCTGGAAAAAAAAGCCATGCTTGGCGATGCCAAACACCAAATCCTGTTCGTCGGTTACCAGACCTCAGGCACACCGGGACGCAAAATACAGAAATACGGCCCCAGCGGTGGTTACGTCGACTTAGACGGCCAGCGCTACACGATAAAAGCGGGGGTAGACACCATCACCGGCTACTCCGCCCACGCCGACCAAAAAGATTTGCTCAACTTCATCAAAAGAATGCGCTACTGGCCCAAACAAGTACGCCTAGTCCACGGCCAAACAGAAGCAAAGCAGGCACTAAAAGCCAAGATAGAAGACCTATACAGCGACAGACAGTTAACAGTCGATGTGATTTTGGCGGAGAATACGGCTTAAGGACGATGAACAGCGATTTTAAACTCGCTACGTCATTTGCTGTAGGTCGGGCTTCAGCCCGACAAGTCGGCTCAAAAGCCAAGCTAAACGAAGCCGGCATACCCACAGCCGTTCATTACCCAATCCCGCTTAACAAACAACCAGCGGTAGCAGATAAAAACGTAGAGTTACCGATAGGCGATGCAATAGCAGAGAAGGTGATGAGCTTGCCGATGCATCCGTATATGACAGAAGAAGATGTTCAGGAAGCTATTTTATTATGAAAATACTTGTTACTGGCGGCGCTGGTTTTATTGGTTCAGCCGTTGTGCGTCACATCATCGAACATACTCAAGACAGCGTCGTGAATCTCGACAAACTCACCTACGCCGGTAATTTAGAATCCCTTACCGAAGTCAGTGATAACCCACGCTACACCTTTGAACAAGTCGATATTTGTGATCGCGCAGAGCTCGACCGCGTATTCAAAGAGCACCAGCCTGATGCAGTAATGCATTTAGCCGCCGAAAGCCATGTAGACCGCTCCATTGATGGCCCAGCCGAGTTTATTCAAACCAATATCGTCGGCACCTACACTCTACTCGAAGCCGCACGCTCCTACTGGAGCGAACTAAACAGCGAAAGAAAACAAGCTTTCCGCTTCCACCACATCAGCACCGATGAAGTGTATGGCGACTTACCGCATCCCTCAGACGGTAATGTTGAATGCTTAGTGTTGAATGATGAATGTGAGAGTGAGAGTAATGCTGAATGTTTAATGATGAATGATGAATTAAATGACGACAGCAATAATTCAAAATTAAACATTCAACATTCATCATTGCCGTTGTTTCTTGAAACAACGGCCTATGCCCCAAGCTCCCCTTACTCTGCCTCCAAAGCATCGAGTGACCACTTAGTCCGAGCATGGCTTCGCACCTACGGTTTACCAACCCTAATAACCAACTGCTCGAATAACTACGGCCCCTATCACTTCCCAGAAAAGCTGATTCCGCACGTTATTTTAAACGCCCTAGCGGGCAAGCCACTGCCCATCTACGGCAAAGGCGACCAAATCCGAGACTGGCTTTATGTAGAAGACCACGCCCGTGCACTCTACAAAGTAGTCACAGAAGGCAAAGTAGGGGAAACCTACAACATTGGCGGCCATAACGAAAAACAAAACATCGAAGTGGTAAAAACAATTTGCAAGACTTTGGACGAGTTAAAACCCATTGGTAGGGGCGCATTGAATGCGCCCGCAGGCGTCAATTCGCCCCTACAGTCTTACGCCGACCTAATCACCCATGTTAAAGACCGTCCCGGCCACGACCGCCGCTACGCCATCGACCCCACCAAAATGCAAAATGAGCTTGGCTGGGCGCCAGAAGAAACTTTTGAAACGGGCCTGCGCAAAACAGTGCAATGGTATTTAGACAACGAACAATGGTGGCAAAACGTTTTAAACGGTAGCTACAAGCTAGAAAGAATTGGAGATAAAGCATGAAGGGAATAATTCTCGCCGGCGGCTCAGGCACGCGCCTTTACCCCATCACCAAAGGCGTCAGCAAGCAACTACTGCCCATTTACGACAAACCCATGATTTACTACCCGCTGTCCGTGCTTATGCTGGCGGGCATTCGTGACATTTTAATCATCAGCACCCCTGAAGACATCGGCGGTTATCAGCGTTTATTAGGCGATGGCTCAGACTTTGGCATACACCTTAGCTACGAAATTCAACCTAGCCCAGACGGCTTAGCCCAAGCATTTATTATCGGTGAAGAATTCATAGGTAACAGTAATGTATGCCTAGTGCTAGGCGATAATATTTTTTACGGCCAAGGTTTTGGCCCCATGTTAAGAAATGCAGCAGCAAGACCAACCGGCGCAACGGTATTTGGTTATCAAGTGAAAGACCCTGAGCGCTTTGGTGTGGTTGAGTTTGATGAAAACCAGCGCGCTATTTCCCTTGAAGAAAAGCCACTGAAACCAAAATCACACTATGCTGTAACCGGCCTGTATTTTTACGATAACGATGTGGTGAAAATCGCCAAACAAGTGCAGCCCTCCGAGCGTGGCGAGTTAGAAATCACCAGCATCAACCAAGCCTATCTAGAGCGCGGCGACTTAGATGTTGAGTTGCTTGGCCGTGGCTTCGCTTGGCTGGATACCGGCACACATGAAAGTTTGCTTGAAGCCGGTATGTTTGTCGAAACCATTGAGAAACGCCAAGGCTATAAAATTGCTTGCTTAGAAGAGATAGCCTTTAACAACGGCTGGCTCAGCAAAGAAGACTTACAGCGTATAGGTCAGCAGTTGAGTAAAAATAGTTATGGGCAGTACTTATTAGAATTAGTGAGCGTGTAAATGTCGGTTCAAGAGCATAAGATTTTAGGTGATCATCGGGGTAAGCTCGTAGCATTAGAGTCCGGTATAGATATTCCTTTTGAAATTAAACGTATTTTTTATATTTTTGGAACACAAGCTGGCATTCCACGCGGTCAACATTCACACCATGCTATTCAGCAATACTTAATAGCCGTAAAAGGTAGTTGTAAAGTAACGCTGGATAATGGGCGAGAAAAACACACCTATGAATTGAACCAGCCCAACAAAGGCTTGTTTCAAGATGCATTGATCTGGGGTGAAATGCACGACTTCAGCGAAGACTGTGTACTACTGGTGCTAGCCAGCGAACATTATGATGAAGCTGACTATATTCGTGATTATGATGCGTTCATAAAAATTGTGAATGCTTAATTTTGAGTTTTGAATAGCGAAGATGAACTGTTTCACTTTGCTTGCATAGACTAATAGTTCTGTCATTGCGAGAAGCGTAGCGACGTGGCAATCCATGGTTAAATCTTCAGTTTTGCCTAAATATCTTTATAACGGGTGCGAAATCTTATGAGTTACATTCATCCGCTAGCTGATGTACACAGTCAAAATATAGGTAAAGACACCAAAGTGTGGCAGTTTTGTGTGGTTTTGGCAGGCGCAGTAATAGGCAAAAACTGCAATATAAACGCTCAAGTACTGATTGAAAACGATGTCATTATCGGCAACAACGTCACCGTTAAGTCAGGGGTGCAGATATGGGATGGTACGCGAATAGAGGACAATGTTTTTCTTGGGCCCAATGCCACATTAACCAACGACAAAACGCCACGCTCTAAACAATATCCCGAAGCTTTTCAAGGCATCACCTTAAAAGAAGGTTGTAGCATCGGAGCAAACGCCACCATTTTACCGGGTATTACTATTGGTAAAAACGCCATGGTCGGTGCGGGCGCAGTCGTTACTAAAGACGTGCCAGATTATGCAGTTGTTGTTGGTAATCCAGCAAAAATTATTAGGTATATTAAATGATCCCTTTCCTAGATTTAAAAGCCATCAACGCCCAATACCGTGATGAGCTTATAGAAGCCTGCACCCGTGTTATCGACTCTGGCTGGTACATCGCTGGTAATGAACTTGCACAATTTGAACAGGCGTTCGCCAGCTACTGCGGCTCTAAGCATGCGATTGGTGTGGCTAATGGCCTTGATGCACTGATTCTCACCCTGCGCGCGTGGAAAGAGTTGGGCAAGCTTAAAGACGGCGACGAAGTGATTGTGCCGTCGAACACCTACATTGCCAGCATTTTAGCCATCAGCGCCAATGACCTTGTGCCGGTGCTCGTTGAGCCAGACTTAGCCACTTACAATCTATGCCCGAAACAAACCGAAGCGGCGATTACCGCTAAAACACGCGCCATTCTCCCTGTGCATTTATACGGCCAGTTAGCCGATATGCCCGCCATTATGGCTATCGCCCAGCGCCATAACTTACTTGTGCTAGAAGATTCTGCCCAAGCCCATGGAGCAGAACTAAACGGCAAAAAAGCGGGTAACTGGGGCGATGCCAGCGGTTTTAGCTTTTACCCAGGTAAAAACCTCGGTGCACTAGGCGATGCCGGTGCAGTCACGACCAATGATGACCAACTCGCCGAAACTTTACGCGCACTGCGCAACTACGGCTCACACGAAAAATATAAAAACCTATTCCAAGGCACCAACAGCCGCCTTGACGAAATCCAAGCAGCGATGCTCAGCGTAAAACTAAAACACCTAGATACAGAAATAGCACACAGAAGAAAAGTAGCGGACGCATACATACAAGGTATCAACAACACAGCCGTAACTTTACCCCTCACACTTAACTCTTCACCCCTAACTCGTGAGAATCACGTCTGGCATGTGTTCGTCATCCGCTGCGAGCAACGCGAAGCCCTGCAAAAGCACTTGTTAGAACATGGCATTCAAACCTTAATCCACTACCCGATCCCACCGCATCAGCAGCAAGCTTATAAAGAGTGGAAGATGGATAGTTATCCGGTATCAGAAATGATTCACCAGCAAGTCATGAGCTTGCCAATGGGTCCGACGATTACGATGGATGAAGTTAAAAAAGTGATTGCAGCCATAAACACATTCAAAATTTAAAATTACTCATTAAGAATTAATCCTGTGACTCTGATAAAAACCAGCCTGCTCAATGGCATTGCGGTAGTGATAAAAATGCTCACCATGCTTGGGCTCAACAAGATACTCGCTATCTACGTTGGCCCTGCAGGCTATGCGGCGATTGGTAACTTTCAAAACGCTGCACAAATGATCACTACCTTTGCCAGCGGCGCGATTAATACCGGTGTAGTGAAATACACCGCTGAATACCATGACGATGAAGAAAAGCAACGGCAAGTGTGGCGCACTGCGGGCACAATTGCTGTGTTGGGCTCAGTCATTACCGGAATAGGTGTAGCTGTATTCAGCAAGCAAATCGCCCAATGGTTTTTGCAGGACGAAAGTTACAACACGGTTTTTATCTGGTTTTCAGTCACGCTGGTTTTCTTTATTTTTAATACGCTGTTACTGGCGATATTAAACGGTAAAAAAGAAATTCACCGTTACATCATTGCTAACATTGCAGGCAGCCTTTTTTCATTGGCCGTCACCAGTGCCTTAGCCGTCCAGTTTGGTCTACATGGTGCGCTGACTGCACTGGCTATTCATCCATCCTTTGCTTTTGTTATCACGCTATACCTTTGCTATAAGGCTGATTGGTTTAAGTTCAGTTATTTGTTTGGACGCTTAGATAAGCAAGTTGTTTTAAACCTAAGCAAATACACCGCCATGGCACTCACCAGTGCTGCCTGTGTGCCGGTAAGTCATATCTTAATTCGTACGCACCTTGCCGATACTTTAGGGATGGATGCTGCTGGTTACTGGGAAGCCATGTGGCGCTTGAGTGCTGCCTATTTAATGCTCGTAACAACTACGCTAAGCCTGTACTACCTGCCTAAGCTATCAGAACTGAAAGATCCAAAAGAAATAAAGGCGGAAATCCTCCAAGGCTACAAGATTATCCTCCCTGTAGCTGCTGCCTGTGGTTTAGTTATTTACTTGCTACGTGACTTTATTATTGGAGTTTTGTTTACATCTGACTTTATTCCGATGCGTGATTTATTTGCATGGCAGATGATGGGTGATACGTTAAAAATTGGCAGCTGGATACTTGCTTACCTGATGCTTGGTAAAGCCATGATGAAGTTATTTATAGCCAGTGAAATTGTGTTTGCAGCAGGGTTTTATGGTTGGACGTATTTTTTAACAGGTATGTACGGTTTGGAAGGGGTCACAATTGCGCATGCAATTAACTACGCAATATATTGGGTGGTGATGGGTGTTTTTTTAAGACGATATTTAAATGGAAATATTTGATTTTAATTTAAAAGGAGATCTAATTGATATTATTATTGGGTGATTACTCTTCTGTGCATTATGAATTATCTAAAGCAATTAAAAAAAAAGGATATGATGTTATTCTTGTCTCAGATGGAGATGCGCATAAAAAAATAAAATTTGATATCGGTGCGCCGGTATTGAAAAGATATAGTAATAAATGGCTGAATCGACTAGTTTTTTTATGGAGATTTTTTGGTTTTTTTGGTTTTATAAATTACTTAAATGTTAAAAAAAATATTGATAAAATAGAATGCATTAGTGTTGTTCAATTGATAAACCCTGTGGCTATAGATTCACTTGGTGCAATCGGTAATATTTTACTTATCAGGTATTTGCGTAAAAAAGCAAAAATATTATCGTTGTGTGCTTTGGGTGATGATTATAAGTGGGTATCTGCATGTTTAAATAAAAAATTTAAATATTCAGCAATGGATAGGGTTAAAGGGAGCGGGTTACAAGGTGTTCTTTCGTACATGCATTCTTTAAAGTATGTTTTCAGCCCCTTATATTATTTATTAGATAGGTATGCGTGTAGCAAAGTGGATATGATCATACCAGGACTGTTGGATTATCAATTGGCGTATGCTGATGATAAAAAATTGACAAGTATCATTAACTTGCCTATATCTGAGTTAGGCTTTAAAGAACCAGTTGGTTCTAAGTATCCGCTAAAGGTTTTTCATGCTTGGCAAAAAGGAAAAGAATACAGGAAAGGTAATGATGTTCTGGATAGAGTAGTTCGTCGCTATATTTCAGAATATGGTAACTCTAAGCTAGATTACGAAATTATTAGCGAAGTAACGTATGATGAATATCTGAAGAAATATATAGAGTCTGATATCGTTTTAGATCAAATTTATAGCTATGATTGTGGTGTGACTGGCGCTCTTGGTATGGCTGCAGGAAAAGTTGTCTTTTCAGGTTTTGAAATAGGTCATTTTGAAACTGGTATAAATGCAACACCCGATGAAGATAAGCTATATAAGGATCTCGTTAAAATTGTTGAGTCCTTAGCGTTAGTTGATAATATTAAAAATAATGCGTATAAATATGCTGTTGAAAATTATAGTGCAAGTATTGTAGCTGATAAATACTTATATTTTTGGGGTTGTTAAAATTTTAAGCTAGTGGTTGATTTGTCTGGTTATTAATATAATTTAAGTACCATGTTGGATGCGTAGTCGAGAACTGAGTGCCATATTGTTCTATAAACAGCCAGTTTTATTGAATTATTTATCCAACGGGTACGCTAACCCAATAAAATTTTAGTCACAGATTATCAAACATAAATACTGCTTGCCTGCCCCTACTCAACTGTTATGTTTAAATAAAGTTAAAGAGGTAGGAGGATTTAGAGAGGGCTTTATTATTGAAGATTGGGTAATGTGGCTTGATTTAACTAAGGATGGAGATCTGTTATATTTTGATTCTAATCCTGTTGCAAGTTATCGCAGGCATGATGGTAATTTATCTGGTCAATTAGATCGTATGCTTGATGGGAGGATTCAGATACTAAATGAATTTAAAAATAGTGAATTCTATAAAGATGCTAAAGCAAATTTATATATGGTCCAAGGTTTTGATACACAAGTATTTAGTAAATTAGGTTCAATAAAATATGTATATAAATCTATATGTATTCAACCGTCAAAAATATTTACGCGTGATTTTGCAGTCTAGGTAATCCCCCCAGAAATTAGTAGCATTTAAAAGTAGAATTTCCGAGAATAAATCAAGCGGAGATTTTGCAATGAAAAAGTCACGATTTACTGACAGTCAAATTCTGGCCATCTTAAAGCAGGCCGA
>JAVERM010000022.1:0-23813 GCA_034007105.1 Trichlorobacter sp.
CCAATCCGATGTAGACCGTGCCCACCGGTTTTGCAGCTGTCCCCCCATCCGGTCCGGCTATGCCGGTTACTGACAATCCCAAATCTGCATTGCAGCATTGGCGTACACCTGTTGCCATTGCCAGGCAGACCTGCTCACTGACCGCGCCATGTTGCTCCAGTAGTGCCAGCGGCACATTCAGCAGATGCTGCTTCAGATCATTATGGTAGGCAACAACACCACCGCGAAACCAGGCAGAACAGCCCGGCTGATCAGCAATACGGGCAGAAAGCAGGCCAGCAGTACAGGATTCAGCCAATGCCAGAGTTAAGCCATATGCAGAAAAAAGTTCGGACAGCTCTTTAATTTTGCCCATTTTCAAGCTCCTCCAGCAGCAGCTTCTGAACCTGTCGTAACGGCAGATTTTGCTCTTCTGCTATCCGCATACAATCATCAAACTCCGGCTTAATTGAACACTCCGACTGCTTATAACGGACATTCCCCCAGGTGGTCTGTCGGGTTATGATGCTGCGCTTTTGCACAAATCGCCCTGTTTTTTGCACTCGTACCCCCAGCGTACCGGTCTCTTTCATCATGATTGCAGTCAACTCAGCCTGTTTTTCTGGTTTGCACATAACCGTAAGTATAGCCCCCGGGCGTTGCTTTTTCATCTGGGCAGCCACAGTCCAGACATCAACGGCACCAGCGGTAAAAAGCCGCTGTACGGTATAGCCGATCAGCTCTGGTGTAACATCATCAAGGTTACAGGCAAGTTCCAGCAGCTCATCAGTACCGATTGTGGTCACTTCCCCCATAAAGCAGCGCAAAATATTGGGGCAGTCATCAAAATCCTTGCTACCGGCACCATGACCAACAGCAGTAAGCTTCATTGGCGGCATGGCTGCAAGTGGCACTGCCAGAGCAGCCAGAATAGCCGCACCAGTGGGTGTAACCCGCTCACCAACACCGCAACTGCTGTGCAGCTGCAAGCCCTTCATCAGCAAAGCTGTTGCCGGAGCAGGTACCGGCAGCCTGCCATGTGCTGTTTCCACAAAACCGCCACCGAGAGGAATGGCAGAACAGTAAATCCTGTCCACCTTCAGCCAGTCAAGCCCAATGGCTGCACCCACAATATCCACGATACTGTCCACTGCTCCCACTTCATGGAAAAAGACATCGTCAACTTCCACCTGGTGGGCAACTGCCTCTGCTTCTGCCAGTTTCAGAAAAATCTGTTGGGAAAGCTCTTTTACCCGTTCAGGTAATGAACTCCTGTCAATCATCTGGCGGATATCCCGATAACTGCGGTGATGGTGGTGTTGATGATTATGGTTGTGGTTATGCTGCCCATCATCTGGCAGATGTACTTTAAAGTAGCTGCCCTGTACCCCTTTGCGCTCTACTTTTGTACAGGATAACTGAAAGCTGTTGTCCGGCAGCCCAATCTTTTGCAATCCAGACTGTAAAAACTCAAGCGGCAGCCCCAGATCAAGCAGGGCTGCCACAGTCATATCACCGGCAATACCGGCAAATGCATCAAAATAAAGAATGTTCATTTTTTGTACCTATCTAATCAAAGCAAAAAACCTTTTCGACTATTATCTTTACAGGCTTTTGAAAAACGTTATGAGGAAGGCTGGATACAAGGCGCACGGAACGCAGCGACGAGGCATAACATTTAAAGTTAGCCAAGGAAGCGAGTACCGCGCAACGCCGTAGACAGCCTCCGCAGTAGTTTTTCAAAGCTTTGTTAACACTGCTTCTGCCATTACTTCGGCAATATCCTTTACTTGAACATCACCACCTTTGTGCAGGTCTTTAAGCCCATCTTCAAACATGGTCATGCAGTAGGGACAGGCTGTACAGATGGTATCCGGCTGCTGCTCCAGTGCTTCTTTTACCCGCACCAGGTTAATCCGCTCACCGGTAAATTCTTCAAGCCACATTCTGCCACCACCGGCACCACAACAAAAACCATCTTCGCGGTTGCGCTCCATCTCTTTGGGTGGTCTGCCGGTGGCAAGCTCCAGAACCTGGCGTGGCTCATCATAAATCCCGTTATGGCGACCAAGGTAGCAGGAATCATGGTAGGTGGTAACGCCCAACTCTTTTACCCTGTTGTTTAAGGGCAGCTTGCCAGATTCAGCCAGTTGTACCAGCAGCTGGCTGTGGTGGATCAGTTCCAGCTCAACACCATACTGGCGGTAATCATTTTGCAGGGTGGTAAAGCAATGGGGACATTGTACGATTACCTTTTTCACACCCAGTTCATTAAAAAGTGCTGCGTTTTTAACAGCAGTGGTCTCAAAAGCGTATTCATTGCCTAACCTGCGCAGGCTGTCACCACAGCAAAGCTCATCTTTGCCAAGCATCCCCCAGTTTACCCCTGCCTTATCCAGCAAAAGAGCCAGGGCAACGGAAATCTGCTTGCTGCGGGAATCAAAAGAACCAGCACAGCCCACATAAAAAAGATATTCTGTCTCACCTGCAACAAAGGGACGCTCTCCCAACAGGTTTGCCCACTTGCCCCGCTCTGAAGGAGCGATTCCCCAGGGATTGCTGCGACCTTCAATATTTTCAAAAAGATTAAGCAGTTCTTCAGGGAATTTTGCCTGCATCTCCACCAGATGACGGCGTAATGGAATAAGTTTGGGCATCTGTTCGATGAACACCGGACAGGATTCAAGACAGGCCATGCAGGTGGTACATGCCCAGATGGCTTCTTCGCTTACTGCTCCTTCACCTTCACCAATCAACGCTTTCACTGCTGTTTGTCCCTGACGCAGCGCAGTTCCGTTTTGCATCAGGTTTATCTTTAAATCATGAATTAACTGGCGGGGGTTAAGGGGCTTGCCGGTCAGATGTGCAGGACAGGCATTCTGGCAGCGACCGCATTCGGTGCAGGAAAATGTATCCAGTAATTCTTTCCAGCTATAGCCATCAATCTGATCAATACCAAAGCTGTTGCCAGCCTTGAACTCCTCCCGCTGTGGCAGTACCGGCTGCTCCAGGCGGCGCAAAAACACATTGGGAATAGCGGTAATAATATGAAAATGCTTACTAAGTGGCAAAAGGTTCATGAAAAGCAGCAGCACAATGGCATGTATCCACCAACTAAGATCATGGAAAAGTTTTTCATTGCCTGCTGGTACAAACTGCACAAACCAGCCGGAAATGGGGAAAGTTTCAATGGCTATCTGTCTGGTGGCAACAGCCATGGCAGCCATTTTGGCAGCATTTATCCCAAAATAAGCCAGCATTAAAACAGCAATCAGAAAAAGGATGAAAAAAGCCTCAAAACTGTTGCGGGCTTCGGGATATGGCGGAGCGATTATGCGGCGTATGGAGGCAGTGATTACCGCGCCAAGGGCAAGCAGAGAAGCGATATCAATGGCTTTCAGCACCAATACAAAAGCCATGTCCGGCAGTTTGCTGAAGCTTATGGATGGGAAAAACCCTTGCAGGATAAACTCACCATTGGCAAGCAAAAGCACCAGAAAACACCAGAAAATAATCAGGTGAATCATGCCGGAAGGCTTGGCAAGTACGCGCCGCTGGGCAAAGGCATAGCCAAGGGTGTCGGCTATCCGCCTGCCAATATTGTCAAGCCGGTTATCACCTTTTCCCAGGCAGGTCAGGGAAAGCCGCTTCCAGCAGCTAAAGACAAAAATGGCAGTTGCCAATATAAAAAGCGGTGCAAAAACAATCGGTGTAGGGGTCATATCAGTTCACCTTACCCTTGTTCTTTTTTAATTCTTTAATCTGCCTGGTCAGCTCCGGCACAATCTGAAAAAGATCACCCACAATGCCGTAATGAGCCACCTCAAAAACCGGTGCATCCTTATCACGGTTAATGGCGATAATCAGGTCAGCATCCTGCATGCCCACCAGATGCTGGATGGCACCTGAAATACCGCAGGCAATGTAAATTTTGGGGCGCACAGTTTTACCGGTCTGCCCCACCTGGCGGTCATGGGACATCCAGCCGGCATCAACTGCCGAGCGGGATGCTCCGACAACACCACCAAGCTCGGTGGCAAGTTCTTGCAGCATGGCAAAATTTTCCGGTCCCATCAGTCCGCGACCACCAGAGACAATAAATTCGGCACCACCAATATCAAGCTGATTTGTAGCATCATTATCCTTGATAACCTCCAGCACTTTAGCAAGTACACTATCCTCGCCCACCTGATAATCACTGCGGATAATTTCTCCTGTGGCACCCTTTTGCTCATCCGGCATTTTCATAACATGTGGGCGCACTGAAGCCATTTGCGGCCTGTATTTATCACACATGATTGTTGCCATGATATTGCCGCCAAATGCTGGACGGGTCTGCATCAGGTTGCGCTTGTCATCAATATCAAGACCGGTGCAATCGGCAGTAAGCCCGGTACCGATACGGGTGGCAACCGCACCTGCCAGATCACGCCCCATGCCGGTGGCACCCATCAGGATAACCTCGGGTTTATGGCTGTTAATCAGGTGGTGCATCGCCTCCAGGTAGGATTGAGTACGGTAAGCAGCGTAAACCGGCGCATCCAGCAGATATGCCTTTTCAGCTCCGTAACAAAATGCTTCGCTGCAAAGATGCTCAACATTATGACCAATCACAACTGCTGCCAAACCTGTGCCCAGTTTGGTTGCCAGCTCTTTGCCCTTACCCAGCAGCTCCCAGGAAACCCTGGCTGCCTCGCCGTCTTCCTGCTCCACAAAAACCCAGACTCCTCGGTAGGCAGCTTGCAGCCTGGCAATGGCAGCAGCTTCAGGGTCTTCCTCTTCAACAGCAGTGCCGGATTTTTCCAGCTCCGCCAGTATCGCCAGCTCTTGCGATGTAAAAGACATCTCCAGTGCCGATGCCGGACATACTTTTACACATTTAGTACAGCCAATACATTTGGGAGCATCGATAATCGGGGCACCTGCTTCATCAAGCACGATGCAGTTAACCGGACAGGCAGCCTCGCAACGACCGCCGCAGGCAATACATTTTCCTTCCAGTAAACGGGCACGACCCCTTGGTCTTTTAGGTTTTTTCGCATTTTCACTCATAGCGGCAACAGGTCCTTTTCCAGCAATTTATCCAGTAAAAGCTTCACAGCAGATGCAGGATCAGCAGTACCATCCCCCAGAATCTCTCCTTTATCCCGCTGCGGCGA
The DNA here is from genome assembly GCA_034007105.1 of Trichlorobacter sp. Classification (GTDB taxonomy): domain Bacteria; phylum Desulfobacterota; class Desulfuromonadia; order Geobacterales; family Pseudopelobacteraceae; genus Trichlorobacter. The sequence continues at coordinate 5,139 of JAVERM010000022.1, forward strand.
GAAGATTTTGGAAACCCAGGTGGGCGAACCTTTAAGCCCGATTTCCTGCGGATCAAGTTTAAGGGTCTCATTATCCCAAAGCTCAACTTCTGCATTTACGGCAGCCAGACGCATCGGCACAGTGGGGTAGCGGGGGCGGTTGATTTCACGCACCACGGTTAAAAGTGCAGGCAGCGGTGCCTGTATCCGTTCGCGGCGACCTTCCAGCTTGCGGCTGACAATCAACCTGTTGGCAGCAATATCAAGCTCTTCAATATTATCCACCAGGGTAAGTTGCTGGTAACCAAGCCGCACTGCTATCCCTGGTCCCACCTGGGCAGTATCACCGTCAATGGTCTGCTTGCCACAGATAATCAGCCCCACCTCTTCATCTGTATCACCAAGATGTTTGATGGCAGCAGCCAGCACATGGCTGGTTGCCAGGGTATCGGCACCGCCAAAAACACGATCTGAAAGTAAAATTGCTCTGTCAGCACCAACGGCAAGTGCCTTGCGCAAGGTGGCTTCTGCATTTGGCGGCCCCATGGAAATTGCTGCCACTTTGCAGCCAAAACGATCTTTAAGCTGCAAAGCCGTCTCCAGTGCATGGGTATCATACGGGTTCATAATAAAAGGGATTCCTTCACGCACCAGGGTATTGGTTACAGGATCAATTTTTACCTGGGTGGTATCTGGAACCTGTTTTACGCAGGCAACGATTAACATATCCTTACATCCCTTCGGTTGGCAGTTTTTACGATTTTTTCAGTGGTGACAGTAAGTTACATTCCATCAGGGTAAAATCGTATAATCTATTGGTTTATTTGAGATTTTTATATTTTTTTCAACAAAAAACTGCTACAGTATCGCTCTTTTTGCAACCAAAAAATATGTCCTTGGTCAAGTAGTAGCTGATTAAGCTCATATAAACAAGCATGGAAGGAGCCTTGTTAATGGCACAACTGGATCAAAGACTTGAGTCCGTATATCAGGATGTTTTAAAGCGCAACCCGGGTGAAGCAGAATTTCATCAGGCAGTGCTTGAGGTGCTGGAATCACTTGGACCTGTGATCACCAAACATCCCGAATTTTTACGGCGCAAGATTATTGAACGGATATGCGAGCCGGAACGGCAGATTATCTTTCGTGTACCCTGGCAGGATGACAGCGGGCAGGTACATATAAACCGCGGTTTCAGGGTAGAGTTTAACAGCGCACTCGGACCTTACAAAGGTGGCATCCGTTTTCACCCCTCTGTTTATCTGGGCATTATCAAGTTTCTGGGCTTTGAGCAGATATTTAAAAACTCCCTTACTGGTATGCCCATAGGCGGTGCCAAAGGTGGCTCTGATTTTGATCCCAAGGGCAAATCAGACGATGAAATCATGCGTTTTTGCCAAAGTTTTATGACCGAGCTTTACCGCCATATTGGCGAGCATACCGATGTGCCGGCTGGTGATATCGGTGTTGGCGGCAGGGAAATAGGTTACATGTTCGGGCAGTACAAGCGCATTACCAACCGCTGGGAAGCCGGCGTACTAACCGGTAAAGGGCTTAAATGGGGTGGTTCGCTGGTGCGACCGGAAGCCACCGGTTACGGAGCAACCTTTTTCATCAACGAAGCGTTGAAAGTACGTAATGATTCCTTTGAAGGTAAAACCTGTTCTGTTTCCGGCTCTGGCAATGTGGCTATTTATACCATTGATAAAATCCATCAACTCGGGGGCAGATGCGTTGCCTGCTCTGACAGTGACGGTGTGATTTATCACGAAAAAGGGCTTGATCTGGAGCTGATCAAGCAGATTAAAGAGGTTGAGCGGCGGCGTATCTCTGATTATGCCCTTAAGCATAAGGATGCCAAATATGTCCCTGGCGGCAATATCTGGGAAATACCGTGCCAGGTGGCAATGCCTTCTGCCACCCAGAACGAAATTAACGGCAAAGATGCCGCAACATTGATAAAAAACGGCTGTATTGCGGTTGGCGAAGGTGCCAACATGCCCACCACGCCAGCCGGTATCAGAGCGTTTCTGGAAGCAAAAATCGCATACGGACCAGGCAAGGCTGCCAATGCCGGCGGTGTTGCCACCTCGGCACTGGAGATGCAGCAAAACGCCCAGAGGGATTCGTGGAGCTTTGAGGATACCGAGAAAAAACTGGAAAACATCATGAAAGGGATTCACAAACTTTGCTACCGCACAGCAGAAGAATATGGCGACAAAGGCAACTATCTGCTGGGTGCCAATATTGCCGGCTTTATCAAAGTGGCAGATGCCATGGTTGCCCACGGGCTTATATAGCTGGCATGGCACGCCAAAACAGTTTTAGATTCTGCAACTGGTATATATTAGTTCAATAAATAGCTCCTCCCCTTGGGTTAAGGGGAGGTTTGGTGGGGTTACGGGGTTTTGGTGTTGCAGGTTTTTCATAACTCCCCCTGACCCCCTCTTATCTTAAGAGGGGGAACTTAAACCTCCACCCCCACTACAAGATGAAGAGTTATTTTTCGTGTCCTTTTGTGGGTTTCGTGGCTAAAAATATTGTCATCCTGCGTTTTATGCGCAGGATGTTGAACCAACTATTCTGCCGCCCCCAAGCAGTTCATCACCCTGATATATAACCAGTGCCTGCCCGGGTGTTACTGAAGGTTGCGGCTCTGCAAAAAGGATACGGCAACGCTCATCCGCTTCAACCATTATGCGGCAGGGTACCGGCTGATGGCGGTAGCGGATTTTACAGGCAGCTTCAAAAACATCTGACTGCGGCGGTATCAGCCAGTTCATCTCCTCTGCCACAAGCCCGGGCTGCGGCAAATGCTGTTTTTCGCCAACAATAATCCGATTTTGCGCTGCATCAATTTCCAGCACATGCAGCGGCTCTTTCCAGGCAATTCCCATCCCTTTACGCTGCCCAATGGTATAACGGTGTGTACCACGGTGCCTGCCCACAACCTTGCCGCTCATATGTACTATTTCACCTGGTTGAGGCTTAATCCCCTCCTGCTGTTCAAGGAAGGTAATATAATCATCGTTGGGAATAAAGCAGACCTCCTGGCTGTCTCCTTTATCAGCAACTGGCAAGCTGAATTCTGCTGCCAGCCGCCGTACTTCATCTTTACTTATCATTTCGCCAAGCGGAAAAATAATCTGCTGCAACCGGCTTTGGGTAAGTGTGTAAAGAAAATATGACTGATCTTTATGGCTGTTGCAGGCGGTGCGCAGATGACAGGTACCATCAGCATCAACAGTTTTCCGCACATAATGGCCGGTGGCAAGATACTCTGCACCAAGATCACGCGCTTTTTCCAGCAGCCTGCCAAACTTGATGAAACGGTTGCATTGTACGCAAGGGTTGGGGGTTTGCCCGTTTTGGTAACGGCTGACAAAATCATTGATTACCAGTTGCCTGAATTCAGCTTCAAAATCAGCAACATGGTGGGCAATACCAAGCTGCCTTGCCACCATTGCCGCATCGTGTACTGCCGAGCCAGCACCGCTTTTATGCGGTTCAAACAGCTGCATGGTAATCCCGAAAACCTGATGTCCCTGTTGTTGCAGCAAGGCAGCAGTTACGGAGGAATCCACTCCACCGCTCATGGCAATCGCTATCCTGCTCATAGTTCTTCACCCAGCAGCAAGCGTACCACCTGATTTGCCTGGTGGCCTGCGGCAATGGCTACCCGTGGTGCCATCAGACCGTTACCAGGCTTTGCCTCGGAAACACCATCTCCCACCAGGTAAAGCCGCGATGACACTTTGCGGGTAACAATACTGTTATTACTATCAAATCCTGCGATTCCGGAGGCTGCCACAATTTTGGCTTCCTCCATCTGGCAAAGCACTGTATCCACCAGCATTGCCTTCATATCTGCACGGTCAAAAGCCTCCACTATAATCGGGCATTTTGCAAAAATTTGCGGAATATTGTCCGGCGAAAGCATCAGGCAGTGGGGTTCCACAGCAACATAAGGATTGATGCGCAGCAGATTGGCAGCCAAAGCCTCCACCTTATATTGCCCGATCTGGTCAACAAAATACTGCTGGCGGTTAAGGTTGGAAGGCTCCACCAGATCAAAATCAGCAATAACCAGATGCCCAACCCCGATACGTGCCAATGCCACAGCAACGGCTGACCCCAGACCACCAACACCAGCAATGGCAACAACTGCTTTTTTAAGCCTTGCATGTACGCCAGGAGTATGGCGGGCAGCCATCAGAAATTCCAGCTCTTCTGCCGCAGGTTGTACACCACGGCGGATCAGAAAAAGCTCATCACCATCTTGCACCAGGGTATCCGGAGGCACGGGAAATCCGTTCATAATCAGCAGGTCAGCACCAGGATAATGCCTGGCTGCAAGTTCACCAAGGGTAAGCTCTTCATCCACTTTAACCGCTTTTTCATTGATAAATAGATTCATGATATTTCCACCAATTGTTTCATAACTCCTGTTAAATCAAAGTGAAGGTGAACATGGTTATGCAACAAGATTGGTCACGGCACGCCGTGCCCCTACATTTAACTTCTGTTGTTTCATATTTATTGTACGGGCATGGCGTGCCATGCCCTGGCAGGGTGTAGACACAAAATCATAACTCCCCCTGACCCCCTCTTATTTTAAGAGGGGGAACACAAACCTCCCCTTACCCCAAGGGGAGGAGTTATTTATTCATGAAAATTTGTGTAATTCGTGGCTAAAAACGGTTTTCAACTGTTAATCCAGCAAAGACTGCTGCAACCCAGCAAACGGCTTATTATCAAAACCGGAACGTCTGGGCTTTTCTGCTTTAGGCATTGCTGCAACTATTGCCACAGACTCTTCTGTTGCAGCGGATAGCTCCTCTTCTGCATCCATCCCGTTGCCGTTGTAGAAGTATAGATTGTAAAGGCGGTGATAGCCGCTCCACTGACTGCCTTCGGCAACATCTTTTTCCAGATGGGTGCGGATACCGTTGATTTTTGAATCCATATCATCCAGATAGTGCAAAATTGTGGCTTCAACGGTTTTGGGGCGTTTGGGCGAGCCGTATTCGTACTGACCATGGTGCGCAAGCAGCATATGTTTAAGCAGCATGGACAGCTCGCGGGGAAACTCCGGTATGCTGTTCAGCTTTTCCTGCAACATTTCCATGCCAATGCTGATATGCCCAAGCAAGCGACCTTCATCGGTGTAATCAAAGGCGCGTTGATAGGATAATTCTGCCACTTTGCCAAGGTCGTGCAGCAAAGCACCCACAACCAGCAAATCGCGGTTAAGCCCGGGATAAAGCGGCACAACCGCATCTGCCAGCCGTACCACGGAAAGGGAATGCTCAAGCAGACCGCCAAGATAAACATGGTGCATCCCTTTGGCAGCAGGTGCTTTGCAGTAGCATGAAAAAAACTGCTCATCTGACATAAACAGCCCCAGCAGCTTTGCCAGATGCGGGTTTTTGATGGATTGTACAACCTGTTGTAACTCCTGCTGCATTTGTGCTAACGGTACCGGAGAAACCGGTACAAAATCAGCCATTTCCAGCTCATCTTCTGCCAGCTTGCTGATCGCTTTCACCACCAGCTGCATTTTGCCCATGTAAAGGGAAGCTGCACCACGAATCTTTACAAAGTCACCTTTCTGGAAAACCTTGTCCAGCTCGTCCACCTGATCCCATAGTTTGCCATCCATTTCACCGCTTTTATCCATAAACTTCAGGTTCATGTACGGCTTGCCGTTACGGGCAACAGCCAGGGTTTTTTCCTTGACCAGAAAAACCGAGCTGACTGCATCGCGGTCTTTAAGATCAGCAATAAACTGTTTTGACATATGCGTTATCCCCTTGTTATTTCAATATCTTCAACCTGGTCATACACTTTAAGTAACCAAAAGAAACCGGCTCGTCATCTGCAACATCATCTGCAACAAAACCGGCAAGCTGTGTAAAGTTTTCCCCTGCAAAAGGTACGGTAACCACCAGCCCGTCACGCACCGACTCAAGCAGGGTATTGCCCTGTTTGTCAATGCGGATTTCATTACTTACAAATGGATAAAGATCATTTTCCATGTTTATGAACTGCTGACCATCTTCATCTGTTTCTTCATTAATGTCAGAAACTTCTACATTTTTTATTTTCAGATCTTCAGGATCAAAAAACTGAAACTGGTATTCATCCAGCTTTTCAGCCTGCATCAATGGCAGCAGATTCAGTAGCGGAGCAGGAAACAGGTCACTGTCAACTGTAAGCAGTTTTTGCGTCTCCTTGCCATTTGCTTTATGCAGCACCAGCAAACCGTTATTTTGCATTTCTCCGGAAAGGCGGGCAAGCTTCCCTTTAATCCGCTGATCAGTCCTGAAACTTTGCAGCTTCAGCGACAAATCAACATTATACTGCTCATAGAAAACAGCTTCACGGGTAAAACCCATGATTTTCATGTTGGTGCTGCCAAAGCTTTCCACCAGATAGCCGTTTTGTACAGAGCTGATTTTCTGGCAGGCAAAACCGCTTTTTTCATCATTAGTTAAAATAGCAAAACATTTTTCACCCAATGGCGGAGTAGTTAAAAGCGGCTCTGCAAAAACTGTTGCAGACAGTAGCGTAAAAAGAAAAAAGGCGGACAAAGCCGCCTTGATAACAGGTATTTTAACCAAAACCATTCAGCTTAAACCTCCGTTGACGATTACGCGGTTACGTCCTGCTTCCTTGGCACGGTACAGGGCATTATCCGCAGCGCGCAGCAGGTCATCAATATTGCCGTTTATGGGTGATTTCAGGGCAGCAATGCCAAAGCTGGCAGTAATCTGTTCTACTGCCAAAGGTCCTGCAAAACGGATATCCTGTATCGCTGTCCGCATACGGTCTGCAACATTAAAAGCTTCCTCCAGGCTGGCATCCGGTAATACTGCTGCAAACTCTTCACCGCCGTAACGGGCTGCCGTATCATAGGTACGCAGCTCTTTTTGCATCAGCAAAGCTATTTTTTGCAGCACAACATCACCTTGCAGGTGTCCATAGGTATCATTAATTTTCTTGAAATGATCCAAATCCATCATAATCAGTGAAATCATGCCGTTATGACGCTGCGCCCGTTGCAGTTCCCGCTCCAGGGTTTCCATCAGATAACGGCGGTTAAACAGACCGGTCAGGTGGTCGGTGTTGGAAAGCTCAAGGAGCAGCTCATTTGAACGTTTAAGGTCATCTTGCAGATGTTTTATCTTCAGATGCACCTTCATCCTTGCCACCAGCTCTTCCGGATCAAAGGGTTTGATGATAAAGTCGCAGGCACCCTGCTCAAGCCCTTTCAGCTTCATCTCCCGCTCATTGTTGCCGGTAAGGATGATGACAGGAGTATCAGCCACTTCCTGCCTGCCTTTCAGCATACCAAGAAACTTGAAGCCATCCATGCGGGGCATTTCCAGATCACAAAGTACAATATCCACCGGTGAAGCCAGCAGTTTTTTAAACCCTTCCAGACCGTCTTCCGCTTCGTAATAACGCGAAAAAAGATCGTGGGACTCAAGGATACTGATAATCTTTTCGCGCACCGTAACCGAATCATCAATAATCAATACACTGTCTGACATAAACAACTTAAGCCCTTTCCGGACAGAAACTAAACGGTTACAAGCCCTTTACACCGCTGCTTCAGTTCTTTGATAGTTGCACTGTAATCGTCACTGCCAAAAACAGCACTGCCTGCCACCAGCACATCGGCACCGGCAGCAGCTATACTGGCAATATTGCTGATTTTTACACCGCCGTCCACTTCAAGCTCGGCATCAGAACCGATTGCATCCAGCATTGCGCGCAACCGTTTGATTTTGGGTATGCAGGCTTCAATAAAGCTTTGACCACCAAAGCCAGGATTTACGGTCATCAGCATGGCCATATCAAGATCAGGCAGTATCTCTTCAATCATGGATAACGGTGTGGCTGGGTTTATGGAAACCCCAGCCTTTTTGCCCAGCCCTTTAATCATCTGGATCAGGCGGTGCAGGTGCGGTGATGCTTCGGCATGTACCACAATAATATCAGCTCCGGCAGCGGCAAAATCAGCCACATACTTTTCCGGCTCGCTGATCATCAGGTGTACATCAAGGGGCAGGTCAGTTACACGACGGGCAGCTTCCACAATCAGGGGACCAATGGTGATATTGGGAACAAAATGCCCATCCATTACATCAACATGGATATAATCGGCACCTGCTGCCTCAACAGCACGTATTTCATCACCAAGGCGTGAAAAATCAGCAGAAAGTATGGATGGAGCTATTTTTATCATGCAAACCTCATCAAAGACACGGCAAAAAATCCATCTGTGCCATGGCGGTGAGGCCATAGCCGCAGCATTTTGTTTTCAAGCAGGATACTATTGGAATCAGTAGGTACAAAAGATACTTTTTTTATCATGAATTGCGGATTATGGGAAAGGAAATCCTCCATAACCTGCTCGTTCTCCTCTTTGGCAATGGAGCAGGTGGAGTAAACCAGAATCCCACCCGGGCGCAGCAATCCGGAAACCTGTGCCAGCAAAAGCCGCTGCTTTTCTGCATGACCTTTGATGATGGCAGGGGTAAGTCGCCATTTTGCCTCGGGATTACGCCGGATTACCCCCAGACCGGAGCAAGGTGCATCCAGCAAAATACGGTCAAACTGCTGACCAACCAGATAATCAGGGCTGCCGACATCAGCCACCAGGGTCTGCACAGACTTAATCCCCAGCCGTGCTGCTGATTCCTGTACAAGCTTCAGCTTTTCTTCAGTTAAATCTGTGGCAAGGATACTGCCTTCATCGTTCATCAGCTGCGCAAGGTGCAGGGTTTTGCCGCCAGGGGCAGCGCAGGCATCCAGCAGCCTGTGCCCTGGTTTTACTTCCAGCAGGTGGGCAACCAGTTGCGATGCCTCATCCTGCACCGCAAACAGCCCTTCTGCAAAGCCTGGCAATTCCCTAATCTGATGACGACCTGCAAGCCTTACTCCCTCCGGCGAATAGTTGCAAGGGGTGCAGGAAATGCCATTTTCTGTAAAAAGCTGCATCAACCCTGCGCGGTCTGTTTTAAGGGTATTAACCCGCAAAACCAGTGGCGGTTCTGTTGATGAGGCAGCGGCAAGTTCTTCAAGCTCGCTGGCAGGAAGCTGCTGTTGCCACTGTGTAATCAGCCAGTGCGGTATGGAAAAAGCAGCGGATAACCAGGCAGCAGGATTTTTATGTTTATCCGGCAGATGCAGGTTGTCTTTACTGCGCAAAAAGTTGCGCAGCACGGCATTTACAAGACCACTTGCCCTGGGCAGTACTGCGCGGGTCATCTCCACAGCCTCATTTACCGCAGCATGGGCAGGCACTCTTTCCAGGTAAAGCAGTTGGTAAAGACCAAGCCTCAGGATTTGTAGCAAAGGCTTTTCCAGCTTTTGCAAGGGCTGCTTGAGCAGCTTGGTAAGATAATAATCAACTGTACCGCGGTGCCGCAAAACACCAAAAACCAACTGGTGATACAAACCACGGTCTGCACCTGCCAGCTGTTTTCCGGTAAGCGTCCTGTCCACCAGATTATCAGCATGTAGATTACTGTCTTCCAGTGCCTCAAGGGTTAACAAAGCTGCAAAACGGGGATTACTGCTGTTTTTGTGCTTGTTGAATTTTGTTTTCATGGATTACTTTCAGGTTACACCTTATTCTAAAAACGGCTTTTACTACGAAACCCCCTCCCCCTTTGGGTACTCCCCCTTGGCAGGGGGAGAGTTTTAAAACTCCCTTCCTTTTGAAGGAGGGGAAGCCCGCAGGGCGGGGTGGTTGGGTAAAATGCAGGATGATGTTTTTAAAGATTCGTGTAAATTAGTATCAGTTTTTCAGTCTTTTCCGGAGCAGAAGAAAAACAACCCTTTCCGGATGCAAGCCAATAAAGGAGACCAAATATGTCTTTCTATACAATAAAATGGGATGAAGATGCTGTATTAATGTTGGATCAGACCCGCCTGCCGGCTGAAGAGGTCTACAACCGTTATACAGATTTTAATTCAGTGGCAAAGGCTATACAAGGCATGGTGGTGCGGGGCGCGCCTGCCATAGGTGTTGCCGCAGCCCTTGGTATTGCCCTTGGTGCCCGTGAAATAATCGCCGACACACCGGAATCTTTTTTCCGCCAGCTTGAAAACGTATGTCAGATAATGGGCAACACCCGCCCCACTGCTGTAAACCTGTTCTGGGCGATTGAGAAAATGAAAAAAACCGCCTTTGCAGCCAGCAATGAAAACCTGGAGCAGATACGCAAGGCACTGCTTGCCAAAGCCCTTGAGATCGCTCGGGAAGATATGGAAATCTGCCAGGCGATCGGTAAAAACGGAGCTAAGCTTATCCCCGACTCTGCCACCATCCTTACCCATTGCAACGCCGGTGCCCTGGCAACCGCTGGTTACGGTACAGCTTTGGGCGTTATCCGCGCTGCCAGTGCAGCAGGCAAGGATATAAAGGTTTTTGCCGATGAAACCCGCCCCTGGCTGCAAGGCGCAAGGCTTACCACCTGGGAACTGATGAAGGACAACATTCCGGTAACCCTGATTGCTGATAATATGGCAGGTTTTTTCATGGGTCGTGGTGAGATAACCTGCTGTGTAGTTGGGGCAGACCGCATAGCTGCCAATGGAGATACAGCAAACAAAATAGGAACTTACACCGTTGCCATTTTGGCAAAGGAGCATGGCATCCCTTTTTATGTGGCAGCACCGCTTTCCACCATTGACCTTGACTGCAAAAACGGCAGCGAAATACCGATTGAAGAGCGAACTGCCACCGAGGTTACCCATATCCGCGGCCTGCCCATCGCTCCTGATGGTGTGGCTGTGCGCAACCCTGCCTTTGATGTAACCCCTGCCCGCTACATAACTGCCATTATTACTGAAAAAGGGATAGTGCAGGGTGATTTTGCAGCCGGGCTGGCAGCCTTGTTCCGGAACTGAACATGAACGTTGCGACCAAACCCCAAAAATAATCAGCTTCTGTTCGTGTTGATTCGTGTAAATTCGTGGCTAATCTGTTTTTTTGATTTTGAGGCTTGCCGCAATGACTAACCGTTTTGATCACCGTTTTCACTGGATAATGGCACTGGAAGATGAGCCTGCCAGACACGAGGGGCTAACCCAGCTGCTGTCATCATCAGGCTTTGCCTATGGTGCCCGCTCTGCCACAAATCTACTGCTGCTGGAGGGCTTTTCCATTGCCAGGCTGCTTAAAATCACTCTGGCAGCCCTGCATGCCCCATCACCGGATATGGCTCTTAACGGTTTTGAGCGGCTGGCAGGAGTACTGGACAAAAGCCTGCTGGAAAACCTGGTAAATGACCGCCGCAACCTTGTACGTTTTATGAACATCTGTGGTGCTTCCCCTTTTCTTACCAACCTTATTTACCGCGAACCTTGTTTTTTTCAACGCCTGTTTGAGCAGAAGCAGCTGGAACAACCTGCCAGCCACCGAGATTTGCTGAACAGGTTTCGTCAGGCAGTACCTGATGATGCTGATCTGGCAACACTGTTTAAAGCCCTGCGCTGCTGCAAGCGTTTTGAGATTTTGCGCATAGCTGCCCGTGATATGTGCGGTTTTGCTCCTCTTACCGAAGTAATGGAAGAACTTTCCCACCTGGCAGCGGTTTCATTACAAATAGCCCTGGAAAACTGCCAGCAATTGCTTGAGCTTGAACATGGCACCCCTTTAACAATGGAGGGCAAACCAGCTGCCATGACCATCATCGGCATGGGCAAACTAGGCGGGCGCGAGCTTAATTTTTCGTCTGATATTGATATCATCTATTTTTACGAAACTGACCAAGGTGAAACCAGCGGCATTGATGATGACAAGGGCGGTCGTAAGGGCGTACTGCCTCTGCATACTTTTTTTTGCAAACTTGCCGAGATGATCAGCAAGGCATTAAACCAGGTTACAGAAGATGGCTTTGTTTTTAGGGTGGATCTGGGGCTGCGGCCTGAGGGGATGTCCGGCGAAATGGCAGTTTCGCTGCAATTTGCCGAATCCTATTACGAATCATGGGGGCAATCCTGGGAAAGGGCTGCACTTTTAAAGGCAAGACCTGTGGCAGGCTCATTAAAATTGGGAGAGCAGTTGCTGGCAAGCCTTACCCCGTTTGTCTATCGCAAATACCTTGATTACACGCTGATTGAAGATATGAAGCTGATGAAGCAGAAAATTGACAGCTCTTTGGCACGTAAGCGTGAAGGCGAGCAGAATCTGAAGCTGGGCAGGGGCGGCATCCGCGAAATTGAATTTTTCATCCAGGCATTGCAGCTGGTTTATGCAGGCAAAAACCCCGGGTTAAGGGAGCGCAACTCCCTTAAAGCCTTAAACCTGCTTGCCAACGCCGGATTGATAACCGAAAAGGACAGGCAGCAGCTTGCCGATGCCTACTGCTTTTTGCGGACAGTTGAACACCGTATCCAGGTGGTGCAGGAACGCCAGACCCACAGCCTGCCCATTAAAGCCGAGGAGCTGGCTGCCCTTGCCAGACGGTGCGGCTTTTTAAGGGAGCAGGGCACAGACCGTTTTATGGAGCTGCTGGAAAAGCACCGCCAGCAGGTATCTGCCATTTATGCCGGTATTTTCTACGAGCAGGAGCAGGCAGACAGCTCACAGATAAGCCCTGAAATCTTTTACCTGCTTGATCCCAAGGCAGAGCCGGATCTGGCAAAGGATATGCTGGCAGAGCGGGGGATTGAAGATGTTGATGCCGGCTTTGATAACCTCACCATGCTGCGCGGCGGTGCCTTGAAGCGTAAAACCAGCAGCAGGGTACGCAGGATTATCACCCGCATCTCTCCTTTTATGCTTGAATCATTGCTGGAATCACCTGATCCGGACATGGCACTGGCAAGCTCGGAGCGTTTTTTTGCAGCAGTTTTGGGGCGTGTTGCCACCTTTGCCTTGCTGGCAGAAAATCCCGAACCATTAAAACTGCTGGCAACCCTGTTTGGCACCTCGCAATTTTTATCCAAAATCCTGATCAGCCATCCGGAATTACTGGAAGCAATGGTTGCCCGCAGCTACCTTTCCACAGTCAAGCAGAAAAAAATAATGCAGGCTGAGCTTGGCGCATTGCTTGCGCAGGCAGAGGATTTTGAAAGCAGGCTGGATGTTTTGCGGCGTTACCGCAATGAAGAGTTTTTGCGCATTGGCATGAATGATATTCATGGTCAGCTTAAGCAGGGCAGCATTGCCCAGCAATTAACCTCACTGGCAGAAACAAGCCTGGCTGCTGCCTACGAAATAGCCAAAGGTGAGCTTACCCGTTTTGGCAGCCCCTGCTATCAGGAAGATGGCGAAAACAGGGCAGCAGGAATGGCAATTATCGCCATGGGCAAGCTGGGCGGGCGAGAGCTTAATTACCACTCTGATCTGGATATAATCTTTGTGTACGACAAGCAGGGCTTAACCAACGGCAACAAGCAGATTACCAACCATGAATATTTTGCCAAACTGGCGCAGAAGCTGATTTTGGTGCTGTCTACCCTTACCCGTGAAGGTTATGCCTACAAACTGGATACCAGGCTGCGTCCCTCCGGTAATGCCGGGCCGCTGGTTACCTCCCTTGAATCCTTTGCTGCCTACCACCAAAATGATGCCCAGATATGGGAGCGGCAGGCATTGTCAAAAGCCAGGGTAGTGCTGGGCAGCCGCGAGCTTGTACGGCAGGTGGAAGATGTTATCACCCTCACTGTGTACGGTGCCGGACTTGATCATGGCGGACGGCAGGAAATCCATCGCCTGCGGATGCGGATGGAGCATGAAATAGCCCACGAGCGGGCAGGCACCTTTAACATAAAGACCGGCAGAGGTGGTATGGTGGATGTGGAATTTATCGCCCAGTACCTGCAATTAAGCCACGGCTATCAACACAAAACCCTGCGGCTTACCCGCACTGTTGACCTTATTGCCGAAGCTGCCCGCCTTGGACTGCTTGCCAAAGCCGATGCAGAACAGCTGGTAAACGGCTACAAATTTCTGCGCAAACTGGAAAACCGCTTGCGCCTGATTCATGATCACTCCATCAATGATCTGGCTGATGACCAGCGTTATCTGGATAAACTTGCCAGGCGGCTTGGCTACAACCCCAAATTGCGCCATCCTGGCAAAGAACTGATGGATGACTACATTAAAACCACCGATGCCATCCGCCATATTTACAGTGAGATTTTTGAAGATAACGGATAAACAGTTTTCAGCCACGAATTAACACGAATGGACACGAATAAAACCAATAATAGTTTTGAAACTCTCCCCCTGCCAAGGGGGAGTACCCGAAGAGGGAGGGGGTATTTATTCGTGGCAAAGAAGGGTTTTTAATCAGAAATAAAAAAGAGGTTTCACCATGATCCGCCGTATAACCACCAACATATTGATATTACTGACTATCCTTACCCTTTCTGTGGCTTTTGCCTTTGCTGCTGAAGACGAAACCAAAGATCAGGGCAGCACTGCTACGGTAAGGGTTTTTAACCGCGATATTGTCACCTTTCGCGCACCGTTTCTGGGTGTACCTGTAAAGGAACGTGCTAAACGTACAGAAGAAGCCTTGCAGCGGCTTCTGGCTGCCGACAGCCCTGGCAAAGTAACCAGAGAACTGACCTCCCAGGGCATGGTTATTCATCTGGATAATGTATCAGCGTTTATCATGATTCCGGAAGATGCCGACAGCCTGCAACAGGAAACCCTGGAGCAATCTGCCGAAAAAGCCGCAAAAGCATTGCAGCTGGTGGTTAAAGAGATGCAGGAAGCCCGCAACCTGAAAATACTGCTTAAAGCAACCGGCTACTTTGTTGTGGCAACCATTATTTTAATCGCGCTGTTAAAGCTGGCTTTCAGGGCAAAAAGGTGGCTTTACATCCGCCTTAGCACCCTTACTGAAAACCATGCCGAAAAACTGGAAGTTGGCGGTGAATCACTGCTGAGCCGCGAGCGGCTTTTAATGCTGGTGCGGCGCACGGTTGAATTTATCTACTGGGCATTTATCCTGCTGATGATTTATCAATGGCTTGGCTTTGTACTTAGCCGTTTTCCCTACACCAGACCCTGGGGCGAGCGTTTAAACCACCATTTAATTGATCTTTTCCTTGGTTTTGGCAGCGGCATCCTGCGTACTGTGCCCGGGCTTTTGGCAGCATTTGTAATCTTTTTACTGGCAAAGTTTTCGGTCAACCTGCTTAAAACCGTGCTTGACCGTGTTGAAAACGGCAGCTTGCAGCTTGCCTGGCTTGCTCCTGATACAGTACCTCCCACCCGTCGCCTGCTTTCTGCTGCCATCTGGCTATTTGCCCTGGTGGCAGCCTACCCCTATCTGCCTGGCTCTGGCACCGAAGCATTTAAAGGCTTGTCCGTACTGCTGGGTCTGATGATTTCCCTTGGTGCTTCCAGCCTGGTCAACCAGGCGGTAAGCGGGCTGATTTTGATGTACACCCGCCCCTTTCGCACTGGCGAGCAGGTAACCATTGCCGGCACCAGCGGCACAGTAATGGAGCTTGGACTTTTCAGCACCCATATCCAAAGCGCGGGTGTTGATATGAACCTGCCCAATGCCTTTATACTTGGTAACACTGTGCATAACTACTCGCGCACCATTGGCGATGGCTTTATTCTGGAGATAAACGTAACCATCGGCTATGACACCCCCTGGCGGCAGGTACATGCCCTTTTGATTGAAGCAGCCAAAAAGACTCCTAAAATCCGGCAGATGCCGCCGCCGGAAGTACTGCAAACAGCATTGTCTGATTTTTACGTAAACTACTGCCTTGCCTGCGTGGTTATCCGCAATGGTCCAACCTCAAGGGGTGACATGGCAAGCGCACTGCACCAGAATATACAGGATGTTTTTAATGAGCATGGCATACAGATAATGTCACCAAACTACATCTCTGATCCGGAAACACCCAAAACTGTACCTAAAGAACAATGGTTTACACCGCCAGCAAAACCGGCAGCGTAATAAATAACCACAAGAAGGGGATGGGGGGGCTTTAAGTTCCCCCTCTTAAGATAAGAGGGGGTCAGGGGGAGTTATGAAGGCATATAAAACAAATCGTCATCCTGAACAAAAGTAATAGTTCATAATGGAGGATAACAAGATGTCCAACCTGGCTGAAAAAATCAATGACTTACCAAGATCAATGCAATCTGAAGTTGAAGATTACGTGGATTTTCTGATCAAAAAACGTGGGCTTAAAGTGGTTACTCCACCCTTACGCCTTTCATGGGCTGGCAGGCTTTCCGAACTGCGCGACAAGTACAGTTCCTGTGAACTCCAGAAAAAGTCCCTTGAATGGTGGCAGTCATGAATATGCTACTTGACACCAACATCTGGCTTGAGCTGTTACTTGACCAGCAGCGAGCCGGAGAAGTACAGAGTTTTTTGCAGCATTCCAACACTGCTGATCTTGCCATGACCGATTTCACCTTGTATTCAATTGGAATTATCCTTACACGGCATCATAAGCATGATGTTTTTACTGATTTTATCGCAGATACCCTTGAGAATGCCGCAATACAACTTATTACTCTCAACGTTGATGAAATGAGGCAACTGGTCAAATATCAACAGAAACTACGTCTTGACTTTGACGATGCCTATCAATATACCGCAGCAGTGACCCATAACTGTACTTTGGTGTCATTTGATACAGACTTTGATCATACTCCATTAAGGCGTTATACACCTGCTGAGCTTGATTCCTGAAAATCAGCCTGACGAAGTTATGAAGCACCTGGCATTAAAAAGAAAAAGGTCATTAAATGTCTGACAAAAAAAGCTTTGAACCACACAGCAATGTGGATAACATCAGCCGTGCCCTTAGCAACCTTACCGATGGTGCTGGCGATCCCCTGCCAAAGCTTGTGCAGCTTTTTGATGCTGTGCGTCCGGACAACTGCCTAAATGGCGAGCAGGCTTTGCGGCGTTGGCGCAGAATGCTGCAACTGCTGGAAATCCCCCGTTTTTATGATGGTCTGCGTTCTGCCCTGCTTGCCCTTTTTGCCCAGCGCAGCCATTACAACTTTTATGCAGAATCCGGACTTTTGCCCAACACCGGTTTTTTCTCGGAACTAAAGCGCAAATTTATCCACAGAATTTTGCCTGAACTGCTTGATCCCGAAGACCTGCGCGACTGCATCCGCGCCATCTTCCACCGCCAGACCGACTGCATCTGGATGAAAAGCATCCCCCTTGAAGACCAGATAACCTTTTGGCGGCTTTTAACCCCCTTATCGCGCAAAATCACCCGCCAGATTGCTGAAACTGCCTGCGTACTTTCCAGGCGGCTTTGTGCAATGGGCTTTGAACCTGAACTGCTGCGGGTTATCCCCACCCTGCGCTACTCTGCCAAATCACCTTTTGTGGCATTAAATGATGAACTGATGAGCTTTGTTGCCCATCTGGACGACGAACAGCCCACCATTACCCAACAGGATAAAAACCACCTGCTGGTGTTAATCAGCCAGTGCCACAACATTGTGGAGCAAGCCAACCGCAAGGCAACCGCATCTGCCGGAACCAGCATGACCCTTACCTACCATCTGGCGCGGCTTACCCAGCACCTTAAAAGGCTGGAGCTGATGGTGGACCTTCTGGCTGTAAAAGTGGAAACCCTGCCCGAAGAAGAGGTTGTGGTGCGCTGGTCGGTATTTATCATAAACATCTGCCAGCAAGAGCTGGAGCGCAACAGCCTGCGTAAACATTTTGCCGATTTATTGGGCATTATCTCGCTTCTGGTAACAGAAAACGCTGCCCGCACCGGTGAGCATTACATTGCTGAAGACAAAAAACAGTGGCACCTGATACTTAACGCCGCAGCCGGTGCCGGAGTTTTAATCGGCATCATGGCACTGCTCAAAATATCCGGCTATCACCTGCACCTGCCGGTGCTTTCCCAAGGGCTTTTAAACGGACTTATCTACGGTGGTGGCTTTGTACTTGTGCATCTTTTGCACTTTACCATTGCCACCAAACAGCCAGCCATGACAGCAGCCAAAATAGCTGCCACCATCTCCCACACCAGCGGCAGGCTTAAAGATCAGGATAGCCTGGCTGACCTGATTGTAGCCACAGCCCGCAGCCAGTTTGCTGCCATTATTGGCAACGTAAGCGTAGCCTTTCCACTGGCAGTATTTCTAGGCACCCTGGGACTGTTGATGCACAACAAAACCGTAACCCCTGAAAAAGCAATGACCCTGCTGCACGAATTGCAGCCTTTTTCCACCCTGGCACTTGTCTATGCAGCTGTGGCAGGGGTCTGGCTGTTTGTAACCGGACTGGTCTCCGGCTATGTGGATAACATGGCTGCCTACAGCAAAATAGGACCAAGAATTGCCAGCCTGCGCTGGCTACACAAACTGGCAGGAAAGGAAAATGCAGAAAAAACAGGGGATTACATAAGCCAGAACGCAGGCGGACTTTTCGGCAACTTTTTCTTTGGCATGATGCTGGGGCTTACCCCTGCCTTTGGTGCCATGCTGGGGCTGCCGCTGGATATCCGCCACATCGCCTTTTCATCGGCAAACCTTGGCTACGCACTGGCAGCACTTAAATTTGATGCCGGCAGCAGTATGCTGGCAGCATTATCCATACTCGGGCTGGCACTGATAGGACTGGTAAACCTGATCACAAGCTTCAGCCTTGCCCTTTGGGTGGCTGTCCGCTCGCGGGGGGCGCACTTCAGCTCCATACCTTCACTACT